>NZ_JAPEPF010000002.1:1681060-2017272 GCF_026340595.1 Streptomyces sp. NBC_01363
TTCTCGTACTGGCTCTACTGGCTGTGCATGCCGGGGCAGGGCCCCTTCGCCTGCATTGTGCCGGGTGGCCGGGCGCCGTGTCGCCCGGCCACCCCCGTTGTCGGCCCGACTGGCTCTCAGTCCTTGCCCATCAGATCGGCCGGGAACGCGCCCGCCGATGCCGCAGTGAACAGGAACCCGCGCCCCAGCTCGGTCAGCCGCTCCACACCCTCCGCGCCCAGGTGCTCGTACGGGGCCGCGTCGAGCCGGTCCGTGGCCTCCTCCAGCTCCGAGCGGAGCGCGACGCCCGCCTCCGTCAACTCGCCGTCGGCGTCCAGGAGTCCGCGCCCGCGCAGCCGCTCGCAGGCCTCGTCCCAGTCGTCGCGGTGCCAGCCGCGGGTGGCGAGCACCCAGCGCGAGGACATTCCCTTGCCGGACGCCGTGTGGCTGACCAGTGCCTCCAGCGGGTCGAACCCGGCGGTCAGGAGCGCGGCGAGGTGGCCGTCGCCGCGGTGTTCGCGCAGCAGCGTGCCGGCGTGCCAGTACGCCAGATGCGGCTGTTCGGGCACCGGGAGATCGGCATGCGCGGCGTAGAGCGGCCGGGCGTGTCGGGTGCACCCCTCGGTCGCGCGCAGCGCCAGTTCGGCCGCCTCGGCCAGTTCCGGGGAGGCGATGATCTCCTCGCCCAGCAGCCGCCGCAGGGTGGTGTCGGCGGCGCGCAGCCGGGCGTCCAGGACCGCCTGCGGCGAGGCGACGGACCACACGGCGGGCAGGTGCCGGGCCACGAGGTCGTGGTTGAAGTTGTAGAACGCGGCGGTGACCGTGCCCGGACCGACGGCACCCATCGCCGCCGAACGCGCGGCGAAGTAGGCGGCGTTCGAGTCGTCGATGCCGAGCTCCCCGAGCTCCTTGCCGAGGTCGGGGGAGAAGTAGACCGTCGAGTGCAGCGGGTTGATGGCGTTGTGACAGCGGCGTCCGGCGCGAGGCGGCAGAGTAGTCATGAGGGCACATTACCGACCGGTCGGTATGGTTGGTAACCCCAGGCGGCGCCGAACTTCACGGTGATCGTGGCATGGCAGAAAAGGTGGGTTCTTCGTCATTGCGGCCATACTCCGGGCCGACCAGGATGGCAGCCATGACGCAGCGATCCGTACTCGTCGTCCTCTTCGACGGCGTCCAGAGCCTCGATGTCACCGGGCCGGTGGAGGTCTTCGCCGGGGCCTCCCGCTTCCCCGGGTCCGGGTACGCACTGCGCACCGCCTCGCTCGACGGCGCCCCGGTCCGTACGAGCAGCGGCCTCGTCCTCGTCCCGGACGGCGGCCTCGCCGACGCCGAACGGCCCCATACCCTCCTCGTCCCCGGCGGCGAGGGCACCCGCACCCCCGACCCGGCACTCGTCGACTGGCTGCGGGCGCACGCCCCGCACGCCGAACGGCTCGTCTCCGTCTGCACGGGCGCGCTGCTGCTCGCCGAGGCCGGACTGCTGGACGGGCACCGGGTGACCACGCACTGGACCGTCTGCGAGCACCTCGCCCGCAGTCACCCGGCCGTCGAGGTCGACCCGGACCCGATCTTCGTGCGCGACGGCAGGCTGGCCACCTCCGCCGGAGTCACCGCCGGTATCGACCTGGCCCTCGCGCTCGTCGAGGAGGACCACGGCAGGGACATCGCGCTCAGCATCGCCCGGCACCTCGTGGTCTTTCTGCGCAGGCCCGGCAACCAGGCCCAGTTCAGCGCCCAGCTCACCGCCCAGACCGCCCGGCGCGAACCACTGCGCGAGGTCCAGCACTGGATCACCGAGAACCCCGGCGAGGACCTCTGCGTCGAGGCGCTCGCCGCTCGGGCCCGCCTCTCGCCCCGTCATTTCGCGCGCGCCTTCCAGTCCGAGACGGGCCTCACGCCGGGCCGCTATGTCGACCGCGTACGCCTCGAACAGGCCCGCAGGCTGCTGGAGGACACCACCGACGGTGTCACCCGCATCTCACGCGCCTGCGGCTACGGCACCCCGGAGGCCATGCGCCGCGCGTTCATCAAGGCCCTGGGTACCGCGCCCACCGAATACCGCCGACGCTTCCGCA
The DNA here is from genome assembly GCF_026340595.1 of Streptomyces sp. NBC_01363. Taxonomy (GTDB): domain Bacteria; phylum Actinomycetota; class Actinomycetes; order Streptomycetales; family Streptomycetaceae; genus Streptomyces. The sequence goes on from NZ_JAPEPF010000002.1 coordinate 1,683,118, forward strand.
CCCATCCCGCCACCGACCTACCGACCGCCTGACCGCTCGACCGCTCGACCGCGAAAGGGAACCCCATGCAGATCGCCATCGTCCTCTTCGACCGTTTCACCGCACTCGACGCGGTGGGCCCCCACGAGATGCTGGCCCGCACCCCCGGCGCCGAGACCGTGTTCGTGGCCGAGCGGACCGGCCCCGTGCGCAACGACACCGGCACCCTCGCGCTCGTCGCCGAAAGGACCCTCGCCGATGTGCCCGCACCGGACGTGGTGATCGTTCCCGGTGGCCCCGGCCAGCGCGACCAGATGGAGAACGAGGCGCTGCTCGGCTGGCTGCGCACCGCCGATGCCACCAGCACCTGGACCACCTCCGTCTGCACCGGCTCGCTGCTGCTCGCCGCGGCCGGACTGCTGACGGGCCGGCGCGCGACCTCGCACTGGCTCCTGCTGGACGTGCTGAAGGAGCTCGGCGCCGAGCCGACCGGCGAGCGTGTCGTCATCGACGGCAAGTACGTCACCGCGGCGGGCGTCTCGTCCGGCATCGACATGGGTCTCACCCTGGCGGGCCGGATCTCGGGCGACGAACACGCCCTGGCCGTACAGCTGCTGACCGAGTACGATCCGCAGCCGCCGTACGACGCGGGCTCGCCGGAGAAGGCCCCGGCGGCCATGGTCGAGAAGTTCCGCGCCCAGCGCCACTACCTCCTCCAGTAGGGCGCGGCCCGTCAGGCCGTCCAGGTGAAGCGCGGCGCGCGCCGCTCCAGAAAGGCGGCGACACCCTCCGCGGTGTCGCCGCTGCGGCGCGCCTGCTCCGCCCAGTACGCGTCCCGGTCCTCGCGCCCGGCGGCGAACTCCTTCGCCGCCGCCTGCGTCAGCCGCGAGCGGGCCACCAGGGTTCGTACGTACGCCTCGACCCGCTTGTCCAGCTCGTCGGCCGGCAGCACCTCGTCGACCAGACCGGTACGCAGCGCCCGCGCGGTGTCGATCAGCTCGCCGGAGAACAGCAGATGCTTCGCCGTGGCCGGTCCGGTCAGCGCCACCAGCCGCCGGGTGGAGGACGCGGCGTACACGACGCCGAGCTTGGCCGGCGTGACACCGAAGGACGCGCCCTCCTCGGCGAACCGCAGATCGCAGGCGGCCGCCAACTGGCTGCCGCCGCCCACGCAGTAGCCCCGGATCACCGCGAGCGTCGGCCGGGGGAACGCCGCCAACGCCTCCTCGGCCGCCACGGCGAGCGCCTGCGGATCGTCCGCCGGGTGCCGGAGCGAGGCGATGTCCGCACCGGCGCAGAAGGTGTCCCCGGCACCCGTCAGTACCAGCACCCCGACCGCGGGATCGGCCGCCAGCCGCTCCAGCAGACCGGGCAGCGCGCTCCACATCGCGGCCGTCATCGCATTGCGTTTGGCGGGGTTGCTGATGACGACGGTGGCGACGCCGTCCACGACGGCGTGCTCCAGCCCGGGTTCGGTACGGTCCATGCGCCGGATGCTATCCGTACGGTTCGAACCTATGATCAAGAAGGGGTCGCCGACCAGGCACGCACCGTGAGGAGCTTCTCGTGGCCGATCCCGCAACCGAGGGCAGGAGGCTGAGCCGCAGCTTCGGCTGGCTCGCCCTGCTCGGCACCCTTCTCGTCGTGGCCGGCCTCGTCGGTCTCGTCTACACCGGCGTCGCGACGCTGACCTCGATGATCCTGTTCGGCTGGCTGCTGCTGATCGGCGGCGTCGTCGGACTGCTGCACGCCATCGATTCCCGCGGCACCGACTACTTCTGGCTGGGCGTCGTGGTGGCCGCGCTGAACATCGCCGCCGGAGTCGTCGTCATCCGCCACCCGCACGGCACCGCGGAGGCGCTGACCATGTTCGCCGCGCTGCTCTTCCTGACCGGCGGGGTGTTCCGCCTCGTCGGCAGCGTCGTGGTGCGCGGCCCGCAGTTCGGCTGGACGCTGCTGCAAGGGGCCTTCGGCCTGCTGCTGGGGCTGCTGGTGCTCTTCGACTGGCCGCACAGCAGCCTCTACGTGCTGGGCCTCTTCTTCTCGCTGGCGCTGCTCTTCGACGGGCTCGGCCTGATCGCGATGGGGGTGGGCGGACGCCGCATCGTCTCCATGGTCTCGGAACAGAGGGTGACCGGAGAGCTGCCCGACTCACCCCCGCGAGATGAGCAGAAGCGGTCCAATGATTGAGTCTTTGGTGTGCTGCCCGGTCAAAACATGTCGATAGGAGTCGACTTCTGTTCAGTGGCACGGCCCGGACCGACTACGCCCCGCACTCTGTACCCGACGTGCAGTCACCATCGAGTGGAGAGCGGGTACCGGACTATGGAGAGCCGCGGGAGTGTCCCCGCCCGGCCCGTGTCGTACGAGGGAGTCTGGCGGTTCACCGCCCCGGCCGTGGACGTCTCCGTACCGCAGGCCCGGCACGCGGTGCGCGATCTGCTGGAACGCCAGGGTGTGCCGCTGGACGACGACATCGCCGAGGGCCTGCTGCTCATCGTCTCCGAGCTGGTCACCAACGCGGTGAAGCACGCCGCGCTGCTCTCGCCGGAGCTCGCCGTCGAGGTGGCCGTCGGCGAGGAATGGATCAGGGTGTCCGTCGAGGACAACCATCCCTACCGTCCGACGGCCCTGGAGACGGACCACGCGCAGACCGGCGGGCGCGGTCTGCTGCTGGTCCGGGAGATCACCCGGGAAGCGGGCGGGGCCTGCGATGTGGAGCACACCGCAGGCGGCGGAAAGATCATCTGGGCGGCGCTGCCGCTGAGTCCGCGATCCTGACCGCCCGCACCCGGTGCCGTCCGCCCGTCACCAGCCGGCGGACGGTCCGGTCAGCTCCCTGATCGCCGGACGCGCGGCGTCCAGCACCGTCATGAACCAGGCCGAGAACGGCGACCGGGCATGCCGCTCGGCGAGCTCCTCGGCCGTCACGAACGCGGTCTCGCCGACCTCCTTCGGGTCCGGGTCCAGCCGGTCCTGTGCCATTCCCACGAAGAGATGGTTGAACTCCTGCTCCACCAGGCCGGAGGCCGGGTCGGGGTGGTTGTAGCGGACCGTGCCCGCCTCGGCCAGCAGGGAGGGCGAGACCCCCAGCTCCTCATACGTACGCCGGGCGGCGGCGGCGAAGGGCGCCTCACCGGGATAGGGGTGGCCGCAGCAGGTGTTCGACCAGACACCGGGGGAGTGGTACTTGCCGAGCGCACGGCGCTGGAGCAGCAGCCTGCCCTGCTCGTCGAAGAGGAAGACCGAGAAGGCGCGGTGCAGCTGACCGGGCGGCTGATGGGCGGCGAGCTTCTCCGCCGTACCGATGGTGGTGCCGTCCTCATCGACCAGTTCGAGCATGATCACTTCTGCTGTGCCGTTCGACGAGCTGTGCGCCGCGGTGGCTGGTGTGGTCGGCATACCCATCCTTCGCTATGGTCCCGGCCCGGTGCGCCGGTCCCGTCGAGTCCGCTCAAGTCTGCCGTACAAAAGCCGCTTGTCCGCACCTCGGGGTCTGGCATGTCCGGTCCCGCCGCACCACGACGCGCGGCGGGACCGGACGGTACGTCAGACGCCGAAGGCGGCCGGGTAGTGGATCGTGCCCTGCGGCACCGGCGCGGAGTCGTCGAGCACCAGGGCCATCATCGCCTCGTCCGGGACATCGAAGCCCGGCCGGATCCCGTACCGCGACGCCGGCACGAAACCGAACCTCAGGTAGTACTCGGGATGGCCGAGCACCAGGACGAGTGACTCGCCGCGCAGCCTGGCCGCGTCGAGCACCGCCCGCACCACGGCCTGACCCGCACCCCGGCGCTGCTGCTCGGGGGCCGTCGCCACCGGGGCCAGCGCGAGAGCCGGCGCGTCCCCGACCCGGCACCGGGTCAGCAGGGCGTACGCCGCGACGTCGCCGTCCGGGCCGTCCGTGGCGACCTGGCCGAGGCCGCCGGGCAGCCAGGCCGCCGGATCGGTGCGCAGCGCGTCGACGAGAGCGGCCTCGTCCGGCGTCGGGAACGCGGCGGCGTTGACCGCGTGCACGGCCGCCGCGTCCGCCGCCGTCTCAGGCCGGGTCGTCCAGCGAGGGTCGACGGGGCGCAGCACATAGCAGGCGTAGCCGTACTCCGTGCCGTGGTCGCGCCGCATGGCCAGCTCCTCGCGGGTCGCCGCGAGCGCCCACGCCATGCCGGGAGCCGAGGCGTCGGCGGCCCCGACGCGCTCGGCGAGCGGGACGTAGTACTCGTCCCAGTCGCTGTCGGGCTGCAGCCCCACGGCGAGGACGTGGTAGCCGGCCGCCACGGCCGCGGCGGTGTTGCCCGCCACGGGGCGCATCGACGTCTCCTGCTCCCAGAAGGCGCGCGCCTCGGCCGTCGGCGCGTCCGTCGTCCAGACGCACTCGCTGAGGACGAGGGAGCCGCCCGGGGCGAGCAGCCGCTTCCAGCCACGCAGCGCGGTGTCGAAACCGATGATGTACGCGGACCCCTCGGCCCAGACGAGGTCGAACGACCCGTCGGGGAAGTCGGGACCGGACAGTTCGGCCATGTCGGCCCGGACCGTACGGACCCGGTCGCCGAGCCCGCGGGCGTCGGCCGCCTCGCGCAGTTCGTCGAGGAACGGCTGGTGGAGGTCGACGGCGGTCACCTCGGCGCCGGCCTCGGCGGCGAGGAGCAGCGCGGCGCGGCCGGGTCCGCAGCCCAGATCCAGGACGCGCGGACGGCTCGGCAACGGGCCGGTGAGTTCCAGCAGCCGCCGGGTGGTGGCATCGGAGCCGGGGCTCTGCCGGGGCAGGCCGTGATGCAGGGAGAAGAACGCCTCGGTACGGACGGCGTGATCGTTGTCGGTCAACGTGGGAACCCTTGGGTACGAGGGCTCCGGCCAACGGTGTCGGCCCGGTGCGAGTCGGGGGGCTAGCCGAGAACCCGGGAGATGAGGAAGGACCGGATGCTGCGCCGGGCAGGCGCCGTCGCGACGGTCATCAACCTCAGCTCCTCTCTCGCACATGGGGAGGCCGAACACCTCTGCGAATACCCTACACGGCCCCGCCCAGCGGGGACTTCAGTGGCAGAGCCTGGCCTCGTGCTCGGCATGGCCGCTCGGCTCCAGCTGGAAGGTGCAGTGCTCCACGTCGAAGTGGACACCGAGGCAGCCCTGCAGCTCATGGAGGAGCTTCTCGTGCCCGATCGAGTCGAGCATGTCCTGGCGCACCACCACATGGGCGGAGAGCACCGGCATTCCCGACGTGATCGTCCAGGCATGCAGGTCATGGACGTCCAGCACTCCGGGCAGGGCGGTGATGTGGGCCCGTACCTCACCCATGTCGACCCCCTTGGGCGCCGACTCCAGCAGCACGTTGAGCGTCTCCCTGAGCAGTTTCACGGTGCGGGGGACGATCATCAGGCCGATGACCAGCGAGGCGATCGGGTCGGCGGCCTGCCAGCCGGTGGCCAGGATGATCCCCGCCGAGACCAGCACCGCGAACGAGCCGAGCGTGTCCGCGAGCACCTCCAGATAGGCGCCGCGCACATTGAGACTGTCCTTCTGCCCGCGCATCAGCAACGACAGGGAGACCATGTTGGCGACCATGCCGACCAGGGCGAAGGCGATCGTCAGCCCGCCCCTGGTCTCGGCCGGGGTGATGAAGCGCTGGACGGCCTCGAAGAGCAGGAAGCCGCCCACGCCGAGCAGCAGCAGACAGTTGGCGAGCGCGGCGAGGATCTCGGCGCGGGCGTAGCCGAAGGTGCGGTTCAGCCCGGCCGGCCGGTTGGCGAAGTGGATCGCCAGCAGCGCCATGCCCAGGCCGAGGGCGTCGGTCGCCATGTGGGCCGCGTCGGCGATCAGCGCGAGGGAGTCGGCGAGCACCCCGCCGACGATCTCCACGACCATCACGGTGAGTGTGATGCAGAGCGCGATCCGTAGCCGTCCCCTGTACGCGGCGGCTGCCGTGCCGGTGGGCGGCGGCCCGCCGTGCGTGTGTCCGTGGTCGTGCCCTGCCCCCATAGGGAACGCCTCCCGGTGCTCTCGTGGTCCCGGGCGCGGTCGCCCCGGGCACTGCCAGTCAACTACGGGTGGGGGGTATCCGGCAACACGGTACTGAACACCGTTGTCATATGCTCTGACCTGCGGAAATGCTTGCAGGTCAGAGCGGCGGCGCGATGTTCCGGAGCGGGGCCCCGCCCTCGCGTTTTGTCAGGCGAGGTGGCGATCGACGATGATGATCGCGGGCGGCGTCGCATGATGCCGGTCCACCCGGAACAGAGCGCAAACGGTCAGTGAACTCGCGCTTCCGTTCATCCGATAGCCTCTGCCGACGTGCCGCCGGCCCGCATCCGGGCCGCACTGTCGCGCGCCGACCCCGTCAGCACCAAGGAGTGAGTTCGTCTGTCGACCGCCATCCTCACCGGTGCACCGGTACCCGGATCGTCGCTCGCGGACGATCTGCGGTCACTGGGCTTCGACGTACAGGCCGCCGCCGATGTGACCGAGGCCGCACGGCTGCTCTCGGCCGTCCCCGCCGACCACCGCGTCGCACTGGTCGACCCCCGTTTCGTCGGCCATGTCCACGCCCTCCGGCTCGGACTGACCGACCCGCGCTTCCCCGCCGCCACCGTGCCCGGCGCGCTCACCGCGCAGCCGGAGGCGCGCCCCGCGCTCGTCCGGGCCCTGGACACCACCGCCGAGGCCGTCGGCGCCGGAGTGCCCACGGGCACGCCCGACGCACCGGTCACCGACCGCACCGTGCCGGGCCGCCTCGCCGTCACCATGGACGCCGGGGGCACCGCCGTACAGCGCCCCGAGCTGGGTTCGCTGGTCGCGGCAGTCCCGGTCGACGGGCCCGCGCGCGAGGCGGCGGAGACCGCCCGAGCCGCGGTCGACGACGAGGCGGTGCGGCTGCGCAGCGCCGTGAAGGCCCACGACGGCTTCTTCACCACGTTCTTCATCAGCCCGTACTCCCGCTACATCGCCCGCTGGTGCGCCCGCCGCGGCCTCACGCCGAACCAGGTCACCACCGCGTCCCTGCTGACCGCGCTGATCGCGGCCGGCAGCGCGGCGACCGGCACCCGCGGCGGCTACATCGCCGCCGGGCTGCTCCTGCTCCTCTCCTTCGTCCTGGACTGCACCGACGGGCAGCTCGCCCGCTACTCGCTCCAGTACTCGACGATGGGCGCCTGGCTGGACGCGACCTTCGACCGGGCCAAGGAGTACGCGTACTACGCCGGCCTCGCGCTCGGCGCCGCCCGCGGCGGTGACGACGTATGGGCGCTCGCCCTCGGTGCGATGGTGCTCCAGGCCTGCCGGCACGTCATCGACTTCTCGTTCAACGAGGCCAACCACGACGCGGTGGCCAATTCGAGCCCCACGGCAGCACTCTCCGACCGGCTCGACAGCGTCGGCTGGACCGTCTGGCTGCGCCGGATGATAGTGCTGCCGATCGGCGAGCGCTGGGCGATGATCGCGGTACTGACCGCGGTGACCACGCCCCGGATCGTTTTCTACGCCCTGCTCATCGGCTGCGCCTTCGCCGCCTGCTACACCACCGCGGGACGGCTGCTGCGCTCACTGACCCGCAAGGCCGAACGCACCGACCGCGCCGCGCGGGCGCTCGCCGAGCTGGCCGACTCCGGACCGGTCGCCCAGTTCGTCGCTGCGCACGGTCCCCGGATCGGCGGCGCCTGGAGCGCCCCGGTGATCGCGCTCGTCGGAGCGGGGGCGCTGATCGCCGCCGCGCTCCAGCAGCCCTTCGGCAGCAAGCAGATGATCTTCGCCGCGGTCTTCTACGCGATCTGCTCCGGCGTGGCGGTGGCCCGCCCCCTCAAGGGTGCCCTCGACTGGCTCGTACCCCCGATATTCAGGGCGGCGGAGTACTGCACCATCCTCGTTCTCGCAGCCCGCAGCGACGTCCCGGGAGCCCTTCCCGCAGCCTTCGGGCTGGTCTCGGCCGTCGCCTACCATCACTACGACACGGTGTACCGCATTCGCGGCGGCACCGGCGCGCCGCCCCAGTGGCTGGTCCGCACGATCGGTGGGCACGAGGGCCGCACCCTGGTGGTGGCCGTACTCGCCGCCGTATTCACTCAGCATCCGGCTTTCACCGTGGCACTCACCACGCTCGCTGTGGCGGTGGCACTGGTGGTGCTCGTGGAGTCCATCCGCTTCTGGGTGTCCTCCGGAGCACCCGCCGTTCACGACGAAGGAGAACCCGCATGATCGGCCTCGTACTGGCAGCCGGTGCAGGACGGCGTCTGCGCCCCTACACCGACACGCTTCCGAAGGCGCTCGTGCCTGTCGACGGCGAGAAGACGGTCCTGGATCTCACGCTGGCCAACTTCGCCGAGATCGGCCTCACCGAGGTCGCCGTCGTCGTCGGCTACCGCAAGGAAGCCGTGTACGACCGCAAGGCCGAGTTCGAGGCGAAGTACGGCGTGACCCTCACCCTGATCGACAACGACAAGGCCGAGGAGTGGAACAACGCCTACTCCCTGTGGTGCGCCCGTGAGGTCCTCAAGCGCGGCGTCATCCTGGCCAACGGCGACACCGTCCACCCGGTCTCCGTCGAGAAGACCCTGCTCGCCGCCCGCGGCGACGGCCGGCGGATCGTCCTCGCCCTCGACACGGTGAAGCACCTCGCCGACGAGGAGATGAAGGTCATCACCGAGGACGGCAAGGGTGTGCGGCGCATCACCAAGCTGATGGACCCGGCCACCGCGACCGGTGAGTACATCGGCGTCACCCTCATCGAGCCCGAGGCCGCCGAGGAGCTCGCGGACGCCCTGCGGGCGACCTTCGAGCGCGACCCCGACCTCTACTACGAGGACGGCTACCAGGAGCTCGTGAACCGCGGCTTCACCATCGACGTGGCCCCCATCGGCGAAGTGACGTGGGTGGAGATCGACAACCACGACGACCTCGCGAAGGGCCGTGAGATCGCGTGCCAGTACTGACCCGGCTCATCCCGTCCCCGGTCGTCGTCGACATCCGTCGCGGCGCCCTGGACGATCTGGCCGGTCTCCTCGCCGACCAGCGGATCTCCGCCTCGGGCAAGCTCGCCGTCGCGATCAGCGACGGCTCGGGGCGCGCCCTGCGCGAGCGGCTGACCCCCGCGCTGCCCGGCGCCCACTGGTACCCGGTGACCGACGGCACCCTCGACTCGGCGGTCAAGCTGGCCGACGACATCAAGGGCAACCGGTACGACGCCGTGGTCGGCCTCGGCGGCGGCAAGATCGTCGACGTGGCGAAGTACGCGGCGGCGCGGGTCGGGCTGCCCATGGTCGCGGTGGCGACGAACCTCGCCCACGACGGCCTCTGCTCACCCGTCGCGACGCTCGACAACGACAACGGCCGGGGCTCCTACGGAGTCCCCACCCCGATCGCCGTGGTCATCGACCTCGACATCGTCCGCCAGGCACCGGCCCGCTTCGTGCGCTCCGGCATCGGTGACGCGGTCTCCAACATCTCCTGCGTGGCCGACTGGGAACTCGCCCACGAGGTCAAGGGCGAGGAGATCGACGGTCTCGCCGCGGCCATGGCCCGCCAGGCCGGCGAGGCCGTGCTGCGCCACCCCGGCGGGATCGGCGACGACGCCTTCCTCAAGGTGCTGGCCGAGGGTCTCGTACTGACCGGCATCTCGATGTCCGTCGCCGGGGACTCCCGGCCGGCCTCGGGCGCCTGCCACGAGATCAACCACGCCTTCGACCTGCTGTACCCCAGGCGCGCGGCCAGCCACGGCGAACAGGTCGGCCTCGGCGCCTGCTTCGCCATGCATCTGCGCGGCGCGCGCGAGGAGTCGCTGCTCATGGCGGCCACCCTGCGTCGTCACGGTTTGCCGGTCGTGCCCGAAGAGATCGGGTTCACCGCCGACGAGTTCGTCCAGGCCGTCGACTACGCCCCGCAGACCCGCCCGGGGCGCTTCACCGTCCTGGAACACCTCAACCTGTCCACCGACCAGATCAGGGACGCGTACGCCGACTATGCAAAAGCCATCCATAGCTGAACTCCGTCCGGTCGTGCACCCCCCGGGTGTGAAGGACCGGCGCAGCGGTGAGCACTGGGCTGGTCGGCTCTACATGCGCGAGATCTCGCTGCGCATCGACCGGCACCTGGTGAACACCAAGGTCACCCCCAACCAGCTGACCTACCTCATGACGGTCGCCGGAGTGCTCTCCGCGCCGGCCCTGCTCGTTCCGGGCATTCCCGGTGCGCTGCTCGGGGTGCTCATGGTCCAGCTCTACCTCCTGCTCGACTGTGTCGACGGCGAGGTGGCCCGCTGGAAGAAGCAGTTCTCGCTGGGCGGGGTCTACCTCGACCGGGTCGGCGCGTACCTCTGCGACGCGGCCGTGCTGGTCGGCTTCGGCCTGCGCGCCGCCGACCTGTGGGGCACCGGACGGATCGACTGGCTCTGGGCCTTCCTGGGCACGCTCGCGGCCCTCGGCGCCATCCTGATCAAGGCCGAGACCGACCTGGTCGGGGTCGCCCGCCACCAGGGCGGACTGCCGCCGGTCAAGGAGGCCGCGTCGGAGCCGCGCTCGTCCGGGATGGCGCTCGCCCGCCGGGCCGTCGGCGCGCTCAAGTTCCACCGGCTGATCCTCGGGGTCGAGGCGTCGCTGGTCATCCTGGCGGCCGCCGTCCTCGACGCGGTCCGTGACGACCTGTTCTTCAGCCGCCTCATGGTCGCGGTGCTGGCCGGCATCGCGCTGCTGCAGACGCTCCTGCACCTGGTGTCGATCCTGGCGTCGAGCAGGCTGAAGTGAGCACGCCCATGAAACTCGGCGCGGTCGTCATCACGATGGGCAACCGCCCCGAAGAGCTCCGTGCCCTCCTCGATTCGGTCGCCGTGCAGGACGGCGACCGGATCGAGGTGGTGGTCGTCGGCAACGGCGCCCCGGTACCCGACGTCCCCGCGGGAGTACGGTCCGTCGAGCTGCCCGAGAACCTGGGCATCCCCGGCGGCCGCAACGTCGGGATCGAGGCCTTCGGTCCGTCCGGCGCCGATGTCGACGCCCTGCTCTTCCTCGACGACGACGGACTGCTGCCGCTCACCGACACCGCCGAGCTGTGCCGGCAGGCCTTCGAGGCCGATCCCGAGCTGGGCATCATCAGCTTCCGCATCGCCGACCCGGACACCGGTGTCACGCAGCGCCGCCACGTACCGCGGCTGCGTGCCTCCGACCCGATGCGCTCCTCCCGCGTGACGACCTTCCTCGGCGGCGCCAACGCCGTACGCACCAAGGTCATCGCCGAGATCGGTCCGCTGCCCGGTCAGTTCTTCTACGCGCACGAGGAGACCGATCTCGCCTGGCGGGCACTGGACGCCGGCTGGATGATCGACTACCGCGCGGACATGGTGCTCAACCACCCGACGACCGCCCCCTCGCGGCACGCGGTGTACCACCGGATGGTGGCCCGTAACCGGGTCTGGCTGGCCCGGCGCAATCTGCCCGCGCCCCTGGTGCCCGTCTATCTCGGGGTGTGGCTGCTGCTGACCCTGCTCCGCAAGCCCTCGGGCCCGGCGCTGAAGGCATGGCTCGGCGGCTTCCGGGAAGGCTGGTCCACGCCGTGCGGAACGCGCCGCCCGATGAAGTGGCGCACAGTGTGGCGGCTGACCCGACTCGGCCGACCTCCCGTGATCTGAGAGGCTCACCTCTGAGAGCATGGGACGTACGTTTTCTCCACGGGACCTGTCCGCTCCGAACCGCGCCCGCGACTGGCTGCGCATCTTGAATACGAGAGTTTCATCTGGTGAGTGACACAACCCATGATGGTGCGGTCGCATTGAGCACCCCCCCATCCGCCGACGACGGCCTGAGCTCGGCCGAGATGGCCGCCAAGTACGGCCTGACGGTGAGCGGCGCCCGGCCAGGGCTCTTCGAATACATCCGGCAGCTCTGGGGCCGGCGCCACTTCATCATGGCGTTCTCCAGGGCGAAGCTGACCGCCCAGTACAGCCAGGCGAAGCTCGGCCAGCTGTGGCAGGTGGCCACACCGCTGCTCAACGCCCTGGTCTACTACTTGATCTTCGGGCTGATCCTGGGCACCCGGAAGGGAATGACCCAGGAGGTCTTCATCCCGTTCCTGGTGACCGGCGTCTTCGTCTTCACCTTCACCCAGAGTTCGGTGATGGCTGGCGTACGGGCCATCTCCGGCAATCTGGGGCTGGTCCGGGCCCTGCACTTCCCGCGCGCCTCGCTGCCCATCTCGTTCTCGCTCCAGCAGCTCCAGCAGCTGCTGTTCTCGATGATCGTGCTCGCGGCCGTGGCCATCGCCTTCGGCAGCTACCCGAGCCTCTCGTGGCTGCTGATCCTTCCGGCGCTGGTCATGCAGTTCGTCTTCAACACCGGCCTGGCGCTGATCATGGCCAGGCTCGGCAGCAAGACCCCCGACCTCGCCCAGCTGATGCCGTTCGTCATGCGGACCTGGATGTACGCGTCGGGCGTCATGTTCTCGATCCCGGTGATGCTCAAGAGCAAGCCGGACTGGATCGCCAACGTGCTGCAGTACAACCCGGCGGCCATCTACATGGACCTGATCCGCTTCGCGCTGATCGACGGGTACGGCGCGGGGAACCTGCCGGCGCACGTCTGGATCGTGGCGCTCGCCTGGGCGGTCCTCGTAGGCCTCGTGGGCTTCGTGTACTTCTGGAAGGCAGAGGAACGGTACGGCCGTGGCTGACGACAAGACCCCGGGGCGCGTCCCCACCGTCATCGCCGACGATGTGCACATCGTGTACCGCGTCAACGGCGCCGGCGGCGGCAAGGGCAGCGCCACCGCGGCGCTGAGCCGGATCCTGCGCCGCGGCAAGGGCGAATCGCGCGGTGTGCGCAAGGTGCACGCCGTCCGCGGTGTCTCCTTCACCGCCTACCGAGGCGAGGCGATCGGCCTCATCGGGACCAACGGTTCCGGCAAGTCGACGCTGCTGCGGGCCATCGCCGGTCTGCTGCCGACCGAGCACGGCAAGGTCTACACCGACGGGCAGCCGTCGCTGCTCGGGGTGAACGCGGCGCTGATGAGCGATCTGACCGGCGAGCGCAACGTGGTGCTCGGCGGCCTCGCGATGGGCATGTCCCGCGAGGAGATCCACGAGCGCTACCAGGGGATCGTCGACTTCTCCGGCATCAACGAGAAGGGCGACTTCATCACCCTGCCGATGCGCACGTACTCCTCCGGCATGGCCGCGCGCCTGCGCTTCTCCATCGCCGCCGCGAAGAACCACGACGTCCTCATGATCGACGAGGCGCTGGCGACCGGTGACCGCAAGTTCCAGATCCGCTCCGAGAAGCGCATCAGGGAGCTCCGCAAGGAGGCCGGCACCGTCTTCCTGGTCAGCCACAGCAACAAGTCCATCAGGGACACCTGTGACCGGGTGCTGTGGCTGGAGAAGGGCGAGCTGCTGATGGACGGCCCGACGGACGAGGTGCTCAAGGCGTACGAGCGCGAGACCGGGAAGTAGCGCCTCTCCCGGTCCCACGACGTCCAGGCGGCCTTTGCCGGTACTCCGGCAAGGGCCGCCGCGGTGTCCGGATCGTGGACCACCGTCGGCGCACTCCACGCCCGGCGGTATGTCCTGCGCAGGATCTCGTCCCGTCGGATGACGTCAATTCCCTTGTGTACGGGGAAGGTTGGCGGGGCGGAAAGCGTTCCTGCAACGCGCCCAACACCCCGCCGTATGGATGAGCGTTGTACAACGTAAGCTGTACCGGTGCTGATTCGAGGCAAGTGGGGCGATAGTGCCTGGTGCGCGGCCCGTAGGCAGCGCTCCGCACTCGGCAGAGCGGGCGGCGTGTCCGGAATGGGATGTTTTGGGTCAGCAGTGTAGAACGGGAGATGTGACGGCAATGACGGAAAATCTCCAGCTCCGAGGTGCTCACGCCGTCCCAGCGCCGGGCGGTCCGTGGTGACTCGTACCCGGCAGACGCACCCCGATGACGTCGTGCCCAGCACTCTCGACAAGGCCGCGGACGAGAACTTCCCCGTGGCCCCCTTCTTCCTGCCCCGCGCCTGGCGCGACGACCTGATGGCCGTCTACGGCTACGCCCGCCTCGTCGACGACATCGGCGACGGGGATCTCGCCCCCGGCGGTGCGGACGCCCGTCACCTCGGCCTCGATCCCGCGCAGACCGACGACCGGCTCGCCATGCTCGACGCCTTCGAGGTCGATCTGCGCCGGGTCTTCGACACCTCGGGCGGCGGCCCCCGCCACCCCCTGCTGCGCGCCCTGCGCCCCACCGTGCGGCGCTGCGCGCTCAGCCCGGAACCCTTCCTCGGCCTCATCGAGGCCAACCGGCAGGACCAGAAGGTCCGCCGTTACGGGACGTACGAGGAGCTCCTGGCCTACTGCGAGCTCTCCGCCAACCCCGTGGGCCGGCTGGTCCTGCAAATCACCGGAACCGCCAGCCCCGAACGCATCCGCCGCTCCGACGCCGTCTGCACCGCCCTGCAGATCGTCGAGCACCTCCAGGACGTCACCGAGGACCTCGGCCGCGACCGGATCTATCTCCCCGCCGACGACATGGCCCGGTTCCATGTCGCCGAGGCCGATCTCGCCGCCCCCTCGGGGGGCGCATCGGTGCGTTCACTGGTTGCGTACGAAGCGGAACGCGCTCGGGAACTGCTGAATGAAGGCACCCCTCTGGTGGGTAGCGTCCACGGCAGGCTCAGGCTGCTTCTCGCCGGATTCGTGGGAGGGGGGCGCGCCGCCCTCACCGCGATCGCGGCCGCCGGGTTCGACGTACTGCCCGGACCGCCCAAACCCACCAAGCCCAGCCTGCTGCGCGAGGTGGGAGTTGTCTTGCGAAAAGCGCGTAGAGAGGGGTGAGCCGGACCGTGGAGGGACAGACGACGTACATGTCGGCACCGGTACAGGCCGCATACAGTTACTGCGAGGCGGTCACCGGACAGCAGGCGCGTAACTTCGCGTACGGCATCAGACTGCTGCCGGCCGAGAAGCGACAGGCCATGTCGGCGCTGTACGCCTTCTCCCGTCGTGTCGACGACATCGGTGACGGCGAGCTGGACGCGGACACCAAGCGGACCCGCCTGGAGAGCACCCGCACCGTCCTGGACCGGATCCGGGCCGGAGCGGTCGACGAGGACGACACCGACCCGGTGGCCGTCGCGCTCGCCGACGCCGCGCACAGATTCCCGCTCCCGCTCGGCGGGCTCGACGAACTCATCGACGGCGTGCTGATGGACGTGCGCGGTGCGACGTACGAGACCTGGGACGACCTCAAGGTCTACTGCCGCTGTGTCGCGGGTGCCATCGGCCGTCTCAGCCTGGGCGTCTTCGGTACCGAGCCCGGCGCGCCGGGGGCCGACCGGGCCGCGGAGTACGCCGACACGCTCGGCCTCGCGCTCCAGCTGACCAACATCCTGCGCGACGTCCGCGAGGACGCGGGCAACGGGCGTACGTATCTGCCCGCCGACGACCTCGCCAAGTTCGGCTGCTCGGCCGGCTTCCACCGGGCCACACCACCGCCCGGCGCCGACTTCGCGGGCCTCGTCCACTTCGAGGTACGGCGCGCCCGCACCCTGTTCGCCGAGGGATACCGGCTGCTGCCCATGCTGGACCGGCGCAGCGGAGCCTGTGTCGCGGCCATGGCGGGCATCTACCGGCGGCTGCTCGACCGGATCGAGCGCGACCCCGAGGCGGTGCTGCGCGGCCGGGTCTCGCTGCCGGGCCACGAGAAGGCGTACGTGGCGGTGCGCGGTCTGTCGGGTCTCGACGCCCGGTACATCTCCCGGCGCACGGCCAGGGGGCGTGTCTGATGCGCCATGAGGACATCTCGCGCACCATGTGCAGCACGGGAACTCGATCCGCCCGGCGATCAACCCTGTGCCGTGCCGACGCGTCCCTGACTGAAGTGACCCGGCGAAAGGAGGACGCATGACGGACGACGCCCCGCGCCGCTCCCGCGCGGTCGTGATCGGCGGCGGCCTCGCCGGAATCACCTCGGCGCTGCGTCTCGCCGACGCCGGGCTTGACGTGACCCTGCTCGAAGGCCGGCCCCGGCTCGGCGGCCTCGCCTTCTCCTTCCGGCGCGGCGAACTGACGGTCGACAACGGACAGCATGTCTATCTGCGCTGCTGCACCGCCTACCGCTGGTTCCTCGACCGCGTGGACGGGGCGCGCCTCGCACCCCTGCAAAACCGTTTGGACGTGCCCGTTCTCGACGTCGGGCGGCCCTCGGGCCCCCGGCTGGGACGGCTGCGCCGCAACGCGCTGCCGGTGCCCTTCCACCTGGCCGCCGGACTGGCCGGCTATCCGCACCTCTCGCTCGCCGAGCGGGCGGGCGTCGGCCGCGCCGCACTGGCGCTCGGCCGCCTCGACCCCGACGACCCCGCGCTCGACGCCGTCGACTTCGGCAGCTGGCTCGCCCGGCACGGCCAGTCGCCGCGCACCATCGAGGCCCTGTGGGACCTGGTCGGCGTCGCCACGCTCAACGCCACGGCGCCGAACTCCTCGCTGGCCCTGGCCGCGAAGGTCTTCAAGACCGGACTCCTCTCCGAGCCCGGCGCCGCCGACATCGGCTGGGCGAGCGTGCCCCTCGGCGAGGTGCACGACACGCTGGCACGCAAGGCCCTCGACGCCGCCGGAGTCCGTACCGAACTGCGCACGAAGGCCTCCACCCTCACCCGTACGGCGGACGGCTGCTGGATCGTGGACACCGGCGGCGAACGGATCGAGGCGGACACCGTCGTCCTCGCCGTCCCGCAGCGAGAGACCCACGACCTGCTGCCCGAGGGCGCGCTCGACGAGCCCGAGCGGCTGCTCGCCATCGGCACGTCGCCGATCCTCAACGTGCACGTCGTCTACGACCGCAAGGTGCTGCGCCGCCCGTTCTTCGCCGCGCTCGGCTCCCCGGTCCAGTGGGTCTTCGACCGCACGGACGCCTCGGGCCTCACCGGCCCCGGGCAGTACCTCGCCGTCTCCCAGTCCGCCGCAGACGAGGAGATCGACCTCCCCGTCGCCGAGCTGCGCACCCGCTACCTGCCCGAGCTGGAGCGGCTCCTGCCGGCTGCCCGCGGAGCCGGCATCAGGGATTTCTTCGTCACCCGGGAGCGTACGGCGACCTTCGCCCCCGCTCCCGGCGTCGGCCGGCTGCGGCCGGGTGCCCGCACCCGCGTCCCCGGCCTCTGCCTGGCAGGGGCATGGACGGCCACCGGCTGGCCCGCGACGATGGAGGGCGCCGTCCGCAGCGGGTTCAACGCGGCGGACGCCGCGCTCCGGGCGCTCGGCCGCTCCCATGAACATCCGCTGCAGGAGGCGGCATGAGCAGTACCACCGGAACAAGAGGAGAGTCAGTGACCCCGGCGAATCCGGCTTTCGACACCGTGGCAGACACCACGGACGTCACCGCGCTTCTGGAGCGCGGACGGGCCCTTTCCACGCCGGTGCTCCGGGCCGCCGTTGACCGGCTCGCACCGCCCATGGACACCGTCGCCGCCTACCACTTCGGCTGGATCGACGCCCAGGGACAGCCCGCCGACGGAGACGGGGGCAAGGCCGTCCGTCCGGCCCTCGCCCTGCTGTCCGCGGAGGCCGCCGGCGCCGCCGCCGAGGCCGGCGTCCCCGGCGCCGTGGCCGTCGAACTCGTGCACAACTTCTCGCTGCTGCACGACGACCTGATGGACGGCGACGAACAGCGCCGCCACCGCGACACCGTCTGGAAGGTGCACGGCCCCGCCCAGGCGATCCTGGTCGGCGACGCGCTCTTCGCCCTCGCCAACGAGGTCCTGCTGGAGCTCGGCACCGTCGAGGCGGGCCGCGCGACCCGCAGGCTGACCGCGGCCAGCCGCAAGCTCATCGACGGGCAGGCCCAGGACATCTCCTACGAGCACCGCGAGCGGGTCACCGTCGAGGAGTGCCTGGAGATGGAGGGCAACAAGACCGGCGCCCTGCTCGCCTGCGCCTGCTCCATCGGCGCGGTCCTCGGCGGCGCCGACGACCGGACCGCCGACACCCTGGAGGCGTACGGATACCACCTCGGCCTCGCCTTCCAGGCCGTCGACGATCTGCTCGGCATCTGGGGCGACCCCGAGTCCACCGGCAAGCAGACCTGGAGCGACCTGCGCCAGCGCAAGAAGTCCCTGCCGGTCGTCGCCGCGCTCGCCGCGGGCGGCCCGGCGTCGGAGCGCCTGGGCGAGCTGCTCGCGGCCGACGCCAAGAGCAGCGAATTCGACAGCTTCTCCGAAGAGGAGTTCGCCGCCCGTGCGGCACTCATCGAGGAGGCGGGCGGCCGCGAGTGGACCGCCCAGGAGGCCCGTCGGCAGCATGCGGTCGCCATCGAGGCACTGCACCGCGTCGACATGCCGCAGACCGTGCGGGCGCAGCTCACGGCGCTCGCGGACTTCGTCGTCGTACGAAAGAGATGATCACTATCTGCTCCATATGACTCGCAGTCGCCGGCCGGTGCCCGTATCAGGCACCGGCCGACGGAGACCCCAGCACAGCAGAGGACAAAACTGCACGAAGGGGAAGCCATGACAGCGACGACCGACGGAAGCACCGGGGCCGTGAACCCCCGCGCAGCCTCGGCCAGTGAACCGACCGACACAACCCTCGCCGCGGACGGCGTGTTCACCGCCGCGCGGCAGGCCGCGGAACGCTCGGTGGAGCACCTCCTCGGCAGGCAGGACGAGCAGGGCTGGTGGAAGGGCGACCTCGCCACCAACGTCACCATGGACGCCGAGGACCTGCTGCTCCGTCAGTTCCTCGGAATCCAGGACCCGGCCACTGTCCAGGCGGCCGGCCGCTTCATCCGCGGCGAACAGCTGGGCGACGGCACCTGGGCCACCTTCCACGGCGGCCCCGGCGAACTCTCCACCACCATCGAGGCGTACGTGGCCCTGCGGCTGGCCGGAGACCGGCCGGACGATCCGCACATGGCCCGCGCCTCGGCCTGGATCAGGGCGCAGGGCGGAATCGCCGCCGGCCGGGTCTTCACCCGGATCTGGCTCGCCCTCTTCGGCTGGTGGAAATGGGACGACCTGCCGGAACTCCCGCCCGAGCTGATGTTCTTCCCCAAATGGGCCCCGCTCAACATCTACGACTTCGGCTGCTGGGCCCGCCAGACCATCGTGCCGCTCACCATCGTCTCGGCGAAGCGGCCGGTACGCCCGGCGCCCTTCCCGCTCGACGAACTGCACACCGACGCACGCAATCCGAACCCGCCCAGGCGCGCCGCACCGGCCGCGAGCTGGGACGGCGTCTTCCAGCGCCTGGACAAGGCGCTGCACGTCTACCACCGGATCGCACCGCGCAAGCTGCGCCGGACCGCGATGAACGCCGCGGCCCGCTGGATCATCGAACGTCAGGAGAACGACGGCTGCTGGGGCGGCATCCAACCGCCCGCCGTGTACTCCGTCATCGCCCTGCATCTGCTCGGCTACGACCTGGACCACCCGGTGATGCGGGCCGGACTCGAATCGCTCGACCGGTTCGCCGTGTGGCGCGAGGACGGCGCCCGCATGATCGAGGCCTGTCAGTCCCCGGTGTGGGACACCTGCCTCGCCACCATCGCGCTCGCCGACGCCGGGGTCAGCCCCGACCACCCGGCGCTCGTGAAGGCCGCGGACTGGATGCTCGGCGAGGAGATCGTCCGGCCCGGCGACTGGTCCGTGCGCCGCCCCCGGCTCAACCCGGGCGGCTGGGCCTTCGAGTTCCACAACGACAACTACCCGGACATCGACGACACCGCCGAGGTGGTCCTCGCACTGCGCCGGGTCCGCCACCCGGACCGGGCGCGCATCGAGGCCGCCATCAGACGCGGAGTCCGCTGGAACATCGGTATGCAGTCCCGCAACGGGGCCTGGGGCGCCTTCGACGCGGACAACACCAGCGCGTTCCCCAACCGGTTGCCGTTCTGCGACTTCGGCGAGGTCATCGACCCGCCGTCCGCCGATGTCACCGGGCACGTGGTGGAGATGCTCGCCGTCGAGGGGCGGTCCGGTCACCGCGTCACCCGGCGGGGCATCGAGTGGCTGCTCGCCGAACAGGAGGCGAGCGGTGCCTGGTTCGGCCGCTGGGGCGTCAACTACGTATACGGCACAGGGTCGGTGGTCCCCGCGCTGGTGGCCGCCGGGCTGCCCGTGACGCACCCGGCGGTCCGCCGCGCGGTCGGCTGGCTGGAGTCCGTGCAGAACGACGACGGCGGCTGGGGCGAGGACCTGCGCTCCTACCGGGAGGAGAAGTGGATCGGGCACGGCGCCTCGACCGCCTCCCAGACCGCCTGGGCGCTGCTCGCACTGCTCGCCGCGGGACGGCGGGACAGCAGGGCCGTACAGCGGGGAGTGACCTGGCTCAGCGAGACGCAGCAGGCCGACGGCTCCTGGGACGAGCCGTACTTCACGGGCACCGGATTCCCGTGGGACTTCTCCATCAACTACCACCTCTACCGCCAGGTGTTCCCGCTCACCGCACTCGGGCGGTACGTGTACGGCGAACCGTTCGCCGACCGCACGGCCACCCGCAAGGGGGCCTGATGGCCGACGGGCCGGGGCCGGCCGGCCCCGCGGCGCCGCTGCTGATCGCCTGCGCGCTCGGCATCGAGCAGTTCGCCCTGCGCAGCGGCCGGGGCAGGGCCGGTGCCGCTTTGGGCCCGGTGACCGTGCTCCGTACGGGCATGGGTCCCAAAGCCGCCGAGGCGGCCGTCTCACGGGCGCTCGGTCAGGACCGGGCGCCCGGCACGGCGGTCGTCGCCTCCGGGTTCTGCGCCGGGCTGGTGCCCGGAATGCACCCCGGGGACCTGGTGGTCGCCGACGAGACCCGGGAGGACGGGGACTCGACGGTCTGCACCGGTCCGGGCCTGCTCGCCGAGGCTCTGGCCAGGGCGGTGCCCGGCCGCGCCGTCCACACCGGTCCGTTGACCGGCTCCGCCCATGTCGTACGCGGACATGAGCGGGCCGAGCTGCGGGCCACCGGAGCGATCGCGGTGGACATGGAGTCCGCCGCCACTCTGCGCACCGCCCTGCGGTCCGGGCCACGCCCGGTTGCCGCCGTACGGGTGATCGTGGATGCTCCGGAGCATGAGCTCGTCCGAATCGGCACGATACGCGGTGGAATATCAGCTTTCAGGGTTCTCCGTGCCGTCCTGCCGGCTTTCTACGAATGGCACCGATCTTTGCTGCTCCCCAGGAGGTGAGCCAGATGGCCATGCCGCTCCGTCAGTCCATCAAGGTTGCGACGTACCTCATTGAACAGAAGCTCCGTAGGCGGGAGAAATTCCCGCTCATCGTGGAACTGGAGCCGTTGTACGCCTGCAATCTCGCGTGCGAGGGCTGCGGGAAGATCCAGCATCCGGCCGGCGTGCTCAAGCAGCGCATGCCGGTGGCCCAGGCCGTGGGCGCCGTGCTCGAATCGGGTGCCCCGATGGTTTCCATCGCGGGCGGCGAACCGCTCATGCATCCGCAGATCGATGAAATCGTCCGGCAGCTGGTGGCGCGGAAGAAATACGTCTTCCTGTGCACCAACGCGATGCTGCTGCGGAAGAAGATCGAGAAATTCACTCCCTCGCCGTACTTCGCCTTCGCCGTGCACATCGACGGGCTGCGTGAACGGCACGACGAATCGGTCGCCAAGGAAGGCGTCTTCGACGAGGCCGTGGCGGCGATGAAGGAGGCCAAGCGGCGCGGCTTCCGGGTCACCACGAATTCCACCTTCTTCAACACCGACACCCCGCAGACCATCATCGAGGTCCTCAACTACCTCAATGACGACCTGAAGGTCGACGAGATGATGATCTCGCCCGCCTACGCCTACGAGAAGGCACCCGACCAGGAGCACTTCCTGGGCGTCGAGCAGACCCGCGAACTGTTCAAGAAGTCGTTCGCGGGCGGCAACCGGGCCCGCTGGCGGCTGAACCACTCGCCGCTCTTCCTGGACTTCCTGGAAGGCAAGGCGGACTTCCCGTGCACGGCCTGGGCCATCCCGAACTATTCGCTCTTCGGCTGGCAGCGGCCCTGCTACCTGATGAGCGACGGCTACGTGCCGACGTACCGTCAGCTCATCGAGGAGACCGACTGGGACAAGTACGGCCGGGGCAAGGACCCGCGCTGCGCCAACTGCATGGCGCACTGCGGATACGAGCCCACCGCCGTGCTCGCCACCATGGGATCGCTGAAGGAATCCCTGCGCGCGGCGCGCGACACCGTCTCCGGGAGCCGGTGACGTCATGACTGCTGGAGGGCCGGTTTCACTGGGTCTCCCCGAGCTGCCGGCCCGGCCGCTCGCGATGCGCCGCCACTCGCGGCGCATCCAGGTCGGGTCGGTTGCGGTGGGCGGGGACGCGCCGGTGTCGGTGCAGTCGATGACCACGACGCGTACGTCGGACGTGGGTGCGACGTTGCAGCAGATCGCGGAGCTGACGGCGTCGGGCTGTCAGATCGTGCGGGTGGCGTGTCCGACGCAGGACGACGCGGACGCGTTGGCGGTGATCGCGAGGAAGTCGCAGATCCCGGTGATCGCGGATATTCATTTCCAGCCGAAGTATGTGTTCGCGGCGATCGATGCGGGCTGTGCGGCGGTGCGGGTGAATCCGGGGAACATCAAGCAGTTCGACGACAAGGTGAAGGAGATCGCGCGGGCGGCGAACGATGCGGGGACGCCGATCCGGATCGGTGTGAACGCGGGTTCGCTGGATGCGCGGTTGCTGGCGAAGTACGGGAAGGCGACTCCCGAGGCGTTGGTGGAGTCGGCGTTGTGGGAGGCGTCGCTCTTCGAGGAGCACGGTTTCAGGGACATCAAGATCTCGGTGAAGCACAATGATCCGGTGGTGATGGTGAATGCGTACCGTCAGCTGGCGGCTCGTTGTGACTATCCGCTGCATCTGGGTGTGACGGAGGCGGGTCCGGCGTTCCAGGGGACGATCAAGTCGGCGGTGGCGTTCGGTGCGTTGCTGTCGGAGGGGATCGGGGACACGATCCGGGTGTCGTTGTCGGCGCCGCCGGTCGAGGAGGTCAAGGTCGGTATCCAGATCCTGGAGTCGTTGAACCTGAGGCAGCGGCGGCTGGAGATCGTGTCGTGTCCGTCGTGCGGGCGGGCGCAGGTGGATGTGTACAAGCTGGCGGATCAGGTGTCGGCGGGTCTTGAGGGCATGGAGGTGCCGTTGCGGGTGGCCGTGATGGGCTGTGTCGTCAATGGTCCGGGTGAGGCGCGTGAGGCGGATCTGGGTGTTGCCTCGGGCAATGGCAAGGGGCAGATCTTCGTGAAGGGCGAGGTCATCAAGACGGTGCCCGAGTCGAAGATCGTCGAGACGCTGATCGAAGAGGCCATGAAGATCGCCGAGGGCATGGAAGGGGCGGGGGCGCCGTCGGGGGTTCCCGCCGTCACCGTGAGCTGAAACAGAACCAGAGAGGGGGCCCGAGCGTGACGATTCTGGAAAGCATCCGGGGGCCGCACGATCTCAAGGCGCTGAACGAAGCACAACTCGACGAACTCGCCGGGGACATCAGGCAGTTCCTCATCCAGGCGGTGGCCAGGACCGGCGGTCATCTGGGGCCCAACCTCGGGGTGGTGGAGCTCTCCATCGCCCTGCACCGGACCTTCGACTCGCCCGTCGACCGCATCCTCTGGGACACCGGGCACCAGAGCTATGTGCACAAACTGCTCACCGGGCGGCAGGACTTCTCCAAGCTGCGCCGCAAGGGGGGCCTGTCCGGATACCCGTCCCGGGAGGAGTCCGAGCACGACGTCATCGAGAACTCGCACGCCTCGACCGTCCTCGGCTGGGCCGACGGCATCGCCAAGGCCCATCAGGTGCGGGGACGGAGCGACCACGTCGTGGCCGTCATCGGCGACGGGGCCCTCACCGGCGGGATGGCCTGGGAGGCGCTCAACAACATCGCGGCCGCGCGCGACCGGCCGCTGATCATCGTGGTGAACGACAACGAGCGTTCCTACGGCCCCACGATCGGCGGCCTCGCCGACCACCTCGCCACCCTCCGTACCACCGACGGATACGAACGCTTCCTCTCCTGGGGCAAGGACGTGCTCCGGCAGACGCCCGTCATCGGACAGCCGCTGTACGAGTCGCTGCACGGCGCGAAGAAGGGGTTCAAGGACGCCTTCGCCCCGCAGGGCCTGTTCGAGGACCTCGGGCTCAAGTACGTCGGGCCGATCGACGGCCACGACATCGCGGCCGTCGAATCCGCCCTGCACCGGGCGAAACGCTTCCACGGCCCGGTGCTGGTGCACTGCCTCACCGAGAAGGGCCGCGGCTACCCGCCCGCGCTCCGGGACGATGCCGACCGCTTCCACACCGTCGGCGCGATGGACCCGCTGACCTGCGCACCGCTCCTTCCGGCCGGCGGGCCTTCCTGGACCTCGGTGTTCGGGGACGAGATCGCCGCGATCGGTGCTGAGCGGCCGGACGTCGTGGCCATCACGGCGGCGATGCTGCACCCCGTCGGACTGACGAAGTTCGCCGAGGCGTTCCCCGACCGGGTCTGGGACGTCGGCATCGCCGAGCAGCATGCCGCCGTGTCCGCGGCGGGACTGGCCACCGGCGGTCTGCACCCGGTCGTCGCCGTCTACGCCACCTTCCTCAACCGGGCCTTCGACCAGCTGCTGATGGATGTCGCGCTGCACCGGTGCGGGGTGACCTTCGTCCTCGACCGGGCCGGCGTCACCGGACTCGACGGGGCCTCGCACAACGGCATGTGGGACATGTCTGTGCTCCAGGTCGTCCCCGGGCTGCGGCTCGCGGCCCCGCGCGACGCCGGTGAACTCCGGGCCCAGCTCCGTGAGGCCGTCGCCGTCGACGACGCGCCCACCGTGATCCGGTTCCCCAAGGAGTCGGTGGGGGAGCCGGTCCCGGCGATCGGCAGGATCGGCGCCATGGACGTGCTGCACCGGGCACAGGACCCCGATGTACTCCTCGTGGCCGTCGGCGTGCTCGCCCCGGTCTGCCTGAAGGCCGCCGATCTGCTGACCGGGGCCGGGGTCCGCTGCACGGTCGTCGACCCCCGCTGGGTCAAGCCGGTCGACGAGGAACTGCCCCCGCTCGCCGCACGGCACCGGCTGGTCGCCGTCGTCGAGGACAACAGCCGGGCAGGGGGCGTCGGCTCGGCGGTCGGACAGGCGCTGCGGGACGCCGGGGTCGACGTACCGCTGCGGACGTTCGGCATCCCCGAGCAGTTCCTCGCGCACGGCAAGCGTGCCGAGGTGCTGGCCGACATCGGGCTCACCCCGGTCGAGATCGCCGGACGGATCAGCGCCGCACTGGCCGCCAAGGAGGCGGCGACAAGGACCGGGGAGAGCGGGGAATGAACGACGACGGGCCCAAGGGCTTCGACCTGGCGCGGCTCCTCGCGGAGCGCGGCGCCGAGCGCTACGAGCTGCACACCAAGTACCTCAACCACCAGCTGCCCCGGATGCTCCACACCATCGGCTTCGACAAGGTCTACGAACGGGCCGAGGGCGCACACTTCTGGGACGCGGACGGCAACGACTACCTCGACATGCTCGCCGGATTCGGCGTGATGGGACTCGGCCGGCACCACCCCGTCGTACGCAAGGCCCTGCACGACGTCCTGGACGCCTCGCTCGCCGACCTCACCCGCTTCGACTGCCAGCCGCTGCCCGGACTGCTGGCCGAGAAGCTGCTCGCGCACAGCCCGCACCTGGACCGGGTCTTCTTCGGCAACAGCGGCACGGAAGCGGTCGAGACGGCCCTGAAGTTCGCCCGATACGCCACCGGCAGGCCCAGGATCCTCTACTGCACCCACGCCTTCCACGGGCTCACGACCGGCTCCCTCTCGGTCAACGGGGAGGACGGCTTCCGGGACGGCTTCGCACCCCTGCTGCCGGACACCGCCATCGGGCTCGGTGATCTCGACGCACTGCGGCGCGAGCTGAAGCGCGGGGACGTGGCGGCGCTGGTCGTCGAGCCGATCCAGGGCAAGGGCGTCCACGCCGCGCCCCCCGGCTTCCTGCGGGACGCGCAGGAGCTGTTGCACCGGCACAAGGCCCTGCTCATCGCCGACGAGGTGCAGACCGGCCTCGGCCGGACCGGCGACTTCTACGCGTACCAGGACGAGGAGGGTGTCGAGCCCGATCTGGTCTGTGTCGCCAAGGCCCTCTCCGGCGGCTATGTGCCGGTCGGGGCGACCCTGGGCAAGGACTGGATCTTCCGGCGCGTCTACTCGTCCATGGACCGGGTCCTGGTCCACTCCGCGAGCTTCGGCTCCAATGCCCAGGCGATGGCGGCCGGGCTCGCGGTCCTCGCGGTGATGGAGGACGAGGAGACCGTCGCCCATGCGCGCCGCACCGGTGAGCTGCTGCGGGAGCGCCTGACCGCACTGGTCGACCGTTACGAGCTGCTGCACGAGGTGCGCGGGCGTGGGCTGATGATCGGCATCGAGTTCGGCCGGCCGTCGTCGCTCAAGCTGCGCAGCCGCTGGGCCATGCTGCAGGCGGCCCGCAAGGGACTCTTCGCACAGATGGTGGTGGTGCCGCTGCTCCAGAAGCACCGCGTCCTCACCCAGGTCTCGGGCGACCATCTGGAAGTGATCAAGCTGATTCCGCCACTGGTGATCGACGAGTCGGACGTCGACCGGTTCGTCACGGCGTTCACGGCGGTGATGGACGACGCGCACAGCGGCGGCGGGCTGATGTGGGACTTCGGCAGGACGCTGGTGAAACAGGCTGTCGCCAACCGCTGACCATTTTGCCTGAGAGGCAAGTAATTTGCCTCTCAGGCAGGATCCTGGCCCAATGGGTACATGAATCCTCCAGACGGAGGGGCGGCCGACGAGCTGCCCGGAGTCGCACCACGCCTGCGCGACCTGCGCCGGAGCCGTGGTCTCACCCTGGAGACCGCCGCTCAGCGGGCGGGGCTCTCACCCGCCCATCTCTCCCGGCTCGAAACGGGACGCCGCCAGCCTTCGCTGCCGATGCTCCTCGGTCTTGCCAGGATCTACGGTACGACAGTCTCCGAACTGCTCGGCGAGACGCCCCCGGAACGTGACGCGATCATCCGCGGCGGAAAGTTCGAAGGGGCCGAGGCCGACGGCTGGATGTACCGGCAGGCCGGCGGTTCCGGCCGGGCCATGCAGGCGCTCCGCGTCCGGGTCCCGCACGGCGCACAGGGCGATCTCGTGCGCGTCCACCCCGGCGAGGAATGGCTGTACGTGCTCGCCGGGCACCTCCGGGTCTGGCTCGGGGACACCGTGCACGATCTCGCCCCCGGTGACAGCGCGCACTTCGACTCGCTCACCCCGCACCGGATCACGGCCGTCGACCGTGACGGTGCCGAGCTGCTCTTCGTCCACACCCTGCTGCAGAGCCCCGCTGCCGAGCTGTGCCTCGGCAGCGGAATCCACCGTCGCTGAGACCGGTCCGTCCGGTCGCCAGAGAGGACTGTCATGTCCGATTCAGAGAACTTCGACCCGCTCGGGTCCAGGAAGAAGTACGAGGCGCAGGAGCGGAAGTTCCCGCGCGGTGTGGTGATCCGGCTGTTCGCCTACCTCATCGCCGGACACATCTTCGCGGCCTTCCTCTACCTGCTCTTCGCGGTGGCCGGCAAGGGCTGACCACCGCTGTCCGGCGGGCCCGGCTACGCCTCGTCGAGGAGCCGGTCGCGCAGCCGCTCACGGGCCTCGGGAGCGAGCTTCAGGCCCTCGGAGAAGTAGCGCTCAGTGCCGCCCCAGGTCTCGTCGATGGTGGCGAACGCCGCGGTGAGGTACTCGGCATGGGCGCCGAAGAGCGGATTCAGCAGTTCCATCACCTCGGCCGACATGCCGTCCGCCGAGGTGTCGCTGCGGCGCACCTTGTAGCGGCGGTGGGCGTCGTTGGACTTCAGGTAGTCGGCCTCGATGGCATCGCGCTCGACGCCGACGGCGAGCAGTGACACCGCGATCGACAGACCGGCCCGATCCTTGCCCGCCGCGCAGTGCATCAGGGCGGGCACGCCGTCCTCGGCCAGGGCGTGCAGGACCCGGCTGTGCTCGGCGGTGCGGTCCCGGATGATCGAGCGGTACGAGGCGATCATCCGGTTCGCGCCCTTGCCGTCGGCCAGGATCGAGCGCAGCTGGGCGACATCGCCGTCGCGGACCATGTGCCAGAACTCCGAGCCGTCGGCCGGGTCGGAGAGCGGGATGCTCACATTCCGTACGCCCGGCAGCTCCACGTCCAGGCCGTCGAGCCTGCGGTCGGCGTCGTTGCGGAAGTCGAAGATCGTGTGCAGACCGAGGCCGCCGAGGAAGGAGGCGTCCTCGGCGGTGGCATGTGCGAGGTGACCACTGCGGAAGAGCCGTCCGTGCCGCACCCGCCGGCCGTCCACGGTGGGCAGCCCGCCCACATCGCGGAAGTTGCGGACGCCCGCCAGCTCGGGTTCCGTCGACGGTATCTGCGGCAACTGCTCCGTCACAGCGACTCCTGGTGTGTCTGGTGCCGACGCGAGTCGCCGGCAAGGCCACTCCCGCGACGATACGACATTGATTCCTCAGGCAATCATCTCGGCCTTTCCCTGTCGATACCTGGGCGAACTCCTTTGCTCCCGCGGCGAAACCGCCCGGTGAATTCCTTGCCAGGCCGTTGCCCACGCCCCACCGATGGTCGATGATGTGCGGAACTGTTGGAATGTGGGGATGCGATGATCGAGACGGGCAACACCGGCCGGACCTGGCTGCTCACCGGGGCGAGCAGCAGCTACGCACTGCGACTGACCGAGCAGGACGAGCTGGTCCATCTGCACTGGGGGCCGAGGATCTCCCTCGCGGCGGCCGAGGCACTGGCCGCGGCGCCGGAGCTGCCCTTCAGGGCCTTCGAGTCCCACCTCGACGGCCGTGAGGAATATCCGGTGGAGGGCGGCCCCAGGTTCGTCCGCCCGGCACTCTCGGTACGCACCCCGCAGGTGCGCGGCACCGAGTGGGCCTTCGCCACTGCCGCGGTGGACGGGGACGAACTGCGGATCGGCTTCACCGACTCCGTGCACCGGCTCGCCCTCACCCTGCACTACCGGATGCGGGACGACTCCGATGTAGTGGAGCGCTGGACCACCGTCGCCCATGCCGGGCCGGACGGACCGCCGCTGGAACTGCTGCGCGCCGACGCGGCCGCCTGGTCGCTGCCCGCCCGCGACGGCTGGCGGCTGAGTCGGCTGCACGGACGCTGGGCGGCGGAGTCGCGGCTGGAACGGGCGGAGCTGATCCACGGCGAGAGCGTCATCTCCAGCCGGCGCGGCCACACCGGCCACCAGTACCTGCCGTGGGTCGCGCTGGACACCGACGGCGCGGCGACCGAGGACAGCGGTGAGGTGTACGGCTGCGCGCTCGGCTGGTCCGGGTCGTGGCGGATCTCCGTGCAGCGGCTGCCCGACGGGCTCGTACAGATCACCGGCGGCGCCGGCTACGACGACTCCGGGCTGCTGCGGCTCGCACCGGGGGAGTCGTACACCACGCCCGTATTCGCCGGTCTGTGGAGCGGGCAGGGGTTCGGCGGGGCCAGCCGCGCCTGGCATGCCTGGCAGCTGGCCCATGTGATCCCGGACGCGGAGAACCTGCGGCCGGTGCTCTACAACTCCTGGGAGGCGACGGGCTTCGACGTCTCGATGGACCAGCAGCGCGCTCTCGCCGAGCGCGCCGCAGCGATGGGCGTCGAGCTGTTCGTGGTGGACGACGCGTGGTTCGGACAGCGGACCAGTGACCGGGCCGGGCTCGGCGACTGGACGCCGAATCCGGACCGCTTCCCCGGCGGGCTGAAGCCGCTCGCCGACGAAGTGCACGGGCTCGGCATGCAGTTCGGTATCTGGGTCGAACCGGAAATGGTCAACGCCGACAGTGACCTCTATCGCGCGCACCCCGACTGGGTGCAGCACTTCCCCGGCCGGGCGCGGACGGAGTACCGCAACCAGCTGGTGCTCAATCTGGCCCGCCCCGATGTGCAGGCATATCTCTGGGAGCAGCTGGACACGCTGCTCTCCGGCACGCCCGTCGACTATGTGAAATGGGATTTCAACCGCTGCTTCACCGATGCGGGCTGGCCGGGCGAGGAGTACCCGCAGAAGCTCTGGATCGAGCACGTGAACGGCCTGTACGCGCTGATCGACCGGCTCAGGGCCGCGCATCCCACGGTCGCGTTCGAGTCCTGCTCGGGCGGCGGCGGCCGGGTCGACCTGGGGATTCTGTCCCGCACGGACCAGGTGTGGACCTCCGACAACACCGACCCGCTCGACCGTCTCGCCATCCAGGAGGGCTTCGGGCACATCCACCCGGCCCGGGTGATGGCCGCCTGGGTCACCGACAGCCCGAACCACCAGCTCAACGGCAGGGTCAGCTCGCTGCGCTTCCGCTTCGTGAGTGCCATGGCCGGTGTGCTCGGGGTCGGCGGGGACCTCACCGAATGGAGCGAGGAGGAGTTGGCCGAGGCGCGGACCTGGGTGGAGCTCTACAAGGAGATCCGGCCGGTCGTGCAGCACGGCGCGCTGTACCGGCTGCGCGAGCCGCGGGGCGGACTCGGTGCGGTCCAGTACGTCCATGGGGCGGAGACCGTGGTCCTGATGTGGCTGGAGGCGCAGCGATACGGGGAGCGGCCCCCCGCCCTGCGGCTGCGCGGGCTCGATCCCGAAGCGACGTACACCTGCCTGGACACGGGGGCCGTGCACCACGGTTCGGCACTCCTGCACCAGGGGCTGCACAGCGGACTTCGGGGCGATCTCGACGCGCGGGTGCTGAGGCTCCGGCGGGGGTGACAGACAGGACATGTCCGTAATGCGGGCTTTGTGTGAATATGACCCGCTTATACGGGAGATGATCGCCGCCTCGTGAGCGGGATCATATCCGTGACGGTGTGTGGTGACGGGCGAGTTGGGCATTCCGTGCGCGGCGCGGAAAGCCAAGATCCTTAATCCACGGAGTGTGACCGGAATTCCGCGCCGATTTCCCGGCGCGGAATCCTGCATGGAACCTGTGGCTTGTTCTCGTCGTCCCGACTCGCTTACGGTCACCGTCAATCCGGACGGACCGCCTAATCCTGCCGCCGCCCGGAATTCACATCCACTCATCGCGTGGCAGGAGCGGGGGAACCAGGTAAGCCGCCGACCGGAGAAATCCGGCCGGCTCGGGGTGAAGTCGCGCTCAGCGCGGCCGGGCATCTCCAGCCCGAACCCGACAGCTCACCTCGCAGGCGCCGGAGAGGAAATACGCCATGCCCATATCGGGTAAGCACCGCCGTCCGAAGTTCGGCCCCATAGCCCGTGGCGTCGCCGCGGCAGGCGCCGGTGGCGCCGTCCTCGCGCTGCCGCTGCTCGGTGCCACGGGTGCCCACGCCGCGGAGCAGGCCGCCCCGGCCGCCGCGCCGCAGTCGGCCGCCGCCACGCACGCCGAGCCGGTCGCGCAGAAGCAGGCCGCCACCACGACGTACTCCGTCGTCTCCGGCGACTACCTGTCGAAGATCGCCGCCGAGCACAAGATCAAGGGCGGCTGGGAGAAGCTGTACCAGGACAACCGCAAGGTCGTCGGCGAGAACCCTGGCCTGATCTTCCCGGGCATGAAGCTGACCATCGGCGCCAAGGCGACCGGCGACGCCGCGCCCACCGGCGCCGGCGCCGGCTCGGCCCTCCCGTCGAAGGTGCCCTCGGCTCTCTCGAAGGCCGCGGAGAAGTCCGCCCCGGCGAAGTCCGTGACCGCCGTCCCGCAGTCCAAGGCCCCGGCCTCCGCCCCGGCCGCCCAGAGCAGCGGCTCCGGCTACGTCCACCCGGTTCCCGGCAACCACACCACCAACTACCGCGCCTCCGGCTCCAACTGGTCCAGCGGCAGCCACACCGGGATCGACTTCCCCGTCTCCACCGGCACCAGCGTGAAGGCCATCACCTCCGGCACCGTCGTCGCCGCCGGCTGGGGTGGCGCGTACGGCAACCAGGTCGTCATCAAGCACACCGACGGCCACTACTCGCAGTACGGCCACCTGTCCTCCCTCTCCGTTTCGGTGGGCCGGGCCGTGAGCGCCGGTCAGCAGGTCGGCCTCTCCGGCGCCACCGGCAACGCCACCGGCCCGCACCTGCACTTCGAGGTCCGCACGGGCCCGGCGTACGGCTCGGACATCGACCCGATCGCCTTCCTGGCCTCGCACGGCATCTACGTCTGAGCGGAACGGCCGGGCAGCTGAGCAACAAAGCATGACCTGAGCAACACGGAAGGGGCGGTGCGCGGCGGCGCACCGCCCCTTCCGCTTATTCCCCCTTTACCAAAACCTGACCGGGTGGTCTATCTCACCACCCGTCAACCCCATATTACGGTCGCGTAGGTCACATTCAGCGGTGCAGGATAAGCGTTCGTGGCAGACGATTCGAGAAAAAACCAACGTGGCGTCATCAACCGACAGGGCGTCATCGGGTCGTACGCGGCGATTGGCGACAGCTTCACCGAGGGAGTCGGCGACCCCGGCCCGGACGGGACCTTCGTCGGCTGGGCGGACCGATTCGCGGTACTCCTCGCGGACCAGCTCCCGGACCCCGATGCGGGCACCGAAGGTTCCGCGCACGGGAATTTCAGGTAC
Source organism: Streptomyces sp. NBC_01363 (assembly GCF_026340595.1). Lineage (GTDB taxonomy): Bacteria > Actinomycetota > Actinomycetes > Streptomycetales > Streptomycetaceae > Streptomyces. The sequence continues at coordinate 1,715,555 of NZ_JAPEPF010000002.1, forward strand.
GCCAATCTCGCCGTACGCGGACGCCTCCTCGACCAGATCGTCGAGGAGCAGGTACCGCGCGCCAAGGAGCTCGCACCCGACCTGGTGAGCTTCTGCGCGGGCGGCAACGACATCATCCGGCCGGGCACCGACCCCGACGACGTGGCCGAGCGCTTCGAGCGCGCGGTCGCGGAGCTGACCGAAGCGGTCGGCACGGTCATGGTCACCACCGGCTTCGACACCCGTGGCGTTCCCGTGCTGCGCCATCTGCGCGGCAAGATCGCCACGTACACCGCCCATGTACGGGCCATCGCCGACCGCTACGACTGCCCGGTCCTCGACCTGTGGTCGCTGCGGTCGGTCCAGGACAGGCGTGCCTGGGACGACGACCGGCTCCACCTGTCGGCCGAGGGACACACCAGGGTCGCGCTGCGCGCCGCCCAGGTCCTCGGCATCGATGTGCCGGCCGACCCCGACCAGGAATGGCCCCCGCAGGCACAGCGCGGCACCCTCGAAGTACGGCGCGACGACATCCACTGGGCGCGGGAGTACCTGGTTCCGTGGATCGGCCGGCGGCTGCGCGGCGAGTCCTCGGGCGACCACGTCGAGGCGAAGCGGCCGGACCTCCTGCCGCTCTAGACAGATGTCCGCGACCGTGTTGCCGCCGCTCGCCGGACCGGCCTGAACCTCAGACCGGTCCGGCGGGCGACGACAGCGGAGCGGCCGGTATCCGCTCCAGCACACCGCCCGCGAAGACGTCGTACAGCGGCAGCGTCTCCAGGTGCACGTAGCCGATGTGACAGTCGCAGACCGCCAGCGGACAGGCGCGCGGACCGAGGGCCCGCCGGTAGCTCCCGTCGTAGAGATTGCCGAGCTCCGCCGGTACGAAATGGCAGCGCCGCACGGTGCCGTCACCGTCCACCGAGATGACCGACTCGCCGGTCCGGCAGGGCAGCCCGGCCGACCGGTGCGGATGCCGGCTGTACGGGAAGAGCGGGTCGACGGCGGTCCAGCGGTCCGCCTCCTCGTCCGTGTAGGTGTGGCCCTCCGCCGCGTTCACCCAGAGATAGACCTCGTCCGGCAGCGCCGCGCGCAGCCGCCGCGCCTCGTCGAGGTGGTCGTCGAGCCCGACGACACCGACACTGTGCCGGATGCCGAGCGCGGTCAGCTCCCGGCACTTGGTGAGGAACCGCTCGTACGGTGTCTGCCCCGGGTGGTACGTGCACCACAGGGCGATCTTCTCGCGGCCCGCCTCACCGGCCTCGGCCAGCCATCCCGTGCGGCTGCTGATGTTGGTCTGGATCGCGACCCGGCGGATGTGCGGCAGCCGCGCCAGCTCGACCAGGGCGCGGCGGTACCAGGAGCGGACCAGCCCCTCGCCCCACGGCGTGAACAGGATCGAGAGCCGGTCACCGGTCTGCGCAGCGGCCCACGCCGTGAACCGCTCCAGCGCGGCACGGTCGGCACGCAGCTGCTCCGGGCTGTCGCGCCGCTTGGCGAACGGGCAGTACGGACAGTCGTAGTCGCACGACGCGAGCGGGCCGCGGTAGAGGATCGTCAGGTCCATGGGCGCGCTCACTTCAGCTCGTACGCGGCCATCGCGGCCCGTACATCGGGGGAGAAGAGCTCCGGGCCCAGGGCGTCGGAGTGGGCCAGGCCCTCGGGGGACAGCCGCAGCAGTCCGGACGCCCCGGCCGACGCGTCGAGCCAGCCGCGTGCCTCGAACCGGGCCAGCTCCAGGCGGAAGTCGTCGGCCGGCGAGGTACCGAACCGCTCCCGGTAGTCGGCCAGCCGCAGTCCCTCGGCCTGGAGGACCGACTGGAGGAGGTGGCGCCGGCGGGCCTCGTCGCCGTCGACGTACCGTCCGACCTCCGCGCGGGAGAAGTCCTCGGTGGCGGCGTAGCCGTCGATGATCGCCCGCACCTCCCGCATCTCCACCGCGTAGTCGAAGGAGTAGTGCAGCTCCGTGGTGTACGAGCGGGCGCCGCACCCCAGGCCGATCATGCCGTCGGTCTGGCAGGCGTAGTCGTCGGGGCCGTCCGTCCGCGGGGCGTCGGCGCGGCGGAACATCCGCATCGAGACCTGCTCGTAGCCGTGGGCCAGGAGATGGTCCCGGCCCGCGCGGTACAGCCGCAGCCGCTGCTCGTCCCAGGCCGCGTCCGCCGACGCCCCGCCGTCCGCGTCGAGCCGTCCCAGACCGGTCAGCGGGCGCACGTACAACGGATAGAGATACAGCTCCTCCGGCTGCCAGCCGAGCGCCGCGTCCAGCGAAGCGCGCCAGCTGTCCTCGGTCTGCCCGTCGATGCCGTAGATCAGGTCGATGTTGAGGACCGGGATGCGGGCATCGCGTATCCGGTCCAGCGCCGCCTCCACATCGGCCCGCCGCTGCGGGCGCACGGCGGCACGCGCCTCCGATTCGACGAAGCTCTGCACCCCGATGCTGATCCTGGTCGCCCCGCGGTCGGCGAGGACGGCCAGCCGGTCGGCGGTCGCGGTCGACGGCGAGGTCTCGACCGACAGCGGAACGGACCGCAGATCGGCGCCCATCCGCTTCTCCGCGATGTCGCAGAGCCGCTCCAGCTCCGCCGCGGTCAGGAACGTGGGCGTACCCCCGCCGAACGCGGCCGCGGCGAAACGCACCGGACCGTCGTCGCCCAGCGCCTCCCGGACCGCGGTGGCCTGCCGGTCCAGCGCGTCGAGATACCGGGTCGTCAGCTCGTCCGGAGCGCCGATCCGGGTGAAGAGATTGCAGAAGCCGCAGCGGACCTCGCAGAACGGTATGTGGAGATAGAGCGAGAGCGCGTCCTTGCGCTCGGCCGCCCACAGCTCGCGCAGCCCCAGCCGGTCGGCGAGCGGCCGGTAGGCGGTCTTGTGCGGGTAGGCGTAGACATAGCTCTGGTACGGCCGGGTGGCCGGCGCGACGGTCGTGGTGCGGCTCATGGTGCGGTGGCCCCCGGTTCCAGGAAGAAGTGCACGTACGGAACGGTCCAGACGGACTCGTGACCGAGCCGGTGACCGGTGTAGCCGTCGTCCCCGTACGCCGTGCCGTGGTCCGAGCAGACGATGGCGAAACAGCGACGGCGGCTGCTCGCGGCGGCGAAGAGCCTGCCGATATGGGCGTCGACGTACTCCAGGGCCGCGGCATGGGTGGCGCGGGAGTCGCCCGCCTCACGGGTGGCTCCCGGCAGGTGGAACCAGTTGGGCTGGTGCAGGGCGGACACATTGACGAAGAGGAACAGCCGCTGCTCCGCGGGGAGTCCGGCGACGACCTCCTCGGCACGGGCCACCTGTGCCTCGAAGGAGGTGGGCGACGCCACGCCGAACTCCGGCTCCCAGTGGCTTTCCTGGAACATGCCGGGCAGTACGGAACCGAGCGGCGCCTGCTTGTTGAAGAAGCCGACACCGCCGATGCACACCGTGCGGTAGCCCACGCCGACGAGGCCGGAGAGCAGATCCGGTGTGTCGAAGACAAAGGTGCCGGAGGCGGTGGACTCGCTGCCGGCGAAACGTGCCGCGAACAGCCGGGGGTGCGGCCCCGGGCCCGCCGGTGTCGGCAGGAATCCTGCGAAGATCGCCTGGTGGGAGGCGTAGGTGAAGCTTCCCGGCGCATGCCGCTTCTCCCAGACACCGCCCGGCAGATGGCGCGCCAGATGCGGAATGCGGCCCGCTGCGGCGAGCTCCACCGCCACGTCGTGGCGCAGCGTGTCGAGGGTGACGAGGAGCAGATCGTGGCTGCCCACGATCTCGCTCATGTCCGGGTTCCGGGCGTCCTCGGGGGTCCGCGCGGTGTCAGGCGGTGGCGGTTGCACGGTGGTTCCTTGCTCTGTTCATTACGGCGGCGACCTGCGCCGCATACGTGTCCAGGTCCTCGGCGCCGCTGCCCGGAAGACCGGTCAGCCGCGGCAGGAGATCGCCGAAGGCGTTGACCTCGCCGACGGCGAAGCGCCGCCAGCCGGTCGAGGGCAGCAGATCGACGCCCACACACAGGGTGCCCGGGAAGCACTCCGCGGCCCGTTCGCACACGGCCAGGGCATCGCTCCAGCTGCCGCCCGCCGCCTCGACGGCGTCACGGACCTCGTCGAGATCCCCGCGCTCGCCGCCGAGGTGGAGGTTGGTCATGGGGGAGCGGCTGGTGCGCACGACGGCGTGGGTGGCCCGGCCCGCCACCACCACGACCCGCAGATCCGTCGTCCGGCCGCGCCGGGTGGCCTTGGGCAGCCAGCGCTCGATGTGCAGCCCGTCCGGTGCGAGCGCGTCGACGATCGCCGCGATCTCCCGCTCCGTCGTGACGCGGCGCACCCGCAGGGAGTTGAAGAGCCGGCCCGACGCGTCGCGCTCCACCGACGTGGTGGCCCTCACCCGGCCGGGCCCGGCCGTCTCCACGGCCAGGACCCCCGAGGCGGACGAGCCGTGCGCGAGCTTCACGAAGACCCTGGGCAGGCCGCGGTCGGCCATCCGCGCCCGTACGTCCGCCCAGTCCCGCACCACGGGCGCCGCGGCTCCCGAGGTCGGCGAGGCCGGGACCGGCACCCCGGCGCCGTCCAGCACGGCATGGCAGAGCCGCTTGTCGAACAACACCGCCACATCGCCGGGATCGTCGAGCAGCACGGCACCGGCAGCGGCCGCCGCGCGCGCCACCTCCCGCACGGCCGCGGTGAAACGGGCGTACCAGAGGGCGGTCCCCTCGACCCGGGTCGGATCCCCGACCGCGCGGAGCAGCCGCTCCACCTCGGCGTCCTCACCGGGGGAGTCCATCCGGACGGTCTCGCCGGGCAGGAATCCGGCTTCGCCGCGCAGGACGTCGAGCCAGGACACGACACGCGCCGCCGGCAGCCCGGCTCCGCGCACGGCGTCCTGGAAGAGCGTGACCCGGCGGTTGCCGGGCACACCCACGACGGCGAAGCGCGGCGCCGGGCCGGGCGTACTACTCGCCGACGGCGACATAGCGGTCGATGTCCTCTTCCGGATCCCAGTACTCGACCTCGTCGATCTCGACGTTCACCCGGTCCGGACCGAGGAGGTCCCTCAGGCGGTCCACCAACGGGTCGCTCATGTAGTGGTGGTGCAGGTCCAGCGAGGTCAGGTGGGTGAGCGGCTGGCCCGAGAGCAGCGCTTCGGCCCCTTCGTCACCCAGGGTCCCCATCGAGAGGGAGAGCGTCTCCAGCTGGGCGACGACCGGGGCGGAGGCCACGGCGGCCGCGATCTCGTCCTGGATCTCGCTGTTCCGCAGCCCCAGATGGCGCAAGGCGGGGAACGTCGCACCGGACAGCAGCGGAGCGAGGTCCTCGACCCCGGTGTCACCGCCGTACTCGGTGACGCCCAGCCAGAGGTCGAGGCGCTCCAGCGCGGGCAGTTCGGAGGCGCCGATCGCCCGCACGAGCCCGGACGGAAGCCCGCCGGACTCGAACCGCAGCGACTTGAGAGACTTGTGCCGCACCGGCCGCAGACCGAGCGAAGACCCGTCGGAGGCCTGCTCGCCGCAGCCGCGAACCGTCAGCTCCTCCAACTGCCCGAACGCCTCGACCACCGGCGTCACGTCGCACATCTCCAGCCACGACACCTCGCACTCCTCGCTGACGACGTCGGCGAGGAAGAGCGCCCGCAGGGCCGGGAAACGGTCCGCACGACCGACCAGCAGATCGACGACCGGGGCGAAGGACTCGTACTCCTCCTGCCACCAGGGGCCGATCACCAGGGCCCGCACCCGCGTCGTGTCGACCGTGTCGACGAAGTGCTGCCACAGCGGGCCGAACGTCAGATCGCCCTGCCAGGCGCTCTCCAGCCGCCACGCGACCGAACCGGCCTCCGGGAGCGGGCTGCCGGGGGTCCGGTCGGGTCCGGGAAGGGTGTGGACGGGCAGACCGTGAAAGGTCTCGGGGTGTTCGATGTCAGTCATCGCGCGTCACTCCGAGACCGAGGTGTAGCGGCCTTCGACGCCGCGGTCGCCCCAGGGCTTCTCGCGCTCCGACACATCGACCCGGACGCCGTGCGGCTCCAGCGCCTCCTTGATCCGGCGTTCCATCGGCTCGGTCATGAAGTGGTGGTGCAGATCGAGCTTTTCGAGATGGGTCAGCGGCTGACCGTCCAGCAGCGCCGCCGCGCCCTCGTCGCCCATGGTGCCGTTCGACAGGTCGAGGACACGCAACTGCGCGACGACCGGGGCACTCGCGACCGCCGTCGCGATCTCGTTCTGCAACTCGCTGTTGCGCAGACCGAGATGGGTGAGCCGGGGGAAGCGGGTGCCGGAGAGCAGCGGGGCCAGGTCGGCCACATCGGCGTCTCCCCCGTACGCGGAGACACCGAGCCAGAGGTCGAGCCGCTCCAGCGCGGGCAGCTCGCTGTCCAGGATGCCCCGGATCACACCGACCGGCAGACCGCCGGTCTCGATGGTCAGCGAACGCAGCCGCTCGTGCTTCGTGGGAGAGAAGACCAGGTCCGTGCCGCCGCGCACACCCAGTTCCAGCAGACCGGGGAAGGCCTTCAGCAGCGCCGTGACATCCGACTGCTCGATCCAGGAGATCTCGTTCTCCTCCATGGTCATGTCGCCGACGAAGACGGCCTCCAGCGAGGTCAGCCGGTCGGCGGCGGCGATGATCAGATCGATCGGGTAGGACGATTTCTCCTCGTACGACTCGCCCCACTGACCGACGATCAGGGCCCGCACGCCGGCCGGGTCGACCGCCTTCAGGAACGCCTGAAAGGCCTCCTCCCAGGTCATCTCGGACTCGTCGTCGTACGGATCGACCGATATGCGCCAGGCTGCCGCATCGGCGGCCTGCACGGGCGCCTCACCCGTCGCGTGCTGGAAGTCGACAGTGGGAAGGCCGAGCAACTCGTGCAGATGGTCCACACCGGACATGACCGTGAGCTCCTGGTACTGAGGGAACGGCTGATGCCCAAGGTTTATCAAGCCGCACTGACAACGGCGCGACCGGGACCGCCGCGACGGTCCGCCGGTCCCGGTCGGCCGCCGGTCGATTGTCAGACCCTCCCCGTAGCGTTTTCTCCGTGGCCGGCACAGCGGGTGCGGCCATCGAGGGGAGACGTCTGTGTACCGGCAGGGCGATGTACTGATCGTGTCGTTGGACGAGTCGGCGGTGCCCGCGCATCTCGTGGACGCGCCGGGTGAGCCGAGGGACGGCCGGGGCCGCATGGTCCTCGCGCTGGGCGAGGTCACCGGCCATGCCCACGCCGTCCAGGGGCCGGGCCGGCTGATGCGCGAGGCGGGGGCGTTCGGGCCGATGCTGCTCCATCTTCCCGAGGGCGGGCGAGTGGTGCACGAGGAGCACGCGGCGATACCGCTGTCGAAGGGCTGGTACCGCGTGGTGCGCCAGCGGGAGTACACACCGGGAGCGGTCCGCATCGTCGCGGACTGACAGCGGCCCGGGACGGACCCGGAGGTCCCGTGGCGCACGACGCACAGCGCGCCACGAACAACACGGAACACGGATCGCAGAACACAGATCGCAGAACACAGGGGATGGGGAAACACCGATGCAGTACGTGGACTCATGGCGGGCCGTGGCAGCGGCGACCGGCGCGGCCGACCGGTCCGCGGCCGAGGACGGGCTGCGGCTCGCCTACCGCAGCGCAGGACTCGCCGAGCCGGAGCGGATCGTCTGGGTCGACTCGCCCAGGGCCGCGGTGGAGGCCGTCGAGAAGCTCGTCGACGCCGGACGCTCGGTGCGCGACGAAGTACGGACCAGGCCCTGGGCGCAGGAGCGGCGCCGGATGTACGACGAACTGGGCCCGGCGGGCTGGTCCGCACTGTGGTCCGCCACGGGCGCACAGCTCTGGGAGACCACCGCGGCACTCGCCGATCGGATCAGGGCCGGTGTCGTCGCCGATCTCTCGGAGCGTCCCGAGGACGAGTCCGACGTCCGGCTGGTGCTGCTCGACGCGGTCCTGGGCCAGCACGACGCGGCCTGGCTCGTCGCCTTCGATGGCCGGGGCGACCGGCTCGACGGTCTGGCTGAGGTGGCCAGGCACGCGGGCTGGTGGTGGCCCTACGAGCGCGTCGTCGTGATCAGCGAGCGGCCGGAGACGCTGCACCGGGACGAGGCGGGCCGGCTCGACCGCGGGGACGGCCCGGCGCTCGCCTACCGCGACGGTTTCGCCCTCCACGCCTGGCGCGGCATGCCCGTGCCCGCCGAGTTCCTGGAGGAGCTGAACTCCCTCACTCCGAAGCGGATACGCGAGGAGGAGAACGCGGAACTGCGCCGCGTGATGCTGGAGTTCTACGGCTACGACCGATACCTCACCGAATCCGGGGCCGAGCCGGTCCACCGTGACGAGACGGGCGTGCTCTGGCGGATCGCGATGGACGGCGACGAGGACGTGGTGATGGTCGAGGTGGTCAACTCCACCCCGGAGCCGGACGGCACGCACCGTGTCTACTGGCTGCGGGTGCCGCCCGGCACCAGGACCGCGAAGGACGGTGTGGCCTGGACCTTCGGACTTCAGGGCGACGCGTACGCACCCGTGCGCCAGACCTGACCGTCGTAGGCCGGCCCGCACCACCGCCCGGACCCACCCGGCCGCACCACCGCCCGGACCCACCCGGCCGGACCGCCGGCCGGGGCGGGCGGGGTCAGGCCGTCAGTGCCTCGTGGTCGATGCCGAGTTCGCGGGCGAGCGCCTCGTCGGTCCAGGCCAGCATCGTGGCCCGGGAGAGCGGACCCGCGTACGACGTCGTCTGCACGGCCAGACCGTCCAGCAGGGCGGTCAGCCGCCAGGCCGCGGACATCGGGTCGTCGCAGTGGAACTCACCGGCGGCGGCGCCCTCTTCGATGACCTCGGCCAGTTCCGCCTTCCACTGCTGGTCGAGATCGCCGGCCACATTGCGCAGCGCCGGATCGCGCAGCGAGGCGGCCCAGGCCTCGATCCACAGCCGCCAGCCCTTGGCCTGTCCCGTCGGCGCGTACCAGCGGACGGCGGCGCGCAGCCGCCGTACGGCGCTGGTGCGGCGGCCGAGCACTTTGCGCAGCTGGGCGAGGTCGGCCTCGGCGGCATGCGCGAACGCTGCCGCGACCAGCTTCTCCTTGGTCGAGAAGTGATAGAGCACGAGCGCGTTGCTCACTCCGAGCACGGCGGCCACATCGGCGATCCGTACCGCCGCGACGCCCCGTACCTCGATCTGTTCGACGGCAGCGCGCAGCAGCTCTTCGCGTCGTTCCGCCACGCTCAACCGCACTCTTGCCACGGCGTCACCCTAGCGAATATGCCACGCGCGGGAAGACCGGGGGGCGGAGCCGTGTACGGCCCCGCCCCTGTTCAACTCAACCGGCGCCTTCGGCTCCGGCCCGCACCATCAGCACCAGATGTCGGCGCAGCCGGAGTTGTACGCGTCGATCAGCGTCTCCGTCAGCGAAGCGCCCGTGGAGTCCGTGACGGTGGACCTCAGATCGACCTTGGCGGTCCCGAGGGCCGGCACGGTGACCTTCCATCGGCAGTCGGCACCGCGCGCAGCCCCGGCCGGCTTCCAGCCGGTGCCGTCCGTGGCGTACCAGACCTTCAACGAGGCGATGGGCAGCGCCTTCCGGTCCCCCTGCGCGGTGAGACCGACCGTGTGGTCGAGCGGCTTTCGGGATCGGCCGCGTTCTCGCCGGTGAGCGGCAGCCGGTAGTCCAGGTCCAGCAGCCGGGCCGGGGCGGCCGGCTTCTCGTGCCCGGAGCGCAGACGCCACTCGCTGGTGACCCTCGTCCCGAGCATCCAGGTCACCGGATCCGGCGACGTACGGGTGGCATCGGCGGTCAGCCGGTACCAGCCCTTCTCGCGCGGCAGGTCGAACGTGGCGCGTCCCGGTGCGGCATTGCGGGCCAGAACCTTCCCGCCGTCGTCCGCAAGGACCGTGATCCCGCTGTCCGCGCCCGGCGCCGTCTCGGCGCGGTGCCCGGCCGCGTCGGAGAACACCGGCAGGGCCACCTTCAGCTTGTCGCCGTCCCTCACGACCTGGGCGGTACCGGCCGTTCGGCCGAGTGCCGGGTTGAAGGGGGCGGACATCCAGTCGGCCCCGGCCGGGACCCGGCCGTCGACCGAGTGGTGCAGATAGTAGGCGTCCGCCCCGGTGCCGACCCCGTTCAGAGTCAGCGTCAGCGGCCCCTGGGCCAGCCGGTCCCGCAGCACGGGCGCACCGGCCGGGTCCAGCCGGAGCACCGGAGTGGGCCGGTAGACGGAGAGCCCGTAGCCGACGTACATGATGGCGGCCGTACCGGCGTCGGTCAGTTCCTGGTAGAGCTCGTTGTTGAACGAGGTGTCGCTGGTCGCCGGTGTCCACAGCACGATCCTGCCCTTGAGGTCCATCGCCGCCGGGTCGGTGTCCGCCCCGGTCCCGATGTCGACGACCTCGCCGGTCGCCGTGCCCAGCCAGCTGTAGATGCTGTACTGCGACAGCAGCAGCTTCAGTGCCTGCGGGGAGGAGCCCGGCTCGTGCGCGTCGACCTCGCGCCGCTGCCAGCTCAGCCCGCCGAAGAAGGTGAGCCCGTCCAGCGTCCCACCGGTGGTGGGCACGGCCTCGACGCGGTACTGACCGGCGGAACTCGGCGCGACGAGTCCGCTGTCCGCGGTGCCCGAGCCGGTGTCGATCCGCGAGACGATTCCGGACTGGCGGGTAGCTGCCATGGCAGCTACCCGCCGCACCGGCCGCGGGAACCAGGGCGGAAGCGTCGGCCGACAGCCCGGGTCAGCGATTCGCGGGGCGTTCCACCTCGCACCGGTCCTTGAAGCCCTGACTGGTCAGACCGAGTGCGGAATTCGTCCGGGAGCGCATGTTCTCCACCGCGACCATCGTCGTGAGCTCGACGAACGCCGCCTCGCCGAGCGCGGCCCGCAGCCGCTGCGCCAGCTCGTCCCCGACCTCCGGCGGGGTCAGGCTCATCCCCTCCGCGTACTCCATGACGTCACGCTCCAGCGGGGTGTACACCTCGCTCTCCCGCCACACCGGCACCTCGCGCAGCTTGCGCGGGTCGATGCCGTGGCGGTGGTTCTCCCAGTAGCCGAAGTCCATGCACCAGCTGCAGCCGATGGTGGCCGCGGACGTCATCACGGCCAGCGCCTTGAGCTGCGCGTCCAGCTTCTTCCAGCGGCCCACCGACAGCTCGAAGCGGGCTCCGGCCCACAGCACCCCGGTGTGGTGGGCGGCGGCCCGCAGCGGATCGATGACCTTGCCGTACGTACGGTTCGAGTACCACGACACGGCACGGAAGAGGAGGGTACGGGGCGGGTCGAGCGGGATTCGGGCGGTCATGGCCGGTCTCCTTCGGTACGGCTCCGGTGCCGTCCGGTGGCGTCGTCGTACGCCGCCGGAGGGCTGCTTGCACCGGTGGGACGGACGAGGGGCCCTCGGATGTGACATGGCTGTGCGGCCGGATGCGGAATCCTGCGGCGGACAGGGACGTTGGATCCGGCATGACGGGATTCGACACACAGCAGGAAGCGCTGCTCGGGCTGCTCGCCGAGGAGAACGGTGGCGTGCTGGTGACACTCAGGCGGGACGGCAGGCCCCAGCTGTCCAACGTCAATCACTTCTACTACCCCCAGGAGCGCATCGTCCGCGTCTCGATCACCGAGGACCGGGCGAAGACGAAGAACCTCCGCCGCGACCCCCGGGCGAGCTACCACGTCACCAGCGCGGACCGCTGGGCGTGGACGGTCGTGGATGCCACCGCCGAGCTGTCCCCGGTCGCCGCCGATCCGCACGACGCGACGGTGGAGGAGCTCATCACGCTCTACCGCGACGTCCAGGGCGAACACCCCGACTGGGACGACTACCGCAGTGCGATGGTCCGGGACCGGCGCGTCGTGCTGCGGCTGCGCATCGAGCACGTGTACGGGCAGCCGCGTGGTTGACGCGGCCCGGTCCGGCTGCCGGTCCCGCGGACCTTCCGCTCTCGCTCTGTCGTACCCCCCGCCCATAATGAGACGACACCGACTCCCCCCAGGAGATGATGTGACCGGCGCCGACCCCTTGCCTCCGCTCCGCACCCGGCTGCGTTCGCTGCGCCCCGCCGCATTCGGCGCGGATCCGGGCGGTGCCCGCATGGAGCGCATCCGCCGCTCGCCCAACTTCGCCGACGGCGTCTTCCAGAACCCGGTGGGGGCACGGACCAGGCCGTCCGGATCCGCCCTGGAGTTCGCGAAGGTCTACTTCCGCAAGGAGGAGCGGGCGCGCAGGGCGCCGGTCGGCACCGTGCCCGTCCACGCCACCACCTACGCCGATCTTGCCGAGACGCCCGGCACGGGGCTGCGGCTCACCTGGATGGGCCATTCCAGTGTGCTCGCCGAGATCGACGGCCGGCGGGTGCTCTTCGACCCGGTGTGGGGAGAGCGCTGTTCCCCCTTCGCCTTCGCCGGGCCCAAGCGGCTGCACCCCGTGCCGCTGCCGCTCGCCGCGCTCGGGCCCGTGGACGCGGTGGTGATCTCGCACGACCACTACGACCACCTCGATCTGCCGACGATCCGGGCCCTCGCGGGCACGGACACGGTGTTCGCCGTCCCGCTGGGTGTCGGCGCGCACCTGGAGCGGTGGGGTGTGTCCGCCGACCGGATGCGCGAACTGGACTGGAACGAGACCACGAAGATCGCCGGGATCGGTCTGACCGCCACCCCGGCGCGGCATTTCTGCGGCCGAGGCCTGCGCAACCAGCAGCACACGCTCTGGGCGTCCTGGGTCGTCGCCGGACCCGAGCACCGGATCTACCACAGCGGTGACACCGGCTATTTCCCCGGCTTCGGGGACATCGGCGCCGAACACGGTCCGTTCGACGCGACGATGATCCAGATCGGTGCCTATTCCGAGCACTGGCCCGACATCCACATGACACCGGCCGAGGGAATGCGGGCCCATCTGGATCTCCAGGGCGGCAAGCCGCTCGGGGCGATGCTGCCGATCCACTGGGCCACCTTCAACCTCGCCCCGCACCCGTGGGCCGAGCCGGGCGAGGGCACCCTCGCCGCGGCACAGGACGCGGGCGCCCGGATCGCCCTGCCGCGGCCCGGTGAGCCCTTCGAGCCCACGGCGCAGACCGTTCCCTCCGAGCCCTGGTGGCGGGCGGTGGCCCCGCAGCCGCTGGAGCGCCGCCCCGCGGGTGCCGCCCGGATCACGGACCTGTCGGCCGATCCGGGCCGGGGCTCCGCGGACGCGGAGGCGGAGGCCGGCCACGCCGAGGTGGCGCCGACCGCGTAGCGGCGTACGGATCACCCGGGGAACCTTCAGACGGCTCGGCCCGTCCGGCACGACCGGACGGGCCGAGCCGTCTCGTGTGCTCACGGGTTCACTTCGATCGGCCATTCGGGTGTCGGCCGACCAGGTGTCAATGTGGAGTAATCGGTCGACTGTGCGAGAGCTCATACCAGAGCGGGACGGATGGCGGGCAAGTTCGACAACTGCCCGCCGCTCTCGCGTGATTGACGACTACCGTGTGTTGCCGGTGATCAACGGTGGGCTCATGACTGTCGAGCCTGCCCGACCGATGAACCGAGCCTGACCGACCACCGTAGGTGCCACCGCATGAACGCCGATTCCAGGTGCTCCACGTACCGAGGACACTGATGTCTCAACTTCGCGCACCCGAAGCGCGACCGGAACGCCGAGAGGGCGGACGGCACGGCCGACCGGGTGCCCGTTCCCACTCGGCCACGGGCAGGCCGCGCGCCGCCCAGCCGTCCCCCGAGGCGCGTATACGCCCCCAACTCCTGCGCACCGCCGTGCTGCCGACCGTCGTAGCGGTACTGAGCGGAGCCGCAGCGGTCATCTTCACCGCCCGCTCCACCGGAGCCCGGCCCTCCACCGAACTCTGGATCGCGCTGGGCGCGGCCGGTGCGCTGGCGCTCGCCGCGGTGCTGGCCGCGTACCTCGCCGCCAACCGCGTCGCCACCACCGTCTTCGGCCGCTGTCTGGCGCTCCGCCGCGCCAGCGCCCAGGGCCAGGCCGAACTGCGACGGGTGGTGGAACAGCTCCGCAACGGCGAACCGGTGCCCGCACGCAGGCCCACCGAGCCCGCCGCTCCGGGCAGCGACGCCTTCGAGCTGCTCGCCCGGGAACTCGGCCGCCAGCAGGAGGTCGCCGTGGCCGCGGTCGTCCAGGCGTCCCGGCTCTCCGACCACTCCGGCGAGGACCAGAAGGTCGAGGTCTTCGTCAATCTCGCCCGCCGGCTCCAGTCGCTCGTGCACCGCGAGATCCAGCTGCTCGACGAGCTGGAGCACGAGGTCGAGGACCCCGATCTGCTCAAGGGTCTCTTCCAAGTCGACCATCTCGCCACCCGCATCCGCAGGCACGCCGAGAACCTCGCCGTCCTCGGTGGCGCCGTGTCCCGGCGGCAGTGGAGCAACCCGGTCACCATGACCGAGGTCCTGCGCTCGGCCATCGCCGAGGTCGAGCAGTACCCACGGGTCAAGCTCGTGCCGCCGATCGACGGCACCCTGCGCGGCCACGCCGTGGCGGACGTGATCCATCTGCTGGCCGAACTGGTGGAGAACGCGACCGTGTTCTCCGCCCCGCACACCCAAGTGCTGCTGCGTGCCCAGCAGGTCACCGCCGGACTGGCCCTGGAGGTGGAGGACCGGGGACTCGGCATGCCGGGCAACGAGCAGAAGCGGATGAACGCCCTGCTCGCCGACCCCGACCAGGTCAACGTGGCCCGTCTGCTCCAGGACGGCCGGATCGGGCTGTTCGTCGTCGCGTCACTGGCCCGGCGGCACGGCATCGCGGTCCGGCTGCAGAGCAACATCTACGGAGGCACGCAGGCCGTACTCGTCCTCCCGCAGTCCCTGCTGGGCGTGGACGGGGACGCCCCGGCCGCGGAAGGCGCGGCCCCGGTCCCGCCCCCAGGTCCCGTACACCGTCCACCGGCCGAGGACGCGAGGGCCGGCCACCACAAGCCGAATCCCGGACCGAACCCGAGCCTGAACCCCGGTCCGAGCACCGCACCGGCTCCGCAGACGAGCACCGGCCGTCAGCCGTACGTCCCCAGCCAGCCGCTGCGCCTGCATCAACCGCCCCAGCAGGCACAAGGTCAGGGTGAGGCCCCGCCGCTGCCGTTGCGGGCCGAGCGACTCGACCGCCCCACCCCGGCCGAGGCCCGCCCCGGAATCCGGCCCACGGACGACGTCCCCGACGCAGTCCACTCCGAGCCCGGAGTCGTACGCGGCACCATGGGCCGGCCCCAACTGCCCAGGCGCGCCCATCAGGAGCACCTGGTCCCGCAGCTCAGGGAGGCACCGGCCCCGCGCACCGAGGACGAACAGGCCCTGCACGACCCGGGACTCGTGGCGGCCTTCCGACGAGGCATCGAACTCGCCGAGGCCCGCAGCGAATCCGAGGCCGACACCGCCCCGGAAGCGGACACGGGCCTCGAAGCGGCGGCGGCCCCGCAGTCCTGGCAGTCCCGGGCCCCGCTCGAACCGCTGCCGGTACGCGGACTCGGCGCGACCGTCGCCCCGTACCCCTCGGGCCCGGTCCCGTTCCCGGATCCGGACGCGGCCCCGGCCGACGACCCCCTCGAAACGAACACCTCCAAGGAGTAGATGCACCATGGTGACCGATATGCCGTCCGGTCAGGTCTCGGACCTCGACTGGCTGCTGAGCGGACTGGTCCAGCGTGTCCCGTACACACGCAGCGCGGTTCTCCTCTCCGCCGACGGGCTGGTGAAATCCCTTCATGGCATGGACGCCGACAGCGCCGACCACATGGCGGCGCTGGCAGCCGGCCTGTACTCGCTCGGCCGCAGCGCGGGCGCGCGCTTCGGCGACGGCGGTGACGTACGGCAGGTGGTGGTCGAGCTCGACTCGACCCTGCTGTTCGTCTCCACCGCCGGGTCCGGCACCTGCCTCGCCGTGCTCGCCGGACGTGAGGCGGACGCGGCGGTGCTCGGCTACGAGATGACCATGCTGGTCAAGAGCGTCCGGCCCTATCTGATGACGCCTGTGAGACAAGCGGCCGGGACCCCCGGCGCCACGGGGCTGTGAGGGTGTCGGTCCCGCAGGACGGGCCGCTGCTCGACGACGCGGCCGGCCGGCTCATCCGCCCGTACACCGTGAGCAACGGCCGTACCCGTCCTACGACCGTGCTCGATCTGCTCTCCCTGGTCATGGCCACGGGGACCGAGCCGCAGATGCATCTCGGTCCCGAGCACTCCGTCGCGCTGGGGCTGTGCGGCGGTCCCACCTCGGTGGCCGAGATCGCCGCCCATCTGAGGTTGCCCGCAGTCGTCACCAAGGTGCTCGTCTCCGACCTGGTCGACTGCGGGGCCGTGACCGCGCATCCGCCCGCCTTCCATGACATGCCCACCGACCGATCCCTGCTGGAGGCAGTGCTCGATGGCTTACGACGACAGCTCTGACGGCTTCGGCAGCTCCGCCGCGTACGAGAACAACGCAAGCTCCGAAGGCTTCGCAAGCCACGGAAGCCATGGCCGTTCCGAGAGCTACGGGAGCCCCGAGAGCTACGGACACCCGGGGAACCACGGTGACGCGCTGGATTACGGACCCGCGCAGAACTACGGGGAAAGCCGGAGCTACGGGGACGCGCAGGGCTACGGGGATGTTCCGGGCCACGAAACCGGACCGGGCCGCGGCGGCCCCGGCAGCACCCCGGATGCCTCCGGAGCCGCAGGCACCGAGGGCTCAGAAGGCTTTCCCGTCGCGCTCAAGGTGCTGGTGGCAGGCGGGTTCGGCGTCGGCAAGACGACATTCGTCGGCGCGGTCAGCGAAATCGCACCGCTGAGCACGGAAGAGCTGCTGACCCAGGTCAGCGCCGCGACCGACAGCCTCGACGGGATCGAGTCCAAGACCTCCACCACCGTGGCGATGGACTTCGGCCGCATCACCCTCGACGAGCAGCACGTTCTCTATCTGTTCGGAACCCCGGGCCAGGAACGCTTCTGGTTCATGTGGGACGAACTCTCCCAGGGAGCGCTGGGAGCCGTCGTGATCGCGGACACCCGTCGGCTCGCCGAGTGCTTCGCCGCCGTCGACTTCTTCGAGCGGCGCGGCATCGGATTCATCGTCGCGGTGAACGAGTTCGACGGTGCCTACCGCTACGCACCCGAGGAGATCCGCGCCGCACTCGACCTGGGGCCGGGCGTACCGGTGGTGCTCTGCGACGCCCGGATCGCCAGCTCGGGCACCGGGGCGCTGGTCACGCTGGTCCAGCACCTGATCAACGCCACCTCGGCCCCGGCCCCGCTGATCGGCTCCGGAGCCCACCCGTGACCCGAAACGCCACCGGCCGCATGCTGCTCACGCCCGTCGACCGCGATGCCGTCCTCCGTACCCAGCGGCTGAGGACGCTCGGGCTCGGGGAACGCGCCGACGCATCGTTCGACAACTTCGACGCCTTCGCCGACCGGGTGGCCGAGGTGACCGAAGCGCCCTTCTCGATGGTCAGCTTCATCGACGGCAACCGGCAGTTCTTCGCCGGGCTGCACACCCCGGCCGGCACGCACAAGGGCTCCGACCTGGGCGCCACGGCCGCGGGCAGCAGCCGCAGCGGTCGTTACGTCGCGCTCGACCGCGGCTACTGCCCGCATGTCGTCGTCCGGCGCAAGGCGCTCGTCCTGGAGGACGTCTGCGACTACCCCCGGTTCGCAGGCAACCCGGTGGTCGACGAAATAGGCATCCGTTCCTATCTCGGCGCGCCCCTCATCGACCGCACGGGCGTCGCCCTGGGCGCCGTCTGCGCGGTCGACACCGTGCCCCGCCCGTGGGGCAGGGCGGGGCTCGACACGATCAAGTCCCTGGCCCTGGAACTCGTCGGGCACATCGATCAACGGGAGGGGAACAGCTTCGGCATCTGACCGGCAGTCCGCCGTCCGCCGCCCGGCCGGCACCCCGGCCCACGACCGCGATCAGACCTCGACGGTCGTACCGTCCAGGAAGGTCAGCACCACCGAGTCCGCCCCCGCTCGCACCCGCACCGCGTCGCGCAGCGCCTCCGGATGCACGGCGTCCCGGGAGAGGGCGACCAGCGAGACATGGACGCTCCGCCCGCCCGGGTGCGGCCCGCTGCGGAGATACGGGATTGCCGAATGCGGCCCGTACGCATTGGACTGGACATCACGCGCCACGGCGGCCCCTTCCGTGCCGCCGTCCCAGCCGTGCAGCGCGATCAGGGCGCTGCTCAGACCGTCGGCCGTACGGGCGAGTGCCCAGTCGGGACCCGACAGGGCGAACGGGCTCTCCGCATGGGAGACCGCGTGACCGCCCTCCCGCACCACCACGCCTTCCGGCGCCTCGACCCGGTGCACCCGGATTTCCCACGGACCGTGCAGCACACTCGTCGTCTCGATCCGGTACGGATGATCGTCACCGGGCAGCCTGGCCGCGTACCAGGAGGCCGCGACGCGGTCCTCGCAGCGCAGCGGATGGATCCGGCGGCGCACCGACGGGGTGCCGTCGGACGCCACGAGTGCCAGATGACCATCGATGGAGCGTGTCACGGCGTGCGGGGCGGCCTCGGGTGCCGTCGCCGTCGAGTAGGCGAACCTGGCGTAGTGCGGATCGTCCGTGCCCTCGGCGGGGTCGGCCGCCTCGTCGAACGGCGGATTGTGGTCGCTGCCGTGGTTGACCAGCCGGACGATGCCGTCGTCACGGGTGCCGTGCAGCAGCCAGCCGGTGGCCGGCAGCGCGGTGTACCGGTCGGACTCCTCGATGGGCAACGGCAGTTCGCGCGCCGTCCACACGGCGTGGTCGGCCGGCAGCAGCAGCCCGAGGAAGCCCTTGCTCGCCCAGTACGGCGAGGCGGGGCCGGAGTACGGCTGGGTGCTCGGCAGGAACGTGTCGTACCAGCCGAGCGTCAGCAGCCCCCGCTCGTCCGGCACACCGCGCTCCGCGAAGTGCCGCATCGTGCCCGAGGCGAGCCGGCGGGTGAGCCCCGGCGCCAGCGGGGTGCAGTCGGCCAGCGCCCCCATCCACACCGGTGCCAGGGCGGCGAACCGGTACGTCAGTGAACGGCCCTGGTGGACCGGCGCGCCGTCGGAACCGAAGAAGTGCGGATAGTCCTCCAGGAACCGGCTGAGCCGCTGCCGGTAGACCTCGGTCCTGCCCCCGTCGTCGTCGCCCGCGATCCGCGACCACAGCAGCGGGTACAGATGCATGGCCCAGCCGATGTAGTAGTCGAAGTTCCGGCCGTCCCCGTCGGTGTACCAGCCGTCACCGACGTACCAGTCCTCGATCCTGTCCAGGTTCGATTCGATGTCCGAGCGGCTGTACGGCGCCCCGACCGAGGCGAGGAACTGCTCGGACACCACCTGGAAGAGCCGCCAGTTGTTGTCCCAGGTGCGCCCGCCGACGAACCCGGAGAACCAGTCGACGACCCGCTCCTGCACCCGCGCGTCCAGCCGGTCCCAGATCCACGGCCGGGTCTCGTGCAACGCCACCGCGACCGACGCCGCCTCCACCATCTGCTGCGAGCAGTCCGTCAGCTTCGGCCACGCCTCCCCGCTGCCGGGGTCCGTGCCCGCGGCCAGCCCCGCCGTGTACCGCTCGATCAGTGCGGGGTCGACCGCCCCGCCCGCGCCCGCGATCCGGCAGGCGGCGAGCAGGAACGACCGGGCGAACCCTTCGAGACCGTCCGAGACGACCCCCGACCAGCTGCCGCGGCCGGGCAGCCGGTACTGGGCGAAGCCGGGTGTCGCGTACGGCACCAGCGCATCCAGCATCCGGTCGGCCGTCGCCTCCCAGTGGGCCCGGGTCCAGCCGGTTCGTGACGACAGGAGCCGGTCGGGCGGCGGCAGTTGCAGATGCGGTGCGACGGACATGGTGGTGCTGCTCCTCGGGGTGATGCGGGATGGGTTACCGGTTGAGTTCGGCTCGGTGGGTGTGGCCGCGTGAGCCGCCGACGGCGACGGTGAGTACGGGCCTGCGGCCTGGGACGATGCTCACCGAGTCATCGGCCGCCACCACCGACCGTACGGGGAACGGCAGCTCGACCGAGAGCGTGGTGAGTGTCCGCCCCGGGTCGGCGACCGCGACGCGGACCTGCGCGCCGTGGCGCTGCACGAGTACCGACGCCGGGCCCGACGCGGTGATTCCGGCCGCCGTTCCGGCGCGCCAGAAATTCACCGCCGTCAGCCCTGCCCGGCGTGCCTCCACCGCCTGCGCGGTGGTGTCGTTGGCGACGATCCGGACCGGCCGGGACCGCGACCAGACCGCCGTCGCCGCGGCCGACGCGCCGGGCAGCAGCACATAGGCGTAGCGGGCGTCGCTGGGGGAGGGGCCGTGGTCCGTCCAGAGTGTCAGGTAGCGGCGGGTGACCGGGTCGGTGCTGCCGCCCGTGTCGGCCCCGGTGTCGATGGCCCGCCAGGTGCCGGTGCGCTGCTCACGCAGGGCGTGCAGGGCGGTTCCCCCGGGGAACACATAGCCGCCCACCGTGTCGACATGTGCCCATCGGGCCTGGCCGAACTCGCCGCTCCAGCCCTGCTCGGCGGGCTGGCGGACGCCGTCGACCAGCAGCCGGTGACGCCCGTCCGCGCCCAGGTTGCGGTTCTCGACGATCGTCTCGACCGGCCGGCCGTCGCTCGCCGTGATGCCCGCGCCGAGTGCGATCACCGCGTTGTCCAGCAGGAACCACGACTTCCTGGTCCGCAGGGTGGTGCCCTGGGCGCCGATCACCTCCATCGCGGCGGCCCCGTACCGGCCGTCCAGCACGGCACCGCCCGCGACGGCGTTGGACGGACGGTAGGTGGACGTACCGGCGCTCGTGCCGAGATCGGTCCGCTGCCGGGTGTCGACCGTGGTGCCGGGGAGCCGGTACGGATCGACGGTCGGCCAGAAGCCGTCGTTGAACTGCCCCAGGTCGTCGCCGTCGTACAGATACATCATGCCGTCGCCGGTGTACCAGCCGTGCAGATTCTCGCCGTTGCCCGCCTCGTACGCCGAGATCCGCTTCGACGACAGGGACAGCGCACAGGCCCAGCCGGGGCGGCGGTGCACGACGCGGTCCATGTCGGCGAAGACATGGCTGCCCGTGGTGCGCGGTCCGGCCGGCACGCTCCTGTCGTTCAGTACGGCTTTGGCCAGGGCGAGTTGGGGGAGTGTCGCGAGGGCCTCGAAGGGGGTGGTGCGATTGCGGGTCAGCCAGCCCTTGACCAGGGCGCGCCATCGGCCCGCGTACTCGGCGGGTGCGCCGGAGGCCAGGAGCAGGATCGCCGCGAGGGCCGTCGCGCCGTCGCGGTGGTCACCGGCGCGCTCCCGGGAGACCGCCCGGCCGCGGACCGAGTCCATCATCAGCCCGTCGAAGATCACCGGGGCGAAGGCCCGCTCGACGGCGTCGTACATCACCGACACCTTCGGATCGGCCACCGCCCACTCCGAGCCCGCCAGCAGCGCCAGCAGATAGGCCGTGCCGCCCAGCAGCACGATGCCGTACGACCCGGTGTAGGCCACCACGTCGTGCTGGACGAACGAGCCGTCCTCGTAGAAGCCGTCACCCGAACTCGTGTACCGGAAGAGGCTGTTGCGCCCCGCGCCCCGTACGTCGGACAGCGCGTCGCGGGCCGAGACGAGCTTGGCCGCGTCCCGTCCCAGCAGCCCGCGCAGCGCCACGATGACGGCCTTGTCGGTGCGGTTCGCCCCGGTCTCGGAGAGCGTCGGGGAGTTGGTGCGACGGTCCGCGTCCGGGCAGAACCGGTCGACGACCGCCAGATAGTCCGTCAGATCGGCTGCGGGAAGCCGGTCGCGCAGGATGACGGAGCAGTCCATCAGCGCACGCGGGGCGCCGATCTCCCAGAACCACCAGTTGCCGGTCTCGCGCTCGGCCGGGTTGTACGCGGTGTCGTGGGCGAAGCGCAGCGCCGCGACGAGGGCATCCGCCACCTGTGTGGATCCGGCGAGGGAGGTGCCCTCGGTGGCCCAGGCGGTGGCGACGGTACGCAGCCGGGTGTAGCTCTGGCCGAAGTTGCCCGGGTCGGTGAGCGGAGCGAGATCCGGCCAGAGCGCGGTGCGGCCGGCGCTGCGGTCGAGGGTGTCCCACAGGCCCTTGGCCGTGGTGTCCAGGGCCGCGACCGCCGCGGTGAAGTCGGTGTCGGCCGGGTCGAACCAGCCGCCGGTGAGCAGGGATTCGGCCCGCTGGAGCAGGGTGTCGAAGTCGGCGGTGGCCGCGGCCCCGGCGGTGGTGTCCGCGACGGGGGAGGCGTGTGCCGCGCCGGCCGAGGTGATGAGCGCGGCAGCGGCCGTGACGGCGGTGGCGCTGCTCGCCGCGAGGAGGGTTCGTCTGCTGAGGTTCACGGTGAACTCCCTTGTCGCCGCGATCAGTCGGCCAGCGTGGCCGGGTCGACGGGCGGCTTCGGCAGATTCAGTGCGGCCAGCTCGGCCCGGCCCGTGGCGTCGATCGGGAACGCCCAGGTGTTCACGAAGAAGTCCGTCAGGTCGTAGCCCGCGACACGGCTGGAGAAGGTGGCGAGGGCCCGGTAGCGCTTGTCGGTCTCGGTGTACTCGGACTGCGGGTTCTCCTCGCGGACCAGCTTGTGCATCCGGGGCCAGAAGTCGTCGCCGAACGCCAG
Source organism: Streptomyces sp. NBC_01363 (assembly GCF_026340595.1). GTDB lineage: Bacteria > Actinomycetota > Actinomycetes > Streptomycetales > Streptomycetaceae > Streptomyces. The sequence continues at coordinate 1,738,031 of NZ_JAPEPF010000002.1, forward strand.
CTCCAGCTGGCGCAGCGGGACGAGCTTCTCGTACGCGCCGAAGGACTTCTCGTACGTCAGCCCGGCCGTGCCGAACTTCTGCTGTGCCGACTGGAAGTAGGTGAGACCCGTCTTCGGGTCGACGGTGAGGAGGTTGGACGGCTGCTTCAGGGTGCGCTGCGCGGCCAGCGAGTAGATGTTGACCGTGACCTCGGTCAGGCCGCCGGGCTTGTAGGCGAACTGCTGGTGGAGGTGGCCGAGTTCGTGGTACAGCCCCCAGCCCCTGGTGCGCAGTCCCTCCACGGTCGTGGCCCGGTCGAGATAGGCGCGCGGGAAGCCGTTGTAGCCGTGGGTGGCGTAGGCGCCGACACCGCTGGGCACCTTGCTGACCTCGGTGAAGTGGTACGGACCGGCCTTGCGCCGGTGCACCGGCTTCGAACCGTCCAGACCGCTGATCCGGGCATGGGAGTCGATGATCGTCTCGACCAGCCCGAGCAGCGCGGCATGGTCCTCGCCGCGGTACAGCAGCGCACCCTCGCGAGTGAGCGTCATGATCGTGTGCGGCGCGTGCAGTTCGACGTACGGCGATGCGGTGAGCGTGTCCAGCTGCCGCTGGTAGTCGGCCTCCGAGGTGCGGCCCAGGGTGAAGACCGGCATGGGCACGGCACCGGAGCGGATCAGCACACCGGCCCGCTCGCCGCGGCCCGTCAGGGTGAGGTAGACCGGGCCGCCGTGCGGGTCCGTGACCGTGTTCGCCCCCGCGGTCAGCGGATAGCTGCGGGGCTCGGTGATCTCGCCGTAGTAGTCCCAGGCGCCGATCCAGAGGGTGGGCAGCAGATCGTCGTAGGGCTGGACCGTGAGGGAGAGGGGGGTACCGGCCGGGACGTGCAGACCGGTGGGCTGGAACTCCGAGCCGCGCAGGGCCTGTCCGAGCCGCAGCCGCTCGGCCTCGGCGGTGGGCCGGGCGGTCACGGTCAGCTTGACCGGGCGGCCGGCCCGGCGCTCGGGGGCGGTGCCGGGCGTGGTGGCCCGAGCCGTTCCGGTGGCGGCGGCGAGCGCGATGGCCGCTCCGGCTCCGGCGGCCGCGGCGAGAACGGAACGCCGGCCGACGGGGGAGGAGGAGGCGGAAGCAGTGGTGGCGGAGCCGGCGGGGTCTGTGGGCATGCGCATGCGGAACTCCCTGCGGAAATGAGTGAGGGCGGAAGCGTGCGGAACGGTGCTGCTCGGCGCCAGCATGTAAGCGGTTGCTATCCAGAGGCAATAGGGGGCAAGAAGTTACTGTTATTTTCTATGGCCAACTATGGACAGGCGGGAAGTAACCGGTCACATCCCGGCGGAACGGCCGGGCCTCGGTGCAACGGAGTCGCGTACCACGATGTGCGTACCGAGCCGCAGGGCATCCGTGGTCGGCTCGCGCCAGTCGTCCTCGTCCCCGCCGGTGACGGCCAGCCGTACCGCCTGGCGCCCCATCTCCTCCAGCGGAATATGGACCGTGGTCAGCCGCGGCCGCATCTCCTGGGCCACCGGGATGTCGTCGTACCCCACCAGGGACACGTCCTTCGGCACCCGGATCCCGGCCTCCTCCAGGGCCTGCGCCGCGCCCGCCGCCACCATGTCGTTGGCGGCGAAGACCGCGGTGAAGTCCGGCCCGTCCCGCAGTAGTTCGGCCATCCTCCGGTAGCCGAAGTTGCGGCTGAAGGCGCCGGACTGGACAAGCTCGGGGTCCGGGGTGATACCGCGCAGCTCAAGGGCCCGCTGGTGCCCGGCCAGCCGGTCGCGAGTGGTGGAGAGCTTGGGCGGGCCACCGAGGTAGAGGATCCGCTCGTGCCCCTGCATCAGCAGATGGTCGGTGATGGCGAAGGCGCCGCCCTCGTTGTCGTACTCGACCGCGACGGTCGGGGCCTGCTCGCCCAGCGCCGACCTGCCGCACAGCACCAGCTTCGATCCGCCCGCGTCCAGTTCGCGCGCCCTGCGGGCCAGTTCGGTGGTGTAGCCGTGGTCCGCGATGGAGCCGCCGACCACGACCACCGCGTCCGCCCGGCGCTCGTGCATCAGATCGATGAAGGCCAGCTCCCGCTGCGGATCGCCCTGGGTGCAGCAGACCAGACAGAGTCGTCCGCCCAGTGCCGCCTCCCGTTCCACACCGCGCGCGATGTACGCGTAGAACGGGTCGATGACCTCGTTGACGATGATTCCGACGGTGCGGTTGGAGACGCCGGCCAGTGCGCGGGCGTGGGCGTTGACGACATAGCCCAGCTCGCGCATCGCGGACTCGACCCGCTCCCGGGTGGCCTCGGCGACCGGGTAGTTGCGGTTCAGTACGCGGGAGACGGTGGCCGTCGAGACACCTGCGCGCCGCGCGACGTCGGTGACCGTCGCCCGCCGTTGTCCGTCCGCGGCTGTGCTCTGCCGGCGCATCCGGCTCACCCCCTGGTGGCTGTTGTGTGACGCCGAGCCTAGTGCCCCTATCGGCAGGCTCCGCCCCGTCGCGCCGGTCATCACGCGCGCTCGCGGCATCGGCCAAATGCCCTGGTGGCTCCGGTGCGAGGGCTTCCGGCCGCCTTGCGGTCGCACGCACCGGGCGACGCTCCTTCCGGGCGCACATCGCCGGTCACGGCACGCGCCTGCGCCGGCCAGGGGCTCACGCGATCCTCCCCAGGTCGGCCCGGTGCACCGGGTGCTCGAACGGAATGCCCCGCGCGTACCGCGCCAGCTCGCCGACCGCGAGCGCCCCGAGCCGCCCCACCTCGTTGCCCTGGGCGCCCGCAAGGTGCGGGGTGAGGAAGACGTTCGGCAGGTCCCACAAGGGGTGGCCGTGCGGCAGCGGCTCGGGGGATGTCACGTCGAGGACCGCGTCCAGCCGCCCACTGACCAGGTGCCCGGTCAGTGCCTCGGTGTCCACCAGGCGGCCGCGCGCGGTGTTGACGAGCAGGGTGCCGGGGCGCATCAGGCCGATCCGCCGGGCGTCGATGATCCCGCGGGTCTCCGGTGTGTCGGGGGCGTGGACGGTCACCACGTCGCTGGTCGCCACCAGGGTGTCGAGATCGGTCGGGGTGACGCCGAGCAGTTCCGCCTCGGCCGCACCGATGTAGGGGTCGTAGAGCAGTACCTCCGCGTCGAGGACCCGGAGGAGCTCGATGACCCGGCGGCCGATCCGGGAGGCCCCGACCACACCGATGGTCAGCCCGTGCGTGCCGAGCCAGTGCTGCCGGTCGAGGTCGGCGCCGGTGCGGTGGGTGCGTCGGGTGCGGAAGAGCCCGGCCAGCGGGAACACCCGCTTGGCGCCCATGATGATCGCCGCCAGGGTGAACTCGGCGACCGGTACGGCGTTGGCGGCGGCGGCCGACGAGACCACGATCCCGCGATCGAACGCAACCGGGGACAGAAACGTTTTCACCGTGCCGGCCGCGTGGATCACGGCACGCAGTGCGGGCGCCCGGTCCAGCAGCCCGGCGTCGACGGGCGGGCAGCCCCAGCCGGTGAGCAGGACCTCCGCGGCACTCAGCGCCGCGGCGGCCTGCGGGGAGTCGAACTCGCTGATCACGGACGGGTCGAGAAGGTCGGCGGTCTCCTCCAGACGGGCCCGTACCGGTGGCGGAAAGACGTCGTCCAGCAGTCCGGGGCTCATGACCAGGAGCGTGCGCGGCCGTCGCGGGGACGGTGCCGCGGCATCGCTACCGGAATGTGCCGGTGCCTCTTCGGTGGTTCGCACCCTGCCTCCGGACAGTAATCGCGTTCTATGGGATGACCGGCACGCTAAGGAGCGCGATGGCCGACCGTCAAGCTCCGACCTGCTGTAACTGTCCAGTTCAGCGGCATATTTACTGGTTCGATGTGCCGGATTCGGCCGCTGGGGCATCGCGGCTCAATGACTTTTGCCTGGATCTCTTGACGCTTGGGTTAACCGCTTACTAACTTGCGGCCCCAGAAGGCCCACCACGCGCCACCCAGCCGAACAGGACGCACCATGGCTGAAACAGCACCCCCGTTGCCGCGGGAAAAGCGGCGACGGAAGGCTGAAACACCCTCCCCGCCAGCCGCCGGGACCGTAGTCGCACAGCAGCGGCTGAGCCTCTGGCAGCGGATCAAGCGGGACCGGGTGATGCTGCTGCTCACCCTGCCCGGCCTGCTGTACTTCGTCGTCTTCCACTACGTACCGCTGCTCGGCTACGTCGTGGCGTTCCAGGACTACCAGCCGTATCTCGGCTACATGCACAGTGTCTGGGTGGGGTTCGCCAACTTCTCCGCGGCGTTCGGCGAGCCGGCCTTCTGGTCCGCGACGTTCAACACCCTGGAGATCGCCCTCGTCCAGCTGGTGTTCTTCTTCCCGATCCCGATCGCCCTGGCCCTGCTGCTCAACAGCATCGCCAGCGACCGGATCAGGCGCTTCGTGCAGAGCGTCGTCTACCTGCCGCACTTCATCGGCTGGGTCATCATCGTCTCGATCTTCCAGCAGATCCTGGGCGGTGCCGGGCTCCTGCCCGACGTCCTGGGCGGCCTGGGGCTGCCGCGCTACGACATGATGAGCGACCCCGACGCCTTCCCCTGGCTGCTGACCCTCCAGGTCGCCTGGAAGGACGCCGGCTGGGGCACGATCATCATCCTCGCCGCGCTGTTGAACATCGACAAGCAGCAGTACGAGGCCGCCGCCATCGACGGTGCGGGGCCGCGACGCCGCCTGTGGCACGTGACCCTGCCGGGCATCGCCCCCGTACTCATCCTGCTGCTGATCCTCAACCTCGGGCAGATCCTCTCCGTCGGCTTCGAGCAGATCCTGCTCCAGCGGGACGCGGTCGGCCCGGACGCCGGTGAAGTCCTCGACACCTACGTCTATTACCACGGCATCAAGGACAACGACTGGGGCGTCGCCGCCGCCGTCGGACTCGTCAAGGCGGTCATCGGCACCGCACTCGTCCTGGGCGCGAACAAGTTCGCCCACCGACTCGGCCACGAAGGGGTGTACCGCGGTGCTGACCGCTGAGAAGACGCGCGCCACGACGGAATCCACCGCACCGGCGCCCCGCCCCGCCCCCGCCCGGAAGTCCGACGGCCGTCCCCCGTGGATGGAGCGGCCGACCCGCATCGGACAGATCGCCAAGGCGATCGCCATCGTCGTGGTCGTCCTCGCCGTCGCCTACCCGCTGGTCGGCGTCATCGGCACGAGCTTCGCCTCGCAGACCGACATCATCAAGAGCTCCGGCCTCGTCCTGTGGCCGGACCACCCCACCCTGGACGCCTACCGCACCATCTTCACCGGCGGAGTCGTCACCCGGGCGCTGATCGTCTCCCTGGGCATCACGGTCTTCGGCACCCTCGCCAGCCTCCTCGTCACCGTCGGCATGGCGTACGGGCTCTCCCGCCGCGATGTCACGGGCTCCCGCTTCATCCTGATGACGGCCCTGTTCACGATGCTCTTCAACGCGGGCATCATCCCGAACTTCCTGCTGGTCAAGGGCCTCGGTCTGTACGACACCTACGCGGCGCTCGTCATGCCCACCCTGGTCAGCGCCTTCAACCTGGTCGTCCTGCGGTCCTTCTTCATGAACCTGCCCGAGGAGCTGTACGACGCCGCGAAGGTCGACGGAGCCGGAGACTTCCGCATCCTGGTGCGGATCGTCCTGCCGCTGTCCAAGGCCGTCCTCGCCGTGATCAGCCTCTTCTACGCGGTGACGTACTGGAACGCCTTCTTCAACTCGCTCCTGTACCTCAACGACTCCGACAAGTGGCCGCTGCCGATGGTGCTGCGCACCTACGTGCTCCAGGGCCAGAGCCTGAACGCCGCCTCGGCCGGCGAGGTGCTCGCCCCGCAGCAGGCCGTACAGATGGCGGTCCTGGTGATCGCCGTCGTACCGATCCTCTGCGTCTACCCGTTCCTCCAGCGCTACTTCACCAAGGGCGTGCTCACGGGCGCCGTCAAGGGCTGAGCGCAGCCACCGCCCCCCACTCCTTCCTTTCCCCTCTCTCAAGGAGATTCAGGTGTCGAGCTCCACCCCCATCAATCGCAGAGCACTGTTCCGCATGGGTGCGGGCGTCGGTCTGGGACTGGCCGCCGCCCCGCTGCTCGCCGCCTGCGGCGACGGCGGCACGACCGCGAAGGCGGAGGCCAAGAGCGCCTCGCTGCTGCCCAACACCGCGGTCCGCAACATCGGCCTCAAGCCCGACCTGGCGGGCACTGCGGCGGGCGTCCCGCAGGGCTTCTTCAGCTACCCGGCCAAGCCGCTGCGCGCCACGAAGAGCACCCCGCTCAAGGGGGCGAAGCCGATCAGCGCGACGATGGAGACCTTCTCCCCGCCGCCGCCCGCACGCGGCAGCAACGCCGCCTGGCAGGAGATCGAGAAGCTCCTCGGCGGCCAGGTGAACATCACCGCCGTCCCCGCGGACGACTACGGCACCAAGTTCTCCACCATGGTCGCCAGTGACAGCCTGCCCGACCTCTTCATGTACCCGGAGAGCGGTGGCGTCGACAACAAGGCCGCCTTCCTCCAGGCCAAGTGCGCCGACCTGACCCCGTACCTCGCCGGTGACAAGGTCAAGGACTACCCGAACCTGGCCGCGATCCCGAAGGGCGCCTGGCAGTCCGCCATCTTCGGCGGGAAGCTCTACGGCATCCCGATCGCCCGGACCGGCACCGGTGGCGCGGGCGTGTACCGCCACGACCTGTTCGAGGAGGTCGGCGTCACCAGCCTCGACCAGATCACCGACCTCGACCGGTTCGTCGAGGTCTGCAAGGAGCTGACCCGGCCCAAGCAGGACCAGTACGCCATCATCGCGGGCGCCACCAGCATGCTCGCCATGTCCGCGGGCGCGCCCAACTTCTGGCGGCTGGACGAGAAGACCGGCAAGTTCACCGTCGACCTGGAGACCCCGGAGTACCGCAAGGCCGTCGAGACGGCGCGGCTGCTGTACAAGGCCGGCTGCTACTACCCGGGCACCCTCCAGATGTCCGGGGCGCAGAAGGCCCAGTACACGGACATGTTCAAGAACGGCAAGGGCGCCTACGTCTACGACGGCATGCCCACCTACCTGGCGCCCGGCGTCGGCTACATCGCCTCGATGAAGGCGATCGACAAGAAGTACGACCCGCGCCCGCTCGTGCCGGTCGGCAAGGACGCCGTCGCCTGGATGGACAACATCTCGCTCCAGAACACCCACATCAAGAAGGCGTCCGGGGACCGCGTCAAGGAGATCCTGGCCCTCGCCGACTTCGCCGCGTCCCCGTTCGGCAGCCAGGAGTACACCCTCATCAACTACGGCGTCGAGGGCAAGGACTTCACCCGGGACGACAAGGGCAACCCGGCGCTCACCAAGCAGGGCACCCAGGACGTCACCGTGCCGTGGAAGTTCATGGCCTCCGCCGTCCCGGCGATCTTCAGCGCCGACTCGGAGCAGGGCGTCCGCCACGTCCACGACGCCTTCACCAGGATGATCCCCATGATGGTGCCGGACCCGACGCTCCAGTACTCCTCGCCCACCTGGGACTCCAAGGGTTCCGGCAGCCTCAACACGCTCAAGGGCGATGCGCTGAAGGACATCATCTCCGGTCGCAAGCCCATGTCCGCCTACGACCAGTTCGTCAAGGACTACCTGGCCAAGGGCGGCGAGCAGGCCCGAGGCGAGTTCGAGGACGCCTTCCAGAAGGGGAAGAAGTGACGACCCGACGCTCGGCCCTGAAACTCGGCGGCGCGGCGGTGGCCGCGGCCGTCGCCGTACCCGCCCTCGGCTCGCCCGCCTCCGCCCGGTCGCACGGCTTCGACCCGAAGCCGGGCTCGGACGGCGTCGGCGACCCGCTCTTCCCGACCCTCGGGAACGGCGGCTACCAGGTCGTCCACTACGACCTGACCTTCGACTTCACACCGGTCACCTACGACTTCACCGCCGTGGTGCGGATCAACGCCAAGGCCACCCAGGACCTCTCCGCGTTCAACCTGGACACCGACGGCCACACCATCGACGCCGTCACCGTCGCCGGCCGCCCCGCCACCTGGGCGCTCTCGCCCGGCAAGAGCGGCCAGGAGCTCACCGTCACCCCCGCCCGCCCGCTCCACAACGGGCAGGCGTTCACGGCCGAGGTCCGCTACCGGGGCAATGGCAAGGCGCCCCGACTCGGCCTGACCGGCTGGAAGTTCGGCACCGACGGCGGCTTCGCCTCCGCCGCCCAGTCCTCCCGCGCCGACACCTTCCTGCCCTGCAACGACACCCCGTCCGACAAGGCGACGTGGACCTTCCACATCAGCGCCCCGCAGGGCTATGTCGCCGCCGCCAACGGCGAACTGCTCCACAAGACCCCGCGCGCCGACGGCTCCACCGTCTGGCACTTCGCCCTGCGCGAGCGCATGGCGACCGAACTTATCGGCATCGCTGTCGTCAAGGGCACCTATCTGTACGGCACCAGCCACCGCGGACTGCCGCTGCGGCACATCGTCCCGCAGGGCCAGGAGGACAAGTACGGCCCGATCGTGGCCCGCACGGCAGACCATCTGGCCTGGCTGGAGGCGAAGTTCGGCCGCTACCCGTTCTCCGTCTACGGCGTCCACATCTACGACGGCTACACCGACGCCCTGGAGAACCAGACCCTCTCCCTGTTCTCCACCAACTGGTTCAAGCTCAACGCCGACGGACAGCCCGGCTACGAGACCACCATGGTCCACGAGCTCGTCCACCAGTGGTTCGGCGACTCCGTCACCCCGAACGACTGGCAGCAGGCCTGGCTCAACGAGGGCCCCGCCGTGTACTACGCCGGTCTGTACGGCGAGGAGCGCGGCTGGTCGGTCTTCGAGGACAAGATGAAGGCGACGTACGAGAAGCTCGACGCGGTCCGCGCTGCCGACGGGCCGCCCGGACTGCCCAAGGCGCTCGGCGGCACCAACATCTACGACGGCGGCGCCCTCGTCCTGTACGCCCTCGGCCTCCGGATCGGCCGGCGGAAGTTCGACCGGGTCATGCGCGAGTGGGTGAAGCGCTTCAAGGACTCCACGTACACCAGCGAGGCCTTCATCCGGCACACCGTCGACGTCACCGGCGACAAGTCCCTCGACCCGTTCCTGCGCGACTGGCTCTTCGGAGCCGTGAACCCGCCCATGCCCGGCCACCCCGACTGGAAGGCCTCCGCGTGAACCGCCGCTCCCTGAACGTCGTACGAGGAACCGCCGCTGCCGCCTCCGCCGCCGTCCTGGCCGCGCTCCTGGCGGCCCCGGCCGCCCAGGCCGCCCCCGGTACCCGCACCCTGTACGCGGCCCCGGACGGACACGGCACCTCCTGCACGGTCGCCCGCCCCTGCACCCCGGAAGGCGCCCGCGACCAGGCACGCACCGAGACCGGCCGCGACGTGCGCGTACTCCTGAAGAACGGCACGTACGAGCTCGACCAGCCCCTGAAGCTCGGTCCCGCCGACTCCGGGAAGAACGGCCGCACGGTCACCTGGACCGCGGCCCCCGGCGCCCGCCCCGTCCTCTCCGGCGGACAGGACATCACCGGCTGGCGGCAGAACACCGACGGCACCTGGACCGCAGACGCCCCCGCCGACGTCGACCCCCGCCAGCTCTTCGTCGACGGCAGGCGCGCGACCCGCGCCCGCGGCGAGGCCTGCCCGGCGAGCACCTGCGACGCCACGAATACCGGCATGAACGGCGCGGTCGCCACGGGCATCGCCCAGTGGCAGCGCCCCACCGACGCCGAAGCCGTCATCCGGGTCCGCTGGCGCAACTACCACTGCCGGATCACGGGCGTGAACGGCGATGACATGACCTTCGCCCAGCCCTGCTGGACCAACTCGTCGAGCGGCACCGACCGCACCGGACCCGCCTGGGACTCCACCACGGTCGACTCCACCCGCTACAGCGGCGTCGCCCACTTCGAGAACGCCCCCGAACTCCTCGACCAGCCGGGCGAGTTCGTGTGGAACTCGAAGGACCGCACCGTCACCTACCTGCCGCGCAAGGGCGAGAACATGCGCCATGCGCGGGCCGTCACCCCGCACACCGAACAGCTGCTCGTCGTCGACGGCGCCCACGACGTCACCGTCAGCGGGATCGGCTTCGCGTACGCGGCGTACCGCCGGCCCGGCACCGACGAGGGCTACGCGGGCATGCAGGCCGGTCTCACCCTGACCGGCGCCACCGGCCCCGTCGACCACGCGGGCCGCTTCTACACCAAGCCGTCGGCCGCGGTGACCGTCCGCGGCGGACAGCGCGTCAGCATCGACAACGCCCGGTTCAGCCGGCTCGGCGGGGCGGGCGCGATCCTCGAAGCGGGCACCAAGGACAGCTCGGTGACCCGCTCCTCCTTCACCGACCTTTCCTCGGGCGCCGTCTACGTGGGCGACACCGAGCCGATGCCGTCGGCGGCGCTCGCGGGGGAGCGGAACACCGTCGCGCACAACACCATCACCCGCTCCGGCGTCGAGTTCACCGACTCGGTGGGCATCTGGGCCGGGTACGAGGCCGGGCTGGCCGTCGACCACAACAGCCTGGACCACCTCCCGTACTCCGGGATCTCGGTCGGCTGGGGCTGGAACCAGCCCGAGTCCCAGAAGTCCGTCCTGCGCGACAACAAGGTGACGGACAACCGGATCACCCACGTCATGGAGGTCGCCCAGGAGCAGCACGACGGCGGGGCGATCTACACCCAGGGCGCACAGCCGGGCACGGTCGTCTCCGGCAACTACATCAACCGCTCCGCCTTCGGGAACACCGAGCGCGACGGCAACGGCATCTACCTCGACGAACAGTCCTCGCACATCGTCGTCGAGAAGAACGTCATCACCCGCATCGGCTACAAGTGGGTCTCGAACTGGGCGGACTACGGCATCCGGAACACCGCCCGGGGCAACTGGACCGACACCGCCGCGCCCGCCCTCGGCGGCAACGGCTCGGTCATGACGGACAACCTCACCGGCCTGGACCGGCTGCCGGCCGAGGCCCTCGCCGTCGCACGCCGGGCGGGCGCCCACGGCGGTCCGGTCGAGCAACTGCGCACCGACCTGGCCCGCACCGGCACGGCCACCCAGTCCTCCACCGAGGGAACGGCGGGCGCGGAGCTCGCCCTGGACGGCGACACCAACACCGACACCCGCACGCTCTCCGAGGCGGGCGCCTGGTGGCAGGTCGACCTGGGCGCCGAGCAGCGCGTCCGTCAGATCGAGATCTGGAACAACTCCTCCGCCACGACCGCCGACTTCGACGTGGTCACGGACGACGGAACGGTCCACGTCAGCGGGAAAGCGCTGCGCCCGACGGTCCTGGACCTGGACAGTCGCACCCGCACGGTGAAGATCGTGACGTCCGGCACCGGACGCGTGGCACTGTCCCAGGTGCTCGTCCACCCGTAGCGGTTCTCTCTCCCCCAGCCGGGCGGCATCGAGCCCGACCGGCTGGGGGAGGGCGACACCGGCACCGGGACGCCGCCGGTCATCCGACCGGCGGCTCCGGCCCGGTCAGCGGCGGAGGAAGGCGCCGATCCGCTCCCGCAGCCCCCTCGCGTCCAGACCGTGCGCGGCCAGGTGCTCGTCCATCTCCCCGTACTTGCGCAGCTCGGCCCGCCCCACTCCGAGGCCCAGCACGCGGTGCGGCAGCTCGGCGAGCGCGTCATTGGCGGCAGCAGTGGACGTGCCCGCCAGATACGGCTCGACGATCACCACATCGGCGACCTCGTGAACACCGACCGCCCGCCGCAGCCCGTCCCCGTCGAACGGGCGCACCGTCGTCGCGTACAGCACCGTCACATCGAGCCCGTCGGTCGCGGCGAGCACGTTGTCGAGCATCGGCCCGACCGCGATCACCACCCCGCCCGTCCCCTCCCGCACCGCGGTGAACCCGGTCCCCGCGCCGACCGGCCGCGCCCGGTCGTTGGACTGCACCGACAGGCGCACGTAGACCCGGCCGTCCCCGGCCGCGGCCTCCCGCAGCAGCACCTCGGCCTCGTCCGGGTGGCCCGGCACATGAACGGTCCAGCCGTCCAGGGTGTCCAGGAGCGCGACATCGCCCGGCGACATATGGGTGAACCCGCCGGCCGGCCAGTCGTACGAAGCTCCGGCGCTGACCAGCACCCCGCCCACTCCCTGGTGGCCGAAGTCCAGCTTGACCTGCTCGAACGGCCGCTCCACCAGAAAGCTGGCGAAGGTGTGCACGATCGGCCGCAGCCCGGTCAGCGCCATCCCGGCGCCCGCGCCGACCAGTAGCTGCTCCCTGATTCCCACATTGATGACCCGGTCCGGATGGGCCCGCGCCGCCCCGCCGAAGCCGTCCCGGCTGATCTCGGCCAGGACCAGGGCGAGGCGCGGATCCTCGTCCAGCAGCTGTGACGTGGTGGCGATGAAGCGGTCACGCATCGTGTCCATGTGAAGTGTCCCTCTCGTGTCGTGCAGGCTCGGCGTACTCGGGTCCCCGTCTTCGCGCGGTGCGTTCAGTCCTTCGGGTCGACGCGCGCGACCACGGCCCGCGGCTGTCCGGGGTGCGGCGCGGTGAAGGCCGCGTACAGCGCCTCGTGGTCCCGTCCGTCGACGGAGCCGACCGACCAGCCCGCCGCCTCGAACCGGGCCGCGATCCCGCCGGGCCGGGCGTACGAGGACGAAGCGTTGTCGATCACCACGGTGTGCAGCTGTTCCAGCCCGGCCGGGCCCGCATAGGCCAGCGCCTCGTGATTGCTGCCCTCGTCCAGCTCGGCGTCCCCGATCAGCACCCACACGCGCGGATCGGTGAGCCCCTGCGCCCGCAACCCGAGCACGCTCCCCACGGCCAGCGGCAGCCCGTGCCCCAGTGACCCGCTGCCGATCTCGACCCCCGGCACCAGCATCCGGTCCGGATGGTGCCCGAGCGGTGAGTCGTACGCCCCGAACCCCGGCAGCAGTTCCTCGCCGAAGAAACCGTGCGCGGCCAGGACCGCGTAGTACGCCATCGGCCCGTGCCCCTTGGACAGCAGGAACCGGTCGCGGCCGGGCGCGTCGACGGTGTCGGGTGTCACCCGCAGCACCCGGTCGTACAGCACCCACAGGGCGTCCAGGGTGGATGTCGCTGCGGGGCCGTGCTTCTCGTCCCCGGTCATCAGGCTCATCAGACGGTTCATGTCGCGGTAGTCGCGCTTCGGTGCGGCGGTGGTTTTCGGCATGGCACAAGCGTTGAACATCAAGCTAGGTTGAGGTCAAGCGGTAAAGGCGTTCGTGACCACCCGCCCGAGTGCGGTATTGTTCTCATGCGCGTTCAGCCAGGGGGAAACCCCAGGTCAGACGGGCATCGGGACGTGGCGCAGCTTGGTAGCGCACTTGACTGGGGGTCAAGGGGTCGCAGGTTCAAATCCTGTCGTCCCGACCACGCGGAAACGCAGGTCGGAGGCCGTTCTCTCATTCGTGGGAGGGCGGCCTTTCGTGCGTCTGGGGTCGTGGTAGTGCGGTCGCATGCCCGGACCAGGGATGGTTCGCCAGGGCCCTGGAGGCAGGTGGCGCGCGGGAGGGGAGTTCGTGGAGGGCTTCGCGTAGGCAGTGGACGGGGTCGCGTGATGGTCGCAGCCATGCGAGCTGGGGCGGGCGGCCAGCGGCTCGCGCGACCGTGGTGAGGGGGGTGATCGACGGCTGCGCGGGCCGCTGGCTGGGTGAGGTGGCTGTAGAGGTTGGCGGTGGTCGAACGCATGGCGATCGCCTCCAGGAGGCGGAGAAGGACCCGACACCCTCAGCCTGTGACCACGTGTGACCATCACGCCCGCCAGAAGGGGTCGCGACCAGCGAGTTTCCCTTGTCAACGTGCCACGGGCCATCTGGCCCGGGAGGTCTGCACCAGCTCTTCGCCCGCTGGTGATGCCACCGTTGCGCTGTTGCTGGCCAGGGAAGGACGCCGCCCGGACGGCCAGTCGTTGGAGGGCGGTCCGACAGCCATCGGGATTCGCCTTTGCCCGTGCTTTTGGGGAATCGGGCAGAGGAGTCCTAGGTATTGAGTTCCTGGGAGCCTGCGTTGTCGGGTGCTGTCGGCGGGGGTGTGGCGCTGATGGGGAAGAAACCGCGGTGGCCTTCGGCCGAGCCGGTGAAGCGATAGGCGGTGACATTGGGCAAGACGTCGTCCGGGGGGTCGCCGTTCTCGATGATGACGGCCTGACCGGGGAATGTGGCCATGTCGCGGTAGAAGTGGTCGACGACGTGTCCGGTGATGTCGATGTCTTCACCGACGGGCTCCCGGTAGGTGACGACCGGGGAGTCGAGTACGACAAAGCCGGGGTGTGGGAGGTCGTGGTCGTGGCAGTAGCGGGCGAGGGCGGTGGTGAACGCCGAGTGCAGCACGGAGCGCACCCCCTTGCCTCGTCCCGCGCGGGGCCGACTTCCGGCACGGATGTCGGCGGTGTACTGGTCGTACTCGGCGAAGTCGACAGCTGGCACCTTCCAGGCGTCGAGGGTGTCCCTGAGAAAGCTGTCGAAGGCGTCCACGATGCGTGCGGGGATGTGCTCGGCCGGGCGGCTTTTCGCGACCGCGCCTTCGCCGTCGAGGGTGGAGCGTCGGTGTTCGAGTTCGCTGATGCGGGAGTGCAGTTCCAGTTCCCGCTCCACGGTGGATCGGGCGGTAAGAAGGTCGTCCATGTGTGCTCGCAGGGGCGCGAGCTGGCCTTCGGCTGTGTCGATCTGTGAGTCGAGGTTGGCAGCCTGCGCCCTGAGGGATTCGTGGCGTCTGTGCAGAGTGGCCAGCTGTGCGTCCAGCTCCGTGATGGTGGGCAGTAGGTCGGTGAGCAGGCTGGTGGTCTTGCCTGTCTCCGCCTGGACGGCCTGGTGGAGCTGGGTGGTCTCCTCGGCGCTGTGGCTGGGGTGCTGGTGCTCGGGCCCGGCGCCGCAGAAGACGCAGGTTCCCACCCGAAAGAATCCTAGTAGGCTGCCGACTTCACTGACCGTTTCCAGGCGCTCCAGGTCTGAGTGGTACTGCTGCTCGAGGAGCTTGAATCGAGTGAGGAGGTCGGTGACCTCGGCCAGACGGTTGTCCAGAGCAGCCAGTTCCTGGGACGCCTGCATACGGCTGGTGACCGCGTTCATGTGCCGGTCCGCGATGAACCTGAGTGACTGCGATTGTGCGTCGACGGTGGTCTGGATCCGTGTCAGCCGCTCGCGCAGCTGTGTCTCGTTCTCCTGGGTAGTGAGCTTGCCCGTGAGGTCGAGGACGATCTGGTCCAGAAGGGTGATCTGCCCTTTGTGAACCCTGCGCTGGCCCCGGTTCGGGCCGGTCTCGATGACGGGGTCGTCTTCGCCGGTGAGTAGAAACTTCATCACTGAGGTGGCAGAGGTCTTGGTCGAGTTGGCGTGAGAAGTCAGGACCGGGGAGAGCGGGTCGACCATGCGGGTTTCTGTGACGACTGACAGGTGTGCGAGGTCGGCGAGCGTCAGGTTGCGGGTTCCGCCCGCTTCGTTCTTGCGGATGCGCACATCACCCAGGCCGAGCTCGCCTAGCAGGAACATGGACAGGCTGCGGGTGCTGCGTGCGGTGTGGGTGGCTGTAAGGAGATGGTCCGCGGGACGGGTCACCAGGTTTCGAAGGTCGGCGAAGTGCGCCTGTACGGCGTTGCTGTCGGGTCGGCGCACGAGAGTGAGGGGGCTGCCGTCCGGCATGCGCAGTCCGAGGAGGATCTGGCTATAGCCCTCGGCTTCGGGGATGAGGGGCAGGTTGGTATTGCCGAGCATGTAGGCGATGGAATCGACGATGAACGACTTGCCGGTGTCGGAAGCCCCGTAGATGACTGTCATGTCGTCGTCGAAAACGACTTGTGCCGGGGGATTTGCTGATCCGGCGTAGGTGAGGTGGAGGAGTCTCAGGTCAGTCACGGTGGACCTCGGGCGGCAGAGGTGTGTCGGCGGGGCGGTTGATGAGGTTGCGTGTGACGGCGTCCACCTCGACTTGGGGCGCGTATTCGTGCACGACCCACTCGGCGCGGTCGCGCAGGCGGTCGACATAAGGTGTTTCGAGGATGTCGATGAACGCCGGTCCCCGCTCTGTGGCCCGGTACATCAGGCCCTGCTGGTGTGCTTCGATCCCGGCCAGCCCGGCACGGATCAGTACGAGCAGGCCCTGCTCGAGGACTCGGCGCTTCATGCCGAGCTCTCCGGTGCGCGTGGGCAGGTCGGGGTGCAGGCTCGGCGGGCCGTCGAATTCCGCGCTGTGCAGAAGGGCGTAGTCGAGCACGACGAGCTGGGCGAGGTCCATGGGTTCGGGGTGACTCTCGGCCAGCAGAGCCAGGGCACGCACACCGACCTCCAGTGGGCTGTTGAGCGGGTTCATGCCCTGCCTCCTTGGCACCAGGTGAGCCGATCGTCGTTCGCCAGGTGGTGACATACCCCTTTGCGGTCGAGAGGTCTCACTTGCTTGGCGAGGATCGTCTCGGTGAGCACCACCTGGCCTGCTGTGACGAGGACAGCTTGGAGTCGGTCAAGGGCGCTGAGGTGCCGACCGCGGGCTACCTCGACGACGATGGCGTGGATGTCGTCGAGAACAGCTTCGAAGTGGCCCGCGGGAGTGGCATCGCGGGCGAACACGCGCAGGGATTCGGCGCTGTAGAAGGCTTCACGCTGACGGTTGAGGTGATCGCGCGCGTCCTCGTTTTCGGCGACGCGTTCCAGCGTGTCGGTTTCCTCGCCCCATTCCTCGCGGTAGGCATCGAGGAGTTTCTGGATGTACCGCGCCTCAAGGGGGGTGTGCTCGGCAGGTGGGTTCATGATCTGTGGGCGAGGGGGCAGCGGCTGGGTGAACCGGTCCGACCAGTGTCGGGTGGTCTTGTGGAGGTCGAGCATCTCGTCCATGTCGACCGGTTCAAACATGGAGAAGTCGGTGCTCTGTGCCAGATCGACGACGTTCTCGCGCTCGGCGGAGCTGAGCGAGGTGATGACAGGGTCATTGGTGGAGGCGAGTTCGGTGATGAACTTCGCTCGCGTGTCAGAGGGCCTGGCGAACTGCTTCACCAGGCTGCGGCCGATGATCGGCGCGGCGAAGATGTACCGGCTCGGTAGTGTGTAGCGCTTCTGTACGACTGAGGCGAACAGTTTCCTGATCTCCGGTGCGGCCTTCGACCAGGTAAGAGCGTCACCGTAGTGCTTGCACTGGTAGTTGTGCCATTCCCCCTCCATGGCCTGCGGTGTGAGGTAGGCGGCGACGTCCACTCCGTGATCCCCGGTACCGCCGTGCCGTTCCACGCGCACGTAGCGGACGTTGAGGGTCGGCACCCATTCCTCGACGAACTCTTCGAACTCATTGGGGTCGTAGGCGAAGACCTGCTTCTTGGGGTTCGGCGGGGACGGGAAGTGCAGCCCGGCTCCTGACAGCCTGAGCTTGGCAGGCATGTCACGATTCGCCGCAGCGTCGCTATCGTCCAGCACGCTTTCCCCCCGGTCGGCCACGTTCCGAAGTGATCAATACGGAACAGCGAGGCAAGGAATACCACTGGGCGTCTGTCCAAGAAAGAGTCGCTGCACGTTCTCCGGCCAGATTCGGCCATGCTCGCAGGCCCCGGCGTCGCAGCGATTCGTGTAGCCGCCCTGCTTGGCAAGCAGGGGCCGGCCAGGCGTTGGGGTCCCTTTTGGTGCTCGTCTTCAGCGACACGGGTACAGACCTGGTCCTCGTCTTGGCTCGGCCAGCTCAGCCGGTGCCAGGAGCGGTTCGAGCACGACGCCGATCACAGGGACGTGGCGATCGCCCTGCTAGCGGAGGTCTTCGCCCCGCCGCGGCTGCGGTTGTGGCTCGACCGGCTCCTGGTCGCTGAGGGGGCGGTGGTCCGGCCGTTCTCGCGGGGCATCTTCGGCCGTGCAATGCAGCACTACAGCCTCGTCCGGAAGGCGTCGAAGGTTCTCCGGCGTCAGCGTGCTTCTCATCGGCATCGGCTGGCGCGCCTCGCGGCGCAGCTTGGCCGTGTTGATCGTTCTCAGCGAAGACTGAGCGATTCTCACTGAAGGTTGGGTAAGTGCTCTGGTCCGATTCGCTCGTCGGCTCACGTTCCACAGCGAGTGGTGGAAAGCAGTGGACAAAGATCGCGCAATCAGCAGACTGACCCGTGTGAAACGACTGATGGTGGATGTGGAGAGCGTCACTACGCGGTTGGTACGTCGATTCGGTCCCCAGGTTGCCGAATGGTGCGCTGATACGCCGGATCTCATCACGCGGCTGACGTCCAGTGGGGACTCTCGCTCGGTGAGTCCCTCCCGGACGGCGCTTCGTCGGTCGCGTTGCGGTGTCGCCGACCCGATGGCACGCCTGCGGTGCTGAAAATACGGCGCGGTGCGACGACTGCGGTGGCGTGCTAGTACTCGACGTTGGCCAGTACATCGACCATGGGCAGTTGTGGTGGGGCACCGATGGTGCATGTACTGCCTGCCCCAACGGGTGGTGCGAGCAGGACACTGGCGGAGCGACTCCTGAAGAGATCAGGAATGCCCTACTGGCAGAGCATGGGCCCGCACGGCTTCGCCTCGCGGACGACGAGTCGAGCCTCGTCCCCGTCTTGCGAGTCCTGCGCGAGATGCTCTGCCTGTCCCTGGGCCAGGCACGGGTGGTGGCCAGCACGCTCCAAGAGACAGGCCTGGTTGGCACGCTGGTCGAGATGGAGTTCATTGTCAACGGGCTGCAACGCCGATCAGTCGCTACAAAGATCGAGAGGTGCGAGACATCGGCCGACTGAACCCCCACGCACCCAACCAGAACGGCTTGACAAACGGCATTAGGAATCGGTGTCTGACGGCGGGTGAGGAAAGATCCTGGCGAGGTGACCGTTCCCGCAGTTTCGGCGCCGAGCACCACCACAAGTCCTGCGTCTCCGAGTGACGGGAGGCTTGGCTGCGGCTCCGTGCAGGCGAAGGAGCACGGCAGAGCGGCGGCGTACCGTGGCAGCGTGGCAAACGAAGACCTGGGACGGACTCTGCGCCGCTTGCGCCGCCTGGCCTCCCTGACACAAGAAGAGCTCGCCGAGCGCTCCGGCGTATCCGTCGATGTGATCCGCCAGCTCGAACAGGGGCGGAAGCACTCGGCGCGACTGCCCACACTCCACGCACTGGCCAACGGTCTCGGTGTGGAACTGACTACGCTCCTGGGTGACCCGCCTGCGGTCTCGTCCACAGGCGAGAACGACGGACCACGCTTCGTGGCCGTACGCCGCGCCATCATGCCCGTGCTCTGGGGGCCGGAGCCGGAGCCGCCAGAGCCTGACTTCTCGATGGACCGTCTCCGCGAGCAGATCGCGGACGGCTGGACGCAGTACCACGCCGCCGAGTTCGACACGGTGATGAAGGCGCTGCCGGACTTGCTCTCAGATGCTCGCACCGCAACGGCCTCGGGCAACGACGACGACCGCAGGGCCGGTTACGCAGCTCTGGGCAAGGCGCTTCAGCTCGCCGGACACGTCGCCGTGCGGATGGGCAAGACCGACCTTGCCCTGACGGGCCTGGAACGTGCCATAGACGCTGCGGGACAGTCCTCCGATCCGCTGCTCGTGCCGATGATCGTCAACTCCACGGCGTGGACCTATCAGCGGCAGGGGCGCCTGGAGGACGCGTTGAGCATCGCGCTCCGCGCCGCCGACGGCATGGTGGAAGCAGGCCGTGACGAGACGGCCGACGGCCTGAAGGTATGGGGCGCGCTGACCATGAGCGCCGCTACGTCGGCCGCCCGGAGCGGCGACTACGAGCGCGCGGCGACGATGATGGAGCGGGCAGAGAAGGAGGCCACCCGTGTCTCCAAGCTGCCTGATGAGGGCGACAACCGCATGGTCAGCGTCTTCAGTCCGTCGTCGGTCCGTATCGAACGCGTCCGGCTCGCAGTCCAGTATGGGCACCCGCAGGACGCCTTGGCGCTGGCCAAGGGGATGCGGCTGAGTAAGGACACTCCGCCGTCCTGGCGGACATGGCTTCTGCTGGATGTCGCCCGAGCCCACGCGGACACCGGGGACGCGGCCGGGGCGGTGAAGACACTGGAGTCCCTGCGCCGGGTGGCGCCGGCGTGGATGCAGCACCACACCTTGGCCGTGGCCATCGTGCGCGACCTGTGGGTCCTCCCCAACAAGCCACCAGGGCTCCGGCCGTTGGCGGAGTTCTTGGGGGTTGGCGAATAGCGTGGTGAAAGTGGGACGTTGCGCCCCTGTCAGCGTTGCCGGTAACGGGCTTGCATGAGCGGACAGCGCCCCGGCGGCCGTGCGACCGGCCCCGGGGCTTGGCCGATCTGAGGAAGCAGAGCGACATGCCGCAACCTACAACCCGGGCCCGCCCGACCGGGCCCCCTGGGTACAGCGAGACCCTGCCGCGCGAGCCCGAGAGCGCCGCCACCGCCCGGCGCCTGGTGTGAATCGCCCTATCCGTCTGCAATCTGGACGACCTGGTCGAGGATGGAGCCGTGATCATCTCTGAGCTGGTGTCCAACGCCGTTCAGCACGGGCGGAGAGAAACCATCCGAGTAGTCATCGACCGCCCCGCATCAGCATGCGTGCGAATCGGCGTCGTGGACTTTTCGAAGGTGCCCCCTGTGCACAGGGAGACGAACACCGGGAACGAGCATGGGCGCGGTTTAGCTCTTGTGGAGGCGCTGGCGAGCGACTGGGGCACGGATCCGCTGCCGTGGGGCAAGCAGGTGTGGGCGCAGCTGGGTGGGGAGGTACGAGGATGAGCATGCCGGCTGTGATCGGGTATGTGACGTGGACCCTGGAGCCCGATCGTGAGCCGGACGCCGAGCCGACGACGTACGCGATGGAGTGTGCGGTGTGCGGGAGGGCTTCGGATGCCACCGAGGAGTTCACCGACGTGCAGTCCTGGGCGCTGAAACACTGCGGGCAAGAACCCGTCTCACCACACCTTCCGGGAGCGGATCACGCGACCCTGGCGTACGTGGCGCATGGGTGAGCCGACCGCCCACTGGCATGGCGACGCCCCGGCCGGTGAACTCCACCGAGCCGGGGCTCCGCCGTCGCACGTCTGTCTCAACCGGTCGGCAGGACGTCCGGCCGGTGCCTGCGTACCAGGCATTGAGTACCCGAGGCGCCTGTCGTGCGGTGGGGCCCTGTCCGTGGTCCATCTCGAACCCGGCTCGAAACGGCTGACGTTCGAGGGGGTGGCCTGGCCGACCGGGCACGCTCCCGCGCGGGAGGACGACTGCGTGATCCCGGCGCATCCGTAGCCCGGCGCGAGGGAACGGGAGCCCGCGGCGACGGCCCGGCCGCGCCGGCCCCGCCCGCGAACGGGAGGGGCCGGCACTGTCGTTACCGGGCCGGTGTCCCCGGGGACACCGGATCCGGCGCCGGGGCGTAGCCGGTGGGGCGGGGGATGAACGTTCCCCGGCCCTGGGTCCGGCTGCGCAGCCGGGTCGCGTAGCCGAACAACTCCGCCAGCGGCACGGTCGCCGTGATCACCGCCGTGCCCGCCCGTGCGATCGAGCCCGAGACCCGGCCGCGCCGCGCCGCCAGATCGCCGAGGACCCCGCCCACGGCGTCGTCGGGCACGGTGACGGTGACCTCCGCCACCGGCTCCAGCAGCACCATCGCGCTCGCGCGCAAGGCCTCACGGAGCGCGAACCGGCCGGCCGTGCGGAACGCCATCTCCGAGGAGTCCTTGGAGTGGGTGGCTCCGTCGGTCAGCGTGACCCGCAGCCCGGTCACCGGGTGTCCGCCGAGAGGGCCCTCGGCCAGTGCGTCCCGGCACCCGGCCTCCACCGCCCTGACGTACTCCTGCGGCACCCGTCCACCGACGACGGTCGACCGGAACACGAAACCGGCATCGCCGCCGTTGTCGGCGTCCAGGTCACCGCCGGCCTCCAGCGGCTCCGCGTCGAGGACGACATGGGCGAACTGGCCGGCGCCCCCGTCCTGCTTCACATGCCGGTACACCAGCCCGGACACGCCGCGGGCGACCGTCTCCCGGTACGCCACCTGCGGCCTGCCGACACCGATCTCCAGCTCATGAGCACGCCGGATCTTCTCCACGGCGACCTCCAGATGCAGTTCCCCCATTCCCGAAAGCACCGTCTGCCCGGTCTCGGGGTCGGTACGGACCGTCAGCGAAGGGTCTTCCTCGACGAGCCGCGCCAGCGCCGTCACCAGCCGTTCGGTGTCGGTGCTCCGGCGGGCCTCCACCGCCACGGAGACGACCGGGTCGGCCGAGGTCGGCGGTTCGAGGACCAGGGGCGCCGCAGGCGCGCACAGCGTGGCCCCGGTGCGGGCCGCCTTCAGCCCGATCACCGCGACGATGTCCCCGGCCACCGCCTTGTCCACGTCCGAGTGCCGGCCGGCCTGCACCCGCAGGATCCGCCCGATGCGCTCATGGCGCCGCGTCCCCGTGTCCAGCACCGTGTCCCCCTTCCCGATCGTTCCCGAGTACACCCGCAGAAAGGTCAGCCGTCCCGTGGCCGTCGAGTTCACCTTGAACACCAGCGCGGCGAACGACGCCGCCGGATCGGCGGCCCGCTCCTGCACCGCGCCGTCCAGGGTGCCGCGTACCGGCGGCACGTCCAGCGGCGAGGGCAGATAGGCCACGACGGCCTCCAGCAGCGGCTCGATCCCCCGGTTGCGGTAGGCCGAGCCGCACAGCACCACGACACCCTCACCGGTACGGGTCAGGTCGCGCAGCGCGGCCGTCAGAGTCCGTTCGGAGACCGAGGAATCCGCGCAGAACTCTTCCAGCGCGGCCGGATGGAGCTCCGCCACCGTCTCTTCGAGCAGCCGCCTGCGGTGCCGTGCCTCTTCGCGCAGCCCGTCAGGCACCTGCCCCTCCTCGTAGGTGTCGCGGCCGTCGGCCCAGACCAGCGCCCGCATGCGCAGCAGATCGACCACCCCGGTGAATCCGTCCTCGGATCCGATCGGCAGCTGGACCACCAGCGGGACCGTGCTCAGCCGGTCCCTGATCGACGCGACCGCCGTGTCGAGGTCGGCCCCGGCGCGGTCGAGCTTGTTGACGAACGCGATCCGCGGCACCCCGTGCCGGTCGGCCTGCCGCCACACCGACTCGCTCTGCGGCTCGACGCCCGCGACGGCGTCGAACACCGTGATCGCGCCGTCCAGCACCCGCAGCGAACGTTCCACCTCGTCGGAGAAGTCGACGTGGCCGGGGGTGTCGATCAGGTTGATCCGATGACCGTCCCAGTCACAACTCACCGCGGCGGCGAAGATGGTGATCCCGCGGTCGCGTTCCTGGGAGTCGAAGTCGGTGACGGTCGTCCCGTCGTGGACCTCGCCCCGTTTGTGGACGGCGCCGGTGAGGTAGAGGATCCGCTCGGTGACGGTGGTCTTGCCCGCGTCGACGTGGGCGAGGATGCCCAGATTGCGGACGGCGGTCAGCGGACTGGTGGGTTGACGGTGGAGTTCGGTACGCACGGCCCATGGCCTTTCGGAATGATCCGGAATGGGATGGCGCGCGATTCCCGGACGAACCGGCCTGTGATCAGGCCGGGCGAAGACCCCTGAGACGGTGCGTCACACCGGTTTGCTGCCGCCCGTTCGTATCAACACCGGGCAGTGCTGGGTCAGTTGTTCGTACCGGGGGACCGGTACGGGCCGCGCAGCCCGCACCGGGCGCACGAAGACACCAGGATCACCTCGTACCGCGACGGGGGAACGACGACAGCGGTGCGGTAGCGCACGGCCGGTCTCCCCTCACTCGTCACGGTGCGCGCCGCAGTGTTGTCGCGGCGTGCGATTCGTGGCGAGTGTAGTGAACCCCGGTGCGGGCAGGGAACCGGATTTCGAGGCCGCCGCTGACGGGGGAGCGGGCTTGCTGCGCTCCCGCTCCGCCGATGCGTGTATCGGCCCCTTCCTCATGTGCCTTGCCAGGGACGGACGTTGAAGGCTGCGGCGAATGATGAAACGATCCGGTGGACCGCAGGGGGCAAGGGAAGGAACCGCATCGATGGACGAGGATCACGGCCTCGCCGCCGCCACGGTGTTCGACGCACTGGGCACCGACTACGAGCGGGCATTCGGCGGATCCGCCGCCCACCGCGCCTCCTTGCACCGGCTGTTGGGCGATCTCGCACCGCACAGCCGGGTCCTGGACGTCGGCAGCGGAACGGGGCGGCCGACCGCACGGACCCTGGCCGAGGCCGGGCACGATGTGCTGGGAGTCGATGTCTCGCCGGTCATGGTCGAACTGGCGGCCCGGCAGGTTCCCGGCGCGGCCTTCGAGTGCGCCGACATCCACGAACTCTCCCTGGAAGAAGGTAGTTTCGACGCCGTCTGCGCGTACTTCTCATTGCTTCAGATGTCCCGCGAGAACCAGTCCCGGCTCCTGCGGAAACTCGGGCGGCTGCTGGTTCCCGGCGGGCATCTGGTCGTGGCCACGGTGCCGCTGGACGTCGAGGACTTCGACGTCGTCTTCATGGGGCAGGAGGTACGGGCCACGAGCTTCGGTCCGGAGGAGTTCACCGAGCTGGTCGCCGAGGCCGGCTTCTCGGTGCTGTGGGAGCAGAGCACCCTCTTCACGCCGGAATACGAAGCGGCGGTGGCCGAGCCCCAGTTGTTCCTGCACTGCCGACGGGCCTGACACCGGGCCCGGCGGCTTTTCAACCCTCGACCGGAAGCCGTTCCGGGCGACGCGCGCGCCGGACCCCGGGACACCGCCGGACAAGGGCGCCGGGGCGCCCGCCCGACCGCAGCGGGCCCTTCCAGTGCCGCAGTGCCTGCCTGCCGCACCCATGCCACTGCGCGGGCGAGACGGGTACGGCCTGCCCGCCCCGCGTGGCCAGCGCGTTCACCGGAGTCATCGGATCGGTCGCCATGGTCTTGGCGAGCAGCACGCCGATCACCAGCGGGGCCAGGGACAGCGCCAGGGTCGTGCCGGCTGTGGTGACCTGCTGGATGCGGGGGCGGAGCGGTGCGTCAGGAAGCATGACTGTCATTCGACCAGCGACCGCGCGCCGCCGGATCGGACGACGTACTCAGCTCGACCCGCCCTCGTACTCACGCCCGGATGTACGAGGGCGGGCCACCGTGCCTGTCCGGTGACGGGCCCTACGCGTTGGTGCCGGGACCGGAACCCGTTCCCGAGGCGGCCTTGATCCCCTTGGTGATGTCGTCCATGACGGAGAGCGCGGGGGCCTTGGCATTGATGTCGAAGCCGGACCGGACCACGATCAGCATGTCCTTGGAACGGGGCGACGGGAAGGCCAGCGACTGGACGTACCCGTCGTCACCGCTCTTCGTCACCACCTTCCAGCGCACCACGTAGCCCTGCTCACCGGCCACGGTGACCGGTTCGGACTTGAGTTCCTGATGCGAGGTGATGCCACCGTAGATCTTCTCGCCGTACGACTCCGTGGCATTGGCGGAGATGTCCTTCACCGCCGTGGCCTTCGCCGTCGTGGTGTCGAGCTTCAGACCCTTCGCGGGCATGGAGAACACCCCGCCGCGCACGCACTGCTCGGACGTGTCGCCGGGACAGGGGTAATCACCCGTGGTCACTCCCGCGCCGGCGATCCCGGAGCTGCCCTTCCAGCCGTCGGGCACCGGCAGACTGATCCCGCTGGTCAGGTCCGTGGCGTAGCCGTCCTCGGTCTGCGGCATCTGCCGCTCGGGGCCCCTGCTCTCACCGCCGCCTCCGCCCGGCGCGCCCGGCCCGCGGCCGGGAGCCTCCGACGGTGCGGTGGACGGGGTCGGGGCCGCGTGTTCGTCCGTGTCGCCGGACTTGTCCGACAGCAGGAAGACGCTGCCCCCGATGGCGGCGAGGACCACCACACCGGCGGTGATGCCCAGTCCGATGCGCGTCCTGCGGCGCCGGACCACGGCGGGCGGCACGCGGAGCTGGTCGGTCCACCGGGTACCGTCCCACCAGCGCTCGTGGATGGGGCCGATTCCTGTATACCCGGGGTCTGGGTGCCAGCCGGGAGGGCTCATCTGGGTCACGCGCCCCACCGTAGAACGGTTGCGTGAGAATCGCATGAATCAGCTGTGTCGGCGGGGTCCTCCGCCGTCTCCGCGTCAGCCACTGTGGGAGGCCGAACGATGAGCGAACAACCAGCCGTGCGGATCGAGCGCGACGGCGCCGTGTTCACGGTGATCCTTAGCCGACCCGAGGTCCGCAACGCCGTGGACGGGCCGACCGCGAGCCTACTGGCCGATGCCTTCCGGGAGTTCGACGAGGATGCGGACGCGTCTGTCGCCGTGCTGTGGGGCGAGGGCGGAACGTTCTGCGCGGGCGCAGACCTGAAGGGCATCGGTACGGAGCGGGGCAACAAGGTCCTGGCCGACGGTGACGGACCGATGGGGCCGACCCGGATGCGGCTGAGCAAGCCCGTCATCGCGGCGGTCTCCGGTCATGCGGTGGCCGGGGGTCTGGAGCTGGCCCTCTGGTGCGACCTCCGGGTGGCCGAGGAGGACGCGGTGTTCGGGGTGTTCTGCCGCCGCTGGGGTGTGCCGCTGGTGGACGGCGGAACGGTACGGCTGCCGCGGCTGATCGGTGAGAGCCGGGCCATGGACATGATCCTCACCGGGCGGCCCGTCCCGGCCGCCGAGGCGTACGCCATGGGGCTCGCCAACCGGATCGTGCCACCCGGCGAGGCACGCGGCGCGGCGGAGCGGCTGGCCCGGGAGATCGCCGCGTTCCCGCAACTGTGCCTGCGCCACGACCGGCTGTCGGTGCGCGAGCAGCACGGTCTCAGCGAGCCGGAGGCGCTGGCCGCGGAGTACCGGCACGGTCTGGTGCCGCTGACCGCAGGGGAGACGCAGGCCGGGGCCGAACGGTTCGGGGGCGGTGCGGGCCGTCACGGATCCTTCGACTGAGGGCTGTCCCGTAATCCCTGACGCCGGACGCCCGCCAGGGATTACGGGACAGCCCCCAGTGACCGGTGGACCGGTGGCGGGGCCCCGCCCCGCCACCGTCGGCCGGACCGAAAATTTCGACGCCGCCGCCTCGCGAGCCGCCTACGCTCATCGGATGTCGACCAACCAGTACCCCGCCAAGCCCCGGCCCGGTGACCGTGTCGCCGTGCTGTCCCCCTCCTCCGGCCTCCCCGGCATCCTGCCCCTGCCCCATGAACTGGGACTGCGCAGGCTCCGTGAGGAATTCGGGCTCGAACCCGTGGAGTACCCGACGACGCGGAAGATGGGCTCCACCCCGCAGGAACGGGCCGCCGACATCCACGCGGCGTTCGCCGACCCGGACATCAAGGCCGTGATCTCCAGCATCGGCGGAGACGACCAGATCACCGTGCTGCCACACCTGGACCGCGACCTGTTGCGCGCCAACCCCAAGCCCTTCTTCGGGTACAGCGACAACACCAACCTGCTGGTGTTCCTCGAAAACCTGGGAATCGTCGGCTACCACGGTGGCACGGTGATGGTCGAGATGGGGCGTCCCGGCGCGATCCACCCGCTGACCGCCGACTCCCTGCGGGCCGCGCTCTTCACCCGCGGTGCCTACGAACTCACCCCGTCCAAGGAGACCAACGGGGCGAACGGCCGGTGGGAGGAGCCGCGTACCTTCGACTCCGAACCCGAGATGCGGCCCTGCAACGGCTGGATATGGCACAACACCGACGGCCGGACCGTGAAGGGCGAGAGCTGGGGCGGAAGTCTGGAGATCCTGTCCTGGATGCTGATGGCCGACCGTGAGATCCGGCCGGTGGAGAGCTACGCGGGACGGGTGCTGTTCCTCGAAACGTGCGAGGAGATGCCTTCGGCGGAGGAGGTCCACCGGATTCTGCGGAACATGGGGGAGCGGGGTCTGCTCGCTCAGTTCCCCGCTCTCCTCATGGGCCGGGCCAAGAACTGGTCGTTCGAGCAGCCGCTCGACGCCGAGGCCGGGGAGCGGTTCCGCGAGGAGCAGCGGCAGGCGGTTCTGCGGGCGTTGAGCGAGTACGCCCCCGAGACTCTGGCCGTCCTCGACGTGGACCTCGGTCACACCGACCCCCAGCTGGTCATACCGTTCGGCGGACAGATCGAGGTGGACGGAGTGCGGCGCCGCATCGTCGTCACCTACTGAGCCGGGCCGAAGCGTGGCCCGATCTTTGGTCCGACCATATGTGGTGTGTGACATAGTTGAAGATCGGGCAGCAGAAGCGACGGCAACCGGACGATTCCGGCCGAGGCAGGGGGTGACGGATGCCTGTCGAATGGCAACCCGTACGGCAGTCCCGTACGCATGAGCTCGTGCTCCAGAGCATCGAGGAGCGGGTGTTCGCCGGCGAACTCCGGGCGGGTGACCGGCTGCCGCCCGAGCGTGAGCTCGCGCCGGTGCTCGGGGTCAGCCGGTCCGCGCTGCGCGAGGCGCTGAGGGTACTGGAGACCATCGGTGTGCTGGTCGCGCAGCCGGGCCGGGGGCCGGATGCCGGGGCACGGATCGTACGCAACCCCGATGACGCGCTCGGGCGGCTGCTGCGACTCCACTTCGCACTGGGCAGCTACAGCCTGGAGGATGTCCTGGAGGCGCGCGTCGTGCTGGAGAGGTCCAGTTTCGAGGCGGCCGCGCGGCATGCCTCCCCGGAGGACCTCGACGAGGCGGAGGCGCTGGTCGTGCGCATGGGGGAGCCGGATGTCGCGGTGCCGGAGTTCAACGATCTGGACACCCGGTTCCATGTGCACATCGCCCGCAGCTCCGGCAACGAACTGACCTCCACGCTCACCTCCGCCGTCCGTGAGTCGGTGCGCCCGCTGATCCTGCGGGCGCTGGAGGAGGCCGAGGACTGGCCGGCCACGGCCGCCGCGCTCAACGCGGAGCACGCCGAGTTGCTGGGGCTGGTGCGCGCGGGCAAGGGCGCGAAGGCCGCCGACCTGGTCGAGCGGCACATCCGCAGTCTCCACGGCACGCTGGTCGACGAGAACTCCGACCGGGCGCGACGGGATTCCTGACCCATGGACGCGGGCTCCGGCCCGGTGGGCCGGAGCCGGTGCGCGCGGGTTCAGGTCTTGTCAGGTGCATGTAAATCGCCATCGGCTCGTGGCGTCGCAGCCTTCACGTTCCGGACCGAGGCTAGTATGGTCGGACCATAAAATGAAGAAGCGAACGATCGGAGAGACCCCATGCGCATCGGACTCTTCGCCACCTGTCTGGGAGACACGCTCTTCCCCGAGGCGGTGAAATCGACCGCGGTCCTGCTCGCCCGCCTGGGCCACGACGTGGTGTTCCCGCCGGGGCAGACCTGCTGCGGTCAGATGCATGTCAACACCGGCTATCAGCGCGAACCCGTGCCCCTGGTGCGGAACTTCGCCGACCAGTTCGGCGACGCCTCGATCGACGCCGTCGTCATGCCGTCCGGATCGTGCGCGGGCTCGGTCCGTCATCAGCACGAGATCGTCGCCGAGCGGTACGGGGACACGGCGCTGCGCGCGGGCGTCGCCACCGTCAAGGCCAAGACGTACGAGCTGTCGGAGTTCCTCGTGGACGTCCTGGACGCCGAGGACGTCGGCGCGTACTTCCCGCACCGGGTGACGTACCACCCCACCTGTCACTCCCTGCGCATGCTCCGCGTCGGTGACAAGCCCCTGAAGCTGCTCCGTGCCGTCGACTCCATCGATCTCGTCGAGCTCCCCGAAGCCGATTCCTGCTGCGGGTTCGGCGGCACCTTCGCCGTCAAGAACGCCGAGACGTCGACCGCGATGCTCCAGGACAAGATGCGCAACATCGCCACCACCGGGGCCGAGGTCTGCACCGCGGGCGACTCGTCCTGCCTGATGCACATCGGCGGCGGACTCTCCCGGATCAGGTCGGGCACCCGCACCCTGCACCTCGCGCAGATCCTCTCCGCCACCCGCACCTCGCCCTACGTCCCCACGGAGGCCGTCCGATGAGCAGCACCTTCCTCGGCATGCCCGCGACCCCGCCCCGTTCCCCGTACGGAACGGGCAATCTGCGCGGCGACCGGAAGTTCCCCGAGGCCGCCCACGACGAACTGCGCAACGAACAACTGCGCCGCAACCTCGGCCGGGCCACCCGCACCATCCGCGCCAAACGCCTCGACGTCACCGGCGAGCTGCCCGACTGGGAAGCACTGCGCGACGCCGGTTCGGCCATCAAGACCGACACCATGAACCGGCTCCCCGAACTCCTGGAACAGCTGGAGCGGAACGTCACCGAGCGCGGCGGCACCGTCCACTGGGCGCGCGACGGCGTCGAGGCCAACGAGATCGTCACCGGGCTGGTCAAGGCGACGGGCAGCAGCGACGTCATCAAGGTCAAGTCGATGGCCACGCAGGAGATCGGCCTCAACGAACACCTCGAATCGGTCGGCATCACCCCGTACGAGACGGACCTCGCCGAACTGATTGTCCAGCTCGCGCACGACAAGCCGTCGCACATCCTGGTCCCCGCGATCCACCGCAACCGCGACGAGATCCGGCAGATCTTCCTCAAGGAGATCCCGGGTGTCGACCCGGGCCTGGACAACGTACCCGCGCATCTCGCCGCCACCGCCCGCGCCTATCTGCGCGAGAAGTTCATGACGACCAAGGTGGCGGTTTCCGGCGCCAACTTCGGCATCGCCGAGACCGGGACCCTCGCCGTCGTGGAGTCCGAGGGCAACGGTCGCATGTGTCTGACGATGCCCGACACCCTGATCACCGTCATGGGCATCGAGAAGGTGCTGCCGCGCCACCAGGACCTCGAAGTCTTCCTTCAGCTGCTGCCGCGCTCCTCCACCGGCGAGCGGATGAACCCGTACACCTCGATGTGGACCGGGGTCACCCCGGGCGACGGACCGCAGGACTTCCACCTGGTCCTGCTCGACAACGGACGCACCGCGGCGCTCGCCGACCGGATCGGACGCGAGGCCCTCAACTGCATCCGCTGCTCGGCCTGCCTCAACGTCTGCCCGGTGTACGAACGGGCCGGCGGCCATGCGTACGGCTCGACGTACCCCGGACCGATCGGCGCGGTCCTCACCCCGCAGCTCGCCGGGATGCACGCGGCCAAGGACGACCCCAACAGCTCGCTGCCGTACGCCTCCAGCCTCTGCGGCGCCTGCTTCGACGCCTGCCCGGTCAAGATCGACATTCCGTCGCTCCTGGTCGAACTGCGCCACCAGAACACCGAACAGTCCGGCATGACGGCGGAGAAGCTGGCCATGAAGGCCGCGGCCACCGTCATGAAGCACCCGAAGCTCTTCACCGCCGCGCAGAAGGGCGCGGGCATCGGCCGCGTCATCGGCGGGCGGGACGGCAAGATCTCGCATCTGCCCCCGCCGTTCGACGGCTGGAGCGAGAGCCGGGACACCGCGGCGCCGCCGAAGCAGACCTTCCGCTCCTGGCTCGCATCGGCCGAGGGCGCCGCGACGATGCGGGCCGCCGCGGGCGAGTACGAGAAGAACCGGAAGCAGCACAAGGAGGAGGAGAAGTGACGACCGCTCGCGAAACGGTGCTGGGCCGGATCAAGGACGCCCTCGCTCTCGCCCCCGCCCCGGACACCCCCGTCCCGCGCGCCTACCGCACCGGCCGCACCCTCCCCGACGACGAACGCCTGGCCCTCTTCACCGGCCGGCTCGTCGACTACAAGGCGACGGTGCACACCTGCACCGCCGACCGCACGGCCCAGGTCGTCGCCGAGGTGCTGCGGGAGCGCGGGGCGCGGCGGATCGGTGTGCCGGCCGGACTCGACCCGCAGTGGCTCGACGGGTACGACGGCGAGGTCCAGCAGGACTCCGGCGACATCCCGGCGCCCCGGCTCGACGCCCTGGACGGGGTCGTCACCGCCTCGGCCGTCAGCTGTGCCGAGACGGGCACGATCTTCCTGGACGGCTCGCCCGACCAGGGGCGGCGGGCGCTGTCCCTCGTCCCCGACCTGCATGTCTGCGTCGTCGATCTGTCGACGGTCGAGGCCGGTGTGCCGGAGGCGGTGGCGCGGCTGGTGCCCCAGCGGCCGACGACGCTGATCAGTGGGCCCTCGGCCACGTCCGACATCGAGCTGGAGCGGGTGGAGGGCGTGCACGGTCCGCGCACCCTGGCCGTGGTGATCAGGACGGACAGGTAGATCCTTGCCGGCGGACGGGGTGCGCGGCGCGAAGGCCGCGCACTCCGGCGCTCAGC
This sequence comes from Streptomyces sp. NBC_01363, assembly GCF_026340595.1. Taxonomy (GTDB): domain Bacteria; phylum Actinomycetota; class Actinomycetes; order Streptomycetales; family Streptomycetaceae; genus Streptomyces. The sequence goes on from NZ_JAPEPF010000002.1 coordinate 1,769,933, forward strand.
CGTGCGTGACCGTCACCGGCTCGAAGCCGATACGGGTCGTCGCCGCATCCTCCGCCCAGCAGACCTCCACCACGTCCCCGTCCACCGTCACACCGCTCACCACCGCGTCGAGCGGCGTCGCGTCGGCCTCCGCGGTCAGCGAGGCGAGCGCGACCAGCACCACCGTGCCCTCGGCGGGCGCGGACAGCCGGGGCACCACGGCCCAGGGGGTGTACGCGGTGCCCTGCGGAGCCCGTACCCCGTCCCGGGACTCCCAGCCGTACAGGCCGTGCAGGGCGGAGGTCAGGGCGTCGTCGCGGCCGGTCGCCCAGCCCGTCTGCTCCACCCGGGCCCCGTCCGGCGCGCCCAGCACCCGGTGCACCCGCAGTTCGTACCGGCCGCGCACCACGGTGACGCTCTCCACCCGCATCCCCGGCACCATCGGTGAGCCCGAGGTGAAGACCGGACGGTGCCAGGAGGCGGCCCAGCCCCAGCCGTCGCCCCCTCCGGCGCCCAGCGCGCGGATGACGCGGCGACCGCTGCGCGCCCCGGCGACGACCACCGCAAGATGGTTGTCCGCCGTGTTCGCCCTGGACGTGGGGCCGGTCACCGTGGAGTACGACTGGCGGCTGTACAGCGGATCGTCCTGCACACCCGACTCGCCCTCGTGCGGGCGGACATGGTCGCTGCCGTGGTTGTGCAGCCGCACGATCCCGTCCGCGCGGGTCGACTGGACGAGCAGTCCCGGCGCGGGCAGCGCGAGCACCCGGTCGGGGCCCTCGCTCGGCGCGGGCTCCTCGGTCGCGGCCCACAGCGGATGGCCGTCCGGCGCGAGCAGCGCGACGAATGCCTTGGACGCCCAGTACGGCGACGCGGGCGCCGAGTAGTTCTGCAGCGACGCCTCGTGCGGGCCGTGCCAGCCCAGGTTCAGCAGCCCGTCCGTGCCGGTCGCGCCCCGGTCCAGGAAGTAGCGCAACGATCCGCTGATCACCCGCCGCGAGGCGCCGGGCGTGAGCGGGGTGTGCCCGCTGACGGCGCCGAGCGCGACGGAGGAGGCGGCCGCGAACCGGTAGGTCAGCGAGCGGCCGAAGTGGATCGGCGCACCGTCGCCGCCGAACAGCAGCGAGAAGCCCTCCAGGTGCTCGCGCAGCCGGGCGCCGTAGTGCGCGGACAGCTCCGCGTCCCCCGACAGATACGCGTCCAGCACGGGGTAGAGGTGCAGCGCCCAGCCGTTGTAGTGGTCGAAGGCCCGGCCGTCGCCGTCCGCGTACCAGCCGTCTCCCCGGTACCAGCCCTCCAGTAGATCGAGGGCACGCTGCTTCGCCCGTGCCGTTTGGGCGTCACCACGGCCCACGGACTCAAGGAAGCCGGCCACGGAGTAGGGGAACAGATACCAGTTGTTGGGCGAGGGGACGTGCCGCAGTGCGTCGCGCAGCCACTCCTCGGTCCGGTCCTGGACCCCGGCGTCCAGCCGGTCCCAGAGCCACGGCCGGGTCAGCCGCAGGCCGATGGCGACCGAGGCGGACTCGACCATGGGCTGGCCGAAGACGGTGTGGTCGCGGATCAGCGGCCAGGATTCGGCATCCTCACGGCCGGGGGTACGGGTACCGGCCGCGAGCCCGTCCGCGTACCGGCCGAGCCAGCCGTGCGGGTCCTTGCCGTCGGCGCCCGCGACCCGGAAGGCGGCGGCGAGGAAGGTGCGCGCGTAACCCTCCAGACCGTCGGAGCGCACTCCGGACGCGGACGGCCTTCCCGGCAGATCCAGCAGCGCTCCGCCCGGCGTGGCCCATTGCCAGGCGGCCCGGAGCAGCCCGTCCGCAGCGGCCTCCCAGTGTGCGCGGGTGTAGCCGGTGTACGGGCTCGACGCCCGGTCCTCGGCGGGGAGTTCGATGGGAGAGGTCGGGTGGGGAGCGGTCATGCGAGAAATGCCAGCCTTTCGCGTCGTACGGGATGGGCGAAGCCGTCGCCCGCGGCCCAGCGGCCGGCCTCGGCCGCCGCCAGATCGACCAGTCGCCGCCACTCGTTGCCCTGCGAGCCGGCGAGGTGCGGGGTGATCAGAGCGTTGTCGCACTCCCAGAGGGGGTGCGCGGCGGGCAGCGTGTCGGGTTCCGTGACGTCGAGGATCGCCCGGATCCGGTTCTGCCGCAGTACGTCGGTGAGCGCGTCCTGGTCGACGACGGCGCCCCGCGCGGTGTTGATGAGCACGCCGTCCGGGCGCATCGAGGTGAGCAGTTCACGGCTGACGAGCCCGCGGGTGGCCGGCAGCAGCGGGGCGTGGACGCTCACCACGTCGCTCTGTGTGAACAGTTCGGCCAGGCCGACGGGCCGGACGCCGAGCGCGGCGGCCTCCGCGTCGGAGACGTACGGATCGTGCAGCAGGACGGGCAGGTCGTAGGGCCGCAGCAGTTCGATGACGCGTCGGCCGATCAGCGAGGCGGACAGAATGCCCACGGTGCGGCCGTAGTTCCCGACCCGGGCGGGGGTGGCGAGCCAGTTGTCGCGGTGGCGGTCCGCCCGGTAGTCGCGGGCCCGTTCCAGGACTCGTTTGCCGGAGAGCAGGATCATCGCGACGGTGTACTCGGCCACCGGCAGGGCGTTGGCGGCGGCTGCCGACGACACCTCGATGCCGCGTTCCCAGCAGGCCTCGGTGATGTGTCCGCGGACGCTGCCCGCGGTGTGGACGACCGCGCGCAGGCGCGGCGCCGCGTCCAGGGCGGCCGCGTCGAGCGGTGGACAGCCCCAGCCGGTGACCAGGATCTCGACGTCGGCCAGCACGGCGCGGGCCCGGTCGGTGCCGAAGTCGTCGAGAACGGGCAGGGGCGAGAGGTCGCACACCTCGTCGAGCGCGGCCAGGGACCGGGCATCGAGGAGCGCGGCCGCGGCGGCCGGTTTCATGGCGACCGCGGCGCGTGGACGGCTGCGGGCGACCGGGGTGCCAGAGGCAGTGGTGGGCATCTTTCTCCTGGTAGGGGGCGGGGTGATGGCAGGTCAGGGTGAACATCGCGACCATCACGATCGACGGACGCACCAGTGGAGTCCTGACCTGGAGCGCGGTACGGACCGGACCCGCGCAGCGCGGACCAGAAGGTGATGCGGGTGGCGCGCTTCCCGCCCCGGTTGCCCCGGGTGCCGGTGCCGACCGGTCCGGACGACCCGTCGGCGCCGCCTCAGGCGCCGAGCGCACCTGCCAGGGGCAGGGCGGCGATCGTGGCAAGCACGGATCGACGGCTCTGTCGACCGGGCATGTGCGCCTCCCGCGGCTTCTGAAACGGCTCACGGGGAATCCTGATCGGCTGATCGGTACTGGTCAATAGATCGCTCAGAAGAAAATCAAAGCGGTCAAACGCTCACTTCATGGAAAGCGGCGGTTCCTGTGCCGATCCGCGCACCTCAAGAGTGGGAAGCAGCTCCGTCCGGCGCACCGGACCTGTCGCCCCGACGGCCCCGGACAGCCGGTGGAGCAGCAGCTCGGCGGCGGCCCGGCCGATCTCCGCCTTCGGCGGTGCCACCGCCGTCAACGGCGTGCTGCCGAGGGCCGCGACCACATCGTCGTACGCCACCACCGAGCAGTCCCGCGGCACCTCGACACCGCTCTCCGCCAGCCGCTGCACCAGCATCAGCGCATCCACGTCGCCGTGCAGCACGGCCCCCGTGGCGCGCCGCTCCCGCAGCAGCGCCGCGAGGTCGAGAGCGGCCCGGCCATCGGCCGCCGGCGCGGATCCGCGGGGCTCCGCCGCGGCCCCCAGGGAGCTCAGCACCACCGACCAGTCCTCCACCTCCGGGCGCGCCGCCGCGATCTCGGCGAACGCCGCACGGATGCTGCGCGCCGTCGGACTGTCGTCACGGGCGGCCAGCACGATACGGCGATGCCCCAGCGACACCAGGTGCTCCACGGCGAGATGCGTCCCGTACCAGTGATCGGAACACACGGAGTCCAGGGCGTGCAGCGCGCTGCCCGGCCGGGGCCGCCGCTCCATCAGCACGGTCGGCACCCCCACGTCCGCGAGCCAGCCGTAGTCCAGCTCCTCCGAGCGGGCGCTGGGCCAGCGCGGCGCGATCAGCAGCCCGCGCGCCCCGTCCGCCAGCGCCCGATCCACCAGAGGACGTTCGGTACCGGCCGACGGGGGCGCGATGTGCAGGGCGATCCGTATCCCGGACTCCTCCAGGACGGACCGGGCGCCGTGCAGGGTCTCGTACAGGTACGTATGCCGCTCCGGGACGACCAGGGCGACCGCCCCGGCGTCCCCGGCCGGCTCCTCGCCCCGGGCCGCCGGGGCCGCGGCGGTCGGCACCGGCTCCTGCACCGGGCGGGCCACCCCGTGGCCGCGGCGCAGCCGCCCGACCCGGGCCAGCTCCTCGACGTCCCGCCGGACCGTGACCACCGAGACATCCAGTTCGGCCGCGAGCACGCTGACCTTGACGGTGCCGCGCGATTCCACCACCGAAAGGATTCGCTGACGCCTGAGTTCAACGGGCTCCCGCATGCTGCTGGCCCCCTCGCCGTACCGCCGCGCATTGTTCGTTTGAACGCTTCCTGTGAGCGTTCGGGTCGCAGCATAGCGATCAGCCCTCGGGTGTCCACGGGTGCGGGCCGTCCCGTACGCCCCACCAGCCCCAGGGGGGCTCTTGCGGCTCTCGCACAACGGCGCCTAACGTCAACGGACTTGGGGCCGACCGCCGAGGGGAGGGGCACATGGAGATCAAGAAGGTAGTGGTCCGCGAGGAAGAGGCGAAGAACCGCGAACGGCAGACGATCGAGAAACGCCCGACGCGCTGAACCGGGGTGTTCCGGTGCAGCCGGCACAGGACGCGACCGACCCGCCGGGGGGCGGCGCGCCGCGGCCGGACAGTGACGAAAAGGGCGGACGCCGGGCACGACCCGGCGTCCGCCCCCGTGCCGTGGGAGACGCAGTGCGCATACATCTGGTGACCATGCCGTGGCAGCCGATCGAGCTTCCCTCGCTCCAGGTGGGTCTGCTGCACTCGCTGCTGGACCGTACCCGGCCGGACGACGAGGTGCGCGAGTTCCACGGCTCCCTGCGCTGGGCGGAATTCCTGCTGGAACGCTCGCGGGGGGCGCTGCGGCCCGGCGACCATGTCGCGGTCGGGAGCGAATCCATCTTCGACGGCCTCGGGGACTGGGTCTTCTCCGGCGTCCTGTACAACGATCCCGAATGGGGTGTGGCACAGCTCAAGGAGTACGCCACCCGGCGCGGGACCGACATATCCACCGCGACCGCGATGAGGGTCCACGCGGCGGAGTTCATCGACGAGAGCGCGAGCGCGATAGTCGACGACGCACCCGATGTCGTGGGATTCACCTCCACGTTCATGCAGAACATCTCCTCGCTGGCGCTCGCGGCGGAGCTGAAACGGCGCCGCCCCGGGCTGACCGTCGTGTTCGGCGGCAGCAATTGCGACGGCCCGATGGGCCACGCGCTGCACCGCAACCACCGCTTTGTCGACCATGTGGTGCGCGGGGAGGGGGAGTACGCCCTGCCCGCCCTGCTCGCCCACGTCGAAGCGGGCACCGCACCGGCCGATGTGCCCGGACTCTGCTGGTGGGACGGGCTCGAGTCGCGTGCCAACGAGGAGTCCCGGCGCACCGTCGCGCCCGGCGACATCCCCTCTCCCGACTACGACCTCTGGCAGGCGGCCATCGACGCCTCCCCGCTCGCGGAGTACGTCCATCCGAAGCTGGTGGTGGAGGGGGCCCGCGGCTGCTGGTGGGGCGAGAAGCACCACTGCACCTTCTGCGGACTCAACGGATCGGCGATGACCTTCCGTGCCAAGACCGGAGCGCGGCTCTGGGACGAGGTCGACCGCCTGGTCCGGCGCCATCGCATCCTGGACATCGTCACCGTCGACAACATCATCGACATGGCGTACTTCAAGGACTTCCTCCCGCTCGCCGCCGACAGCGGCTGGGACCTGCGCATGCACTACGAGGTCAAGTCCAATCTCACTCCGGAGCAGCTGGAACTGCTCGCCCGCGCCGGTTCGGTCCATATCCAGCCCGGCATCGAGAGCCTCGACAACAAGGCCCTGGAGCTGATGGACAAGGGGGTCAGCGCGGCCCGCAACATCCGTACGCTCCGCGAGTGCGAGAACCACTCGCTCACCTGCTCCTGGAACTATCTCTACGGGTTCCCGGGAGAGCGCGCCGAGGACTACGCCCCCGTCATCGACCAGATGCCCGCGCTCGTCCACCTCCAGCCGCCCGGTGGCGCCCACCGCATCCAACTGGAGCGGTTCAGCCCCAACTTCGCCAACCCCGCGCTGGGCTTCCACCGACGGCAGCCCGCCGAGATGTACCGCCACGTCTACGACCTGCCCGAGGAACAGCTGGCCGACCTGGTCTATCTCTTCGACACCCCGCCCGCCGGGATCGGCGGCGAGACCGAGGCGCGGCTGAAGGCCGCCGCCCGCGACTGGTACACCGGCCACCCCTCCTCGACCCTGGTCCTGGAACAGCCCGACGGCACGGACGGCGAGGAAGTGCTCCTCGTCCACGACCGACGGCACGGCTGGCCGCACCTCGCGCTCGGCGGCGTGCTGGTGGGACTGACCGGGGCCTCGGCGGCACTGCTGGCCGCCTGCGTGGCGTACGGCGTCGAGGCACTGCTGCTGCTCGCGCTCCCCGCCGCACTCAACACCCCGGCCCAGCAAGGCAATCGTGCGTCGGAATCCCGAACCGCCGCGCTGCGCGCGGGACTCGAAGTCGTGCGCGGCGAACGGATGCTGCGCCGGCAGGTGCTCGCGGGGGCCGGATTCAACCTCGGCAGCGGGGCCGCCGACGCGCTCTTCGTGCTCTACGCCACCCACGATCTCGGCCTGCCCGCCTGGCAGTTGGGGACGGTCTACGCCGCGTTCAGCGTCGCCACCGTCCTCGGCGTGCTGCTGGCGGGCCGGTTCGCCGCCACCATCGGGCTGGCCAGGGCCACCCGGATCTGCGCGGTGGTGGCGGCCCTCGCGATCTTCCTGATCCCGGGCGCCTCCCTGGGACCCGGCTTCCCGGCGCTGCTCGCGTACCAGTTCCTCTTCGGCCTCGCGGCCACGGTCTGGGCCATCTCCATGACCACCACCCAGCAACTGATCACACCGCCCGAGCTCCAGGGCCGGGTCGCCGGGGTCCTGCAGGCCGCACTCATCGGCACGGTGCCGATCGGCGCGCTCGGCGGCGGTGCGCTCGCCGCCTGGCTGGGCAACGTCCCGGTGCTCACCGGCGGGGCGACGGTGTCGCTCCTGGCCGCCGCCTGTCTCTGGTTGCGATAGCCGGGGCCGCGGGGGTCCACCACGCACTCGGCCCTCCCGGAGCGCCCCCTGCCGTCGGGGCTGTTCCGGGAGGGCCGGGGAAGAGCCGGCTCAGACGATGCCTTCCTCGATCTCCGCCTGCTCGCGGGCGTTCCCGTACGCCGACGGGGTGCTGTACGAACGGCGGGCGACGAACCACCACACGGTGGCCAGGACCAGCACCGCGACCAGCGCGATCGACGCGTAGTTCATCGAGTCGACCGTCACCGGGGAGGACTGCGGGAGCAGGAACAGCACGGTCACGATGGCGACCCACACGACGGCGATCCAGCCGATCGGCTTGCTCCAGCGGCCCAGGTGCCACGGTCCGCGCTCGAACCGGCTGCCGGAGCGCAGCTTCAGGAAGATCGGGATCGCGTAGGCGGGCGTGATGCCGATGACGTTGATCGCGGTGACCGCACCGTACGCGGTGGCGGAGTACAGCGACGGCAGCGCGAGCACTCCGGCGACGACGACCGACAGCCACACCGCGTTGACGGGCGTCTGGGTGCGCGCGCTCACCTTGTGCCACAGCGCCGAGCCCGGCAGGGCGTTGTCGCGGCTGAACGCGAACACCATCCGGCTCGCGGCGGCGACCTCGGCGTTGCCGCAGAACAGCTGTGCCGCGATCACGATCAGCAGCATGGCGGTGGCCCCGGAGGTGCCCAGCGCGTCGATCAGGATCTGCGCCGGCGGCACACCGGTGGCGCTCTTCTGGGTGCCCACGTAGTCCTGGATGGCGAAGGTCAGCCCGGCGAGCAGTACGAAACCGGCGACCCAGGAGACCCAGATCGCGCGGACGATGCCCTTGGCGGCCGTCACGGAGGCATTCGACGTCTCCTCCGACAGGTGGGCCGAGGCGTCGTAGCCGCAGAAGGTGTACTGCGCGAGGAGCAGGCCGATCGCCGCCACGTACAACGGGTTGTGCCAGCCCGTGTCATTGACGAACTCGGTGAAGACGAACGACGGCGACTGGTGGTGCGAGGGCACGACCGCGAGCACGGTGACGATCACCGCGACACCGGCGAGATGCCACCACACACTGATGGAGTTGAGCACGCTGACGAGGCGGACGCCGAAGAGGTTCAGCACGGCGTGCAGGAGCAGGATGCAGACAAAGATGATCATTGTCTTGCCCGGTGTGGGGGTGAAGCCCCACTGCAGATTCATCAGCGCACCGGTGAACAGCGCCGCACCATAGTCGATGCCCGCGATCGCGCCCAGCAGACCCAGCAGATTCAGCCAGCCGGTGTACCAGCCCCACTTGCGGCCGCCGAGCCGGTCGGCCATGTAGTACAACGCCCCCGAGGTCGGGTAGGCGCTGGTGACCTCGGCGAGCGCCATGCCGACGCAGAGCACGAAAAGACCGACACCGGCCCAGCCCCAGAGCATCACGGCCGGTCCACCGGTCGACATGCCGAAGCCGTACAGGGTCATGCAGCCGGAGAGGATCGAGATGACGGAGAAGCTGATGGCGAAGTTGCCGAAGCCTCCCATACGGCGGGCGAGCACCGGCTGGTAGCCGAGTTCGCGCAGTCGCTCCTCCTCGTCCTTCGGCGGGGTTGCCTCCGCACCCGACTGGGTCGGGGTGGATATGGACATCGGGAAAACCTCCATGAGCGGGATGGAAAGGGACGGACAGGATCGGTTCGGGGCGGGCAGGAGGCACGGCGTCGCGGCGCCTCCGGTCAGCGCTGGGGCCCCCGCCCGGGGGTACGGGGTGCCGCGAGGCAGCGGCTGCGGGCGCGCAGGAAGACATCCTCGGCGTCTCCCGGGCCCTTGCGGCCACGTGTGCGGTACGCCCAGGGAACCGAGGTGAAATAGGGGCCCAGCTCCTCGAACACCGCTGCGGCCTCGGCGAATTGGAGGGCTCCCCACAGTGCGTGGGCCAGATGGTTGAGGTCGAGCAGGGAGTGGGAGATCGGTGTCGTGCGGCGGAACCAGAGCTCCAGCGCACGGGCCGCGTCCCGTTCCGCGTCCTCGGTGACCCAGTGCAGGTCCAGGGCCTTCTCGTGGCCCTGCTCGCGGCGGTAGCGCTCGACCCGCACATACAGGGGCAGCACGTGCAGCGCGGAGCCGTCGGGTGCCGAAGAGGCCGCCCACTGGACGAAGTTGACCGCCTCCGAGAGGGAGCCGCCGGCCTTTCGCGCGTAGACGAACTGGAGCATCCGGTGGTAGGCCTCGCGGTTGCACGGATCGCGTTTGTCGGCCTCCGCCAGCAGCCCCCACGGACCGGGAAAGAGCATCGGTCCCGGCGGATGCAGCCGGTGTTCCTCCAGCTGCTGCCGCTCGTCGAGCTGGGACAGGGCCAGCAGGCACACCCATGGCACCGGGTCCGCGGGCGAGGCGTTCGCGGCCGTCCGGCAGGCCTGCCAGGCCTCCGCCCACAACTCCTGGGCCCGGTGGTGGCCCTCGCGGTGGGCGCGCACGGCACGCTCGACGACGACCCGCGCCTGCATCACCGCGGCGGCGACACTCCGGGGATCCTCGGCCAGCCAGGCCTGCACCGCGTCCGAGCCGGCGGCGACCGCTCCGAGCACCTGGGTGCGCTGGGTCCACAGGGTCCAGTCCGGCGTACTCTCCAGCAGGCTCCGCATGGACATCCAGCGGCCGGTGCGCAAATCCTGTAACGCGACGCGCAGATCGTTGTCATGGCCGGCCGGGTGGTAGACCGGCCGGAAATCACTGTTGGCCATGGACTCGACCTGCCCCCGTACGACGGGCCGGCATGCGACGGTCGGAAGATCTCCTCAGCACGTCACGCAACCCGGCGGTGGCATGGAACCCGTGCAGATGCGAAAGGCCGGGGAACCGGTGAATCGGGGCTCGGTACAGGGTGTCGGTCTCATCAATCCTCAAGGACGTGGGGGGTGAAGCAGTCTGTTGAAAAACGAACTGCTCGAAAGCGTCCGGTTGTTGCTCGGCGGTGAGTGTAAGGCCAGTCACTCCGAACTCCGGACCGATTCGCGGATCTTACTCAAGTCAGCTGATTCACCCGGACGTTGAAAGATGTACCGGTTCTTCCGGTCGTGACCTGGGCGGCTCTTGACGTACGCGGTGGTCTGCACCACTCTGGGCGGCGAGTTCAGTGATCACGCTTCCGTTCAAGCCGCAGAGCTTCCGCACCGCTGGAGAGTCGATGACAGGCCCGGTACTCGCCGTGGACCAGGGCACGTCGGGGACGAAGGCTCTGGTGATCTGTCCCGAGCGCGGCGTGATCGGTTCCGCTTCCGTTCCGGTGAGGCCCCGGCACGGCGCCGGGGGAGTGGTCGAGGCGGACCCCGCCGAACTGCTCGGCTCGGTCGTCGAAGCGGGCCGCCGGGCGTTGCGGGAAGCTGCCGAACCGGTTTCGGCGGTCGGCCTCGCCAACCAGGGCGAGACGGTGCTCGCCTGGGATCCGGAAACGGGGCGGCCGCTCACCGACGCGATCGTCTGGCAGGACCGGCGCTCCGCCGCGATCTGCGACGAACTCGCCCCGTACGACGAAGAGTTGACGCACCTCACCGGGCTTCCCCTCGATCCGTACTTCGCCGCACCGAAGCTGGCCTGGATCCGCCGGGAACTGACCCGGGAGGGCGTCGTCACCACCACCGACTCCTGGCTCGTCCACCAGCTGACCGGAGCGTTCGTCACGGACGCGGCGACGGCCGGGCGCACCCAGCTGCTCGACCTCGACCGGGTCGGCTGGTCACCCCGGGCCCTGGACATCTTCGGGCTCGGCGACGAACGACTGCCGGACGTCGTCGACTGCGACAGCACCGTCGGTACGACCACCGCCTTCGGCGGTGAACTTCCGCTGACCGGCCTGCTCGTGGACCAGCAGGCCGCCCTGCTCGCCCAGAACGCCCTGGACCCGGGCAACGCCAAATGCACCTACGGGACGGGCGCCTTCCTGCTCGCCCAGACCGGGCCCGCCCCGCGCCGCGGCTCCACCGGACTGGTCAGCTGTGTCGCATGGCGACTCGGTGGCCGTACGAACTACTGCCTCGACGGGCAGGTCTACACCGCCGCGTCCGCCGTCGACTGGCTCTCCGGCCTGGGGGTGATCTCCGGCGCGGCCGACCTCGACCCCGTCGGCACGACCGTCCCCGACTCCGGCGGCGTCACCTTCGTACCGGCACTCGCCGGGCTCGCCGCCCCCTGGTGGCGCGGTGATCTGCGCGGATCGGTGACCGGCCTCGGCCTCGGCACCACCGCGGGCCATCTGGTGCGCGCGCTGTGCGAAGGCATCGCGGCACAGGTCGTCGAGCTCACCGAGGCGGCCGCGACCGACCTCGGCGCGCCACTGACCTCGCTCCGCGTCGACGGTGGTCTGACCCGCTCCGAGCTGCTCATGCAGACCCAGGCGGACCTGCTGCAACGGCCCGTCGAGGTGTCCGCCCTGCCCGACGTCACCGCCCTCGGCGTCGGAGCGGTCGCCCGGCTCGGCCTCGACCCGCGCCTCCCGCTCCGCCGGGCCGTGCCCGACTGGAAGCCCGCCGCCGTGTACGAACCCCGGATCGGCGCCGACGAGGCGGCCGAACGGCTCGCCGGCTTCCGGACCGCCGTGCAGACCCTGCTGGACCATGCCTGAGACGTACGAGAGTCACACGATGAGCCCCACGATCACCACCGCCGGAGAACTGACGGCCGACGACCTGCCCGGTACCCGGCCGGACGGCGGGCAGGGTGCCCCGGTCTACGACGTGACCGTCGTCGGCGCGGGCGTCGTCGGCGCCGCCATCGCCCGGGAACTGGCCCGCTACCGGCTGCGCACCGCGCTCCTCGACGCCTCCGACGACATCGGCAACGGAACGTCGAAGGCCAACACCGCCATCCTGCACACCGGTTTCGACGCCGTACCCGGCTCACTGGAGGCCCGGCTCGTCCGCGAGGGGCAGCAGAGGCTCCGCGCGTACGCGGCCGAGACCGGCATCCCCGTCGAACGCGTCGGAGCCCTGCTCGTCGCCTGGGACGAGGAACAACTCGCGGCACTGCCCGCCCTGTTGGCCAAGGCGGAACGGAACGACTACCACGCGGCGCGGCTCCTGGACGCCGGTGAACTGCGCGCCCGCGAACCCCATCTGGGCCCCGGCGCCCTCGGCGCACTCGAAATCCCCGACGAGAGCATCATCTGCCCCTGGACGACGCCGCTCGCCTACGCCACCCAGGCCGTGCGCGCCGGAGTCCATCTGCACCTCAACTGCCGGGTGCGGCACATCGACAGCGGCGACGACGTCCACACCCTCACCACCACCCGGGGAACGCTGCACACCCGCCATCTGATCAACGCCGCCGGACTCCACGCCGACGAACTCGACCGGGAACTCGGCCACGACGACTTCACCGTCACCCCGCGCCGCGGCCAGCTCATCGTCTTCGACAAGCTCGCCCGCGGTCTCGTCGGCCACATCCTGCTCCCGGTGCCCACCGCCGCCGGCAAGGGCGTGCTGGTCGCACCGACCGTCTTCGGCAATGTGCTGCTCGGCCCCACCGCCGAGGACCTCGACGACAAGACCGCCACCGGATCGACCGCCGACGCGATCACCATGCTGCGGGAGAAGGGCCGCCGCATCCTGCCGGAACTGCTCGACGAGGAAGTCACCGCCGTCTACGCCGGACTGCGCGCCGCGACCGGCCAGGAGGACTGCCGCATCCGGTCCCGGCCGGACCGGCGGTACATCGCCGTCGGCGGCATCCGCTCCACCGGGCTCACCGCCTCCATGGCCATCGCGGTCCATGTCATGGAACTGCTCGGCGACTCGGGCCTCGATCCCGGGACACCGTCCGAACTGCCGCCCGTCACCATGCCCAACCTCGGCGAGGCCTTCCCGCGCCCGTACCAGGACGCCGGACTCATCGCGGCGGACCCCGCGTACGGCACGCTGGTCTGCCACTGCGAACGGGTCTCCGCGGGCGAGATCAGGGACGCCCTGACCGGTACGGTGCCGCCGCACTCCCCGGACGGCCTGCGGCGCAGGACGCGAGCCGGGAACGGCAGGTGCCAGGGTTTCTACTGCGGGGCCGCGGTCCGCGCACTGTTCGAGGAGGCCCGGACATGACCAGGCGCGAGCGGACCGTCGACGTGCTGATCGTCGGGGGCGGCCCGGCCGGCCTCGGCGCCGGGGCCGAACTCGCCGCGTCCGGAGCGGGCCGGGTCGAGATCCTGGAACGCGAACAGACCGCGGGCGGCATTCCCCGCCACTGCCACCACGGCGGATTCGGCGGCCACACCATCGGGGGAGGGACGACCGGACCCGCGTACGCCCGCGGCTGCGTGGCCGCCGCCGTGCGCGCCGGGGCCATCCTGCGCACCGGTGTCACCGTCACCGGCTGGGCCGGACCGCTGACCGTGGACACCACCGCACCCACCGGCCTCGAACGGATCACCGCCCGTGCGATCGTCCTCGCCACCGGCGCCCGCGAGCGCCCCCGCAGCGCCCGCCTGGTCCCCGGCAGCCGCCCACCCGGCGTCTACACCACCGGCGAACTCCAGCAGGCCGTCCATCTGCACCGGCAGCGGATCGGCAGCCGCGCCGTCGTCATCGGCAACGAACCGGTCGGCCGTGCCGCGGCCGACACCCTGCGCGTCGCCGGCCTGGACGTCGTCGCCATGGTCACCGACCAGCCGTCCTCCCGGCTCGCCGCCCTGACCCGGCCCGGCGACCGCACCCCGGTCCTCGGCCGCACCACCGTCACCGCGCTGACCGGCCGGGAACGCCTCACCGGCGTCGCGGTGCGTCACCACGACGGCCGGACCACGACCCTGCGCTGCGACACCGTCGTCTTCACCGGCGACTGGATCCCCGACCACGAACTGGCCCGGCGCGGCGAGCTCGCCCTCGACCCCGGCACCCGCGGCCCCGCGTACGACGCCGCCCACCGCACGACCGGGACCGGGATCTTCGCCGTCGGCAATCTGCTGCACGGCGTGGAGAGCGCGGGCTTCGCCCTCGCCGAGGGCCGGGCCGCCGCCGCGCCCGTACTGCGCCACCTGACCACGGGCGCGTGGCCCACCGGACGGACGCCCCTCGCGGTCGACGCCCCGCTGCGGTGGATCGCACCGAACCTCATCGGCCCCGACGGCGGCCTCCCGCTCCGCGGCCGCTTCACCCTGCGCACCACCGGGAGACTCGCCTCGCCGCTGTTCGTCGTCCGCCAGGACGGCCGGGAGCTCCACCGGCAGCGGCTGCTGCTGCCCGCCGTCCCGGACCGTGCGTTCCATCTGCGCGCCGACTGGCTCGACCGGGTCGATCCGCACGGCGGGACCGTACGGATCGCGGTGCGTTGACCGTACGTCAGGGAATGAGCAGCCAGTCCGATCCGATCGCCGCGACCAGGCCGAAGGCCAGCAGCCAACTGCCCAACCGGGTACGGCCGTTGCGGCTGAGCTCGATCACGATCCCGCACAGGATCAGCGCGAGCCCGTACACCCCGACCACCAGGACGGACGACCGGCTGGCGATCCGCAGCGCGAGGACCACCGCCATCGCGGCCATGCCGACCGACGAGAGGACCATGCGCAGCCGTCTCGCCTGGCGTGGTGTCAGCTTCCGGTCCCCGGTCCCGTCGGCCTCCTCGGGGGCCGTCTCCGCGACGGCCTCGGGGTCGGCCTCCGGGACGGGTATCGGGGTGTCCACGGCCTGGTCCTGGTCAGAAGTGCTCATGACGCGCGATCGTAATGGCTGCGGGCCGCCCTGTTCACCGCTCAGGGCGATGGGCGGCGAATATGAGGCAGGTCCGATGCCTGCCCGGCCACTTACCGCCCCTCGCACCGGTACGACCCGGGCCCGGTCCGGGCTACGGGCCCGGGGGCCGCAGATGCGGTGCCTCGGCGGCCGCGTCGACGGGCTCGGCACGCGCCGCCCGTCCGCCTGCCGTGCCCCCGCCGTCCGCGGCCGTCCCCGCCGCCACCCGTCCGGCCAGCTCCTCGGCCCAGCCGATCAGCCCGTCGACGCCGATCCCGTACGGCCGGACCGCGGCGAACTCCGCGAGCGCCGCCGCGCCGCGCCGCAACAGCCGTGCCCCGCCCGTCGAATTGCCCCGGGCCGCATGGGTCAGCCCCACGGCCAGCTGTGCGAGCCCGCGCCACAACTCCCGCTCGGCCACCGGGCCGGACTTCCACGCGTCCTCGAACACCTCGTGCGCATGGAACGGCATCCCCGCGTCCAGCAAGCGCTGTGCCTCCCGCACCGTTTCCTCGGGGGTGCGGACCACCCCTTCCGGTTGCCGTTCGACTCCCGGCGCCCCGTACGGAAGGGGGCGCCCCAGCCCGTCACGCGGGCGTGCGTTGCGCGCCCTGCCCTCGGTGTCACGGTCCCTGCGCGTTTCGTCCACTCCACGATTGTGCCCCGCACCTGCGACGAACTGTCCGAACCACTGTCCGTGGACCCCCGGACACGACTAGTGTCGAAAGCCATCCGTACCACCCTGGGGAGGGTAGGCATGAAGCCGTCCCGGCCGCTGTACGAGCGCGAACCGGAACTCGCCGCCGCCGCACAAGCCGTGGACGCCCTTTGCGGCGCCCAGGCCGACGGCGGGCTGCTGATTTTCAGCGGCGAGGCAGGCATCGGCAAGACAGCACTGCTCGGCGAGATCCGGACGATCGCCGCCGACCGCTGCACGGTCTGGTCCGCACGAGGCGGCGAAACGGTCACATCCGTGCCGTTCCACGTCGTACGCCAACTGCTGCAGCCCGCACTCGACCGATTCCCGCCCGACGAGGTGCGGGCCCTGTTCGGGTCGTGGTTCGAGATTGCCGCGCCGGCCCTCGGGCTGGCCGAACCGACCGGTCCGCAGCCGGACCCGCAAGGTGTGCGGGACGGCCTCGACTTCGTCGTCGCCCGGCTCGCGTCCCGGCTGAGCCACCGCCCGCTGCTGCTCATCATCGACGACGCGCACTGGGCGGACGGCGAATCCCTCGCCTGGCTCGCCTCGTTCACCGCCCGCCTCGGCGAACTTCCCGTCCTGGTCGTCCAGGCGCACCGCCCGGAAGAGCTGGCCGCGCGCCAGAAGGAGAGCGGACCGGGCAGTGCCCACCCGTCCCAGGTACGCGTCGCGCTGCGCGCGCTCACCCCGGACGCCACCGCGGAGCTGGTCCGCGCGGCCCTCGGCGAACACGCCGACGACCCGTTCTGCCGCGAGGTGTGGGCCGTCACCGGCGGCAACCCCTACGAGGCGGTCGAGCTCGTCGCCAAGGTGCAGGACCGTGAACTGGCCCCGCTGGAGGAGTCGGCCGGGCTGCTGCGCGAACTCGGCGCCTCGGCCCGCGGCAGCGGACTCGTCGCCAGGCTCGAACGGCTCGGCACCAACGCCAACAGGTTCGCCTGGGCCGCCGCGGTCCTAGGCACGGACATCTCCCAGGACCTCGCCGCAACGCTGGCCGGAATGAGCCCGGCCGAGGCCGCCGACTGCACGGCACGATTGCGCGAAGCCCGTATCGTCACCGGCTTCGACCCGCTGGAGTTCGTCCACCCGCTCATCGCGAGCGCGGTCTACCGGTCCATCCCGCCGGCCACCCGCACCGCGATGCACGGCCGGGCCGCCTGGGCGATCACCCGGGCCGGACTCGGCCCCGCGGCGGCCTCCCGGCACCTGCTCGAAGTGCACCCGGACGACGACCAGGAACTGGTCGAGCAACTCCGCGAAGCGGCCAAACAACACCTCGCCGTCGGCGCCCCGGAGGCCGCCCGCCGCTGCCTCGAACGCGCCCTGCAGGAACCACCGCGCCAGCGCGTGAAGGCCACCCTGCTGTACGAACTGGGCTGCGCCACACTGCTCAGCTCCCCGGCCACCACCGTCCAGCACCTGCGCGCAGCCCTCGAGATGCCCGGACTCGACGACGACCAGCGGGTCGACGCCACCTACCGGCTCGCGGCCGCGCATTCGCACAACAACCAGCTCAAGGAAGCGGCGAAGGCCCTCGCGGCGGAGGCCGCACGCACCGCGCCCGGCCCCGGCCTCATGCGGCTCCAGGCCGCCCACTTCCTCTGGGAGGGCATGCAGGCCGGCGAGGAGGACGGCCCCGGGCGCTCCGGCCGGCTCGCACGCAACGCCGACCATCTGCACGGCCGTGACAACGCCGAACGCGCCCTGCTCACGCTCCGCGCCTTCGACGCCATGCTGCGCGGCGAGAACGCCCAGCTCGTCGTCGACCTCTGCGAACGCGCCCTGGTGGACGGCCACCCCGCCCGGGGGCTCGGCTGGACCGATACGGAGTGGGGCTTCGAACTGCCGACCCTCGTCGGCATCACCTACGCCTTCACCGACCAGCTCGACCGGGCCGAGGAACTCTTCGGCGAGGCCGTCCGTGCCTTCGAGATCTCCGGCTGGAGCGGCGCGCACCTCGCGTTCGCGCACACCCTGCTAGGACTGGTCCACCGCCGTCGCGGACGGCTGGCCGAGGCCGAGGGCTTCCTGCGCGAAGGGCTGCGCCTCGCCGACCGCGTCGGCAGCGGACTTCCGGTCCACTGGGACGCGGCCTGTCTGCTCATCGACACCCTGGTCGCCCGCGGCCGCGTCACCGAGGCCCGCGAGATCGCCGACCGCTACTCCTTCGGCGCGCCCTACCCCAGCGCGATGGTGCTGCCCGACGGGCCGTGCGTACGCGGTCGGCTCCTGCTGGCCGAAGGCCGTACGAAGGAAGCGATCGTCGAACTCGAAGCGGCGGGCCAGGCCCTCGAACCCCGCGGCAGGTTCAACGGGGTGTGGGCTCCCTGGGCCGGCGACCTCGCCCGCGCCCTGGCCGAGGAGGACCCGGCGCGCGCCGCCCAACTCGCCACCTCGGCCCGGGTGCACGCCGAACGCTTCGGTACGGACACCGCGATCGGCGAGGCCCTGCGCTGCGTCTCCCTCTTCGCCCGCCCCGAGGACGCCGTCCACCTGCTGGCCGAGTCGGTCCGCCACCTGGAGGCATCCCCGTCCGCGTACGAACACGCGCTGGCCCTCGTCGACTACGGCATCGCGATCCGCTCATCGCGCGAACTCGCCAGAGCTCACAAACTGGCCACCGCATGCGGCGCGGAATCCCTGGCAAACCGCGCCCACCAGGCACGGGCGTCGATCCGGGCCTCCGAGTGAGGTAATGTTTGTCCTGCGAAGCCGCCCGGCAACACCGGGGGAATCGCATCGGGACGTGGCGCAGCTTGGTAGCGCACTTGACTGGGGGTCAAGGGGTCGCAGGTTCAAATCCTGTCGTCCCGACTCGTGAGAGTCGCAGGCAAGAGGTCGTATCGGAAACATCCGAAACGGCCTCTTGGTCATTTCCGGGACTGAGGGACGACGCGTCGCCGTTGTCCCGACGGAGTGCAACCTCTGCTCCTCCGCACCGAGTTGCCCGGGGCCGTGCGCATGCCCGCGCGGCTCGACGCGCCGCTCGCGAACCGGCCCACGGGCGACGTCCCTGCCCGGGCCCGGCATGACGGCACTCGGACAGGGCACGATCGGCACATGGAGAATCGGCCGAGAGCCTTGCCCGTCGCCCCTGTTCGCCTGGCCGGGCGAAGGATCGTGCTCAGGGAGTGGGACGAGGAGGACATCCCCGCGTTGATCGAGATGTACGACGATCCGGAGATCAGCCGCTGGACGCCCGTACCCTCGCCGTTCGACGCGGACGCCGCCCGCGAGTACCTCGGGCGGGCTCGCCAGGCACGGGCCGAAGGCCGCCGCATACAGCTGGCCATCACGGCCGACGGCGGGCAGCCGCAGGGCGAGGTGCTGCTCTTCCAGGACGATCTGGATGAACGGGACATCGAGCTCGCCTACGGCGTCGGGCCCCGGTACCGGCGTCGCGGACTGGCCTCCGAAGCGGTCGCGGTCACCACTGAATACGCCGTTCACCGCCTCGACGCGAGGCGGGTGCTGCTCCGGATCGAAGCCGGCAACGCCCCGAGTGCCGCCGTGGCGCGATCGGCCGGATTCCGGCCCACCGCGGACGAGCCCGTCCAGCGGGAGGCGAAAGGACGGCGGGTACTGCTGGATACCTGGTGCCACCGCAACGGCGAACCGGTGTCCTGACCGGCGCGGGACCGCACCCGCAGCCCGGGGCGCCTCGCGCCCACTACGCTGGGATGAAGAGCGCCCACATGGTTCCGAGCGCACACATCCGTGCGAAGAGGTGCGGTGCCCTTCGGGAGGCATGATGAGCCGACAGCCGGTCCTTCTTCCCTACGCCGATCCGGCCTTCGTCGCCGACCCCTTCCCGGTCTACCGGCAACTGCGCGAGGACGGCCCGGTAAGGCGCGCCATCATCGCCGGTGGCCTGGAGGCATGGCTGGTCACACGGTACGAGGACGGCCTCGCGGCCCTGTCCGACCCGCGGCTGAGCAGCGACGTCCGCGATGCGTCGGACCCCCGGCTCATCGAGCGGCTGCCTGCCACGGACCGCGAGTCCGTACTGCGCAACATGCTCCGCACCGATCCCCCCGACCACACCCGGCTGCGCCGGCTGGTGTCCAGGGCGTTCACCGCGCACCGCGTGGCGCGGCTGCGGCCCCGCGTCCAGGAGATCGCCGACCGACTGCTCGACGAGATCGGGCCGCGCGGCCGTGCCGACCTCGTCGGGAGCTACGCGCTGCCGCTCCCGGTCACCGTGATCGGCGAACTGCTCGGCGTGCCCGTGACCGACCGGCACGATTTCCAGCGGTGGACCGACGACATGGTCCTGCAGGGGGCCGAGCCACCGGACCCGGCCCGGACCGAAGAGACATGGCGGCACCTGCGCGGGTATCTGACCGGGCTCATCGGGGCGAAGCGGGCCCGCCCCGGGGACGACCTGCTCAGCGCGCTGGTGACCGCCCGGGACGAGGAGCGGAGCCTGGACGAGGACGAGCTGATCGCCATGGCCTTCCTGCTGTTGGCAGCGGGATACATCACCACGGTCAACCTGATCGGCAGCGGGATCGCGGCGCTGCTCGCCCACCCCGACCAGCTTCGGATGCTGCGGGACGACCCGGCGCTGCTTCCGGGCGCGATCGAGGAATTCCTGCGCTACGACGGACCGGTCAACCCCGGCATCGCCCGGTTCGCGCGCGAGGACGTCACCATCGCGGGCGTGGACATCCCGCGCGGCGCGACCGTGCTCGTCGCATCGGCCATCGCCGACCGCGACCCGGACCACTTCCCCGAACCCGACCGCCTGGACATCTCACGGCAGGACAACGCCCACCTCGCGTTCGGGCACGGCATCCACTACTGCCTCGGGGCGCCGCTGGCCCGGCTGGAGGGGCAGATCGCCATCGGCACCGTACTGCGCCGCCTGCCCCGCCTCGCCCTGGCCGTGCCGACCGAGGAACTGCGGTGGCGACCGGGAGGGCTGCGCGGCCCCGAGCGACTGCCCGTCACCTTCACCGCCGACGCCCCGGCCTGAAGGCGTGCGCCGTGCCGCCCGCCGGCTCAGCCGAAGAGCTTGCCCAGGAACGCGTCGAGGTTGGCCCTGGTCCGCTCCACCTGCTCCTCCACCGTCAGGGTCTCCTTGAAGCGACCGCCGGGCGCCGGGGTCTTCCTGCCCCGGACATACAGCGAGCAGGCGAGATCGGTGCAGATGTACAGGCCGACCGAATTGCCCTCGCGCCCCGCGGCGCCGGTCTTCCGGGCGGTCATCAGCGAGACGCCGCTCCCCGGGTGTGTGGTGAGACACAGGGAGCACATGCTCCGATGGAGGAAGCCGCGTTGCTGGGAGGGGAAGCGGAGCGTCACGCCGATGAGTTCGCCGTCGCGTTCGGTGACGATGTAACTGCGCCCGGGGGCGGATAGATCCCGCCACCCCAGGAAGTCCAGATCGTCCCAGGGCTGCTCGTCGAGGTCGCGGGGCAGCGGCAGACGCTTGGCCTCCCCCTTGGAGCAGTTGATGAACGATGCGCGGATGTCCTGCTCACTCACGGCCTTCATGCGAGGGACGCTAACTCTGCCTATGACCACTAGGCAAATGATTAATGAGGCAAGGTTATGCGCCGTCCACGGCGTCCGTGACGGTCAGCCGGTGCGCGGGCGGATGTTCGATCGGGAGGTCGGGGTGCCAGGCCGCGAGCACTTGGGCGGAGGGAGCGAACAACGGTTCCGGCAGGGCGTCGAATGCGGTCCACTGCCAGGTGCTGATGAGATGGGGTTCGGTCACCTGCGGGCTACCCGACCGCACGGTCACCACGGCGCCCATCGACACGCGGTTGATCCCCCCGACCACGTCGTGGAGCATGGCGAATACGCGTACGTCCTCCGCGTCGACCTCCAGACCCGTCTCCTCCCGGAGCTCACGGGCGGCCGCCTCGGCGATGGACTCGTGGGTCGGGTCGACCTTGCCGCCCGGCAGCTCCCAGGTCCCGCCGTGGTGCCTGCCGAGGAGTACCCGCCCCCGTTCGTCCTGCACGATCACCCCCACGCCGAGAGCCGCCTGCGCCTGCGGTGGACGGGTGTTGCGGGAAGAGGTGTCCGCGGGCGTGGTCTTCATGGTGCTCCCTGTGCTCCTCGCAGGTGGGGGAGTGCCATGGACGCGGGGTCCGGCACTCCGGTCGTACGGGGGCAGCCTACGGACAACCGCGGCGCCGCCTCTCGCGCGGGCCGCACCGCCCGGGGCATCGCCTCAGACGGCCAGCCGCAGCGATGTCCCCGAGATGCCGAACCGTAGCGTCTGACCCCATGTCAGCTCCAGTGCGTCCGTCTCCATCCCGTCGCCGAAGACCACCACCCGGTCCGACTCGACGGTGAGCTTCAGCCCCTGCCCGCGCCCCAGCTCGCCCGCGACCAGCGAGGTGCCGGTCGCGGGGGACGGCCAGGCCTCGCGGACGAACCAGAGGAGTCGGGGGTCGGTGGGCGCCGGGAGGTGCAGTTTGCTGCGGCGTTCCTGCCACAGTGAGCGGAGCCAGCCCGTGGCGCCGGTGCCGGTGCCGACGAGGACGCCGGAGGAGGCCTGCAGCTCGGCGGCGGCGTCGGGAGCATCCGGGCCGAGCCGGTAGCGGGCGGTCTGATGGCCGGGCGGGCCGAGGTAGATCTCGTTGAGGGCGAGGAGGCACTGGGTGTCGTCGGCCACCGCCTCGACCATGGTGAGTTCGTCCACCGTGCCGCCGGGGGCCCCGGCCGCCCGGAGCAGGGCGGCCGCGTCGCGGGGCCGGTGGCGGACGAGCACGCCCGGATTGCGTCCGGGTTCGGTGTCGATGCCCACGACGGGCTGGCCGGAGAGGTACTTGGCGGCGTTGGCGACCAGTCCGTCCTGACCGACGACGACCACCACGTCCTCCGGCCCGAACAGGAAACGGTCGAGGTCCGCACGCTCCACCCGCGACTGACGCCACTGGAGCGGCACGGCCGCCGCCACATCGGCGAGCGCCTGCTGGGTCCGCCGGTGCCGCCGCGCCACCTCGTCGATGGACCGGCCGCGGCTGGAGAGGAAGAAGGCGGCCTGCCCGTGCGTGCCGTGCCGGGCCAGCAACTCCTCGTACTCGGTGGTGCGGTGGACCAGTACCGCGCGCGGGGCGAGGCTCATGCCCGGGTCTCCGGACCGGCGCTGCCGAGCTTGCTGAGCAGGCCGGTGAGTACGTCGGGGGAGAGGGTGAGGCTGTCGATGCGCGGCAGGTTCTCGGCGAGCCTGGTCGCCGCCAGGGCGTGCAGGGTCGTGGCGTCCACCTCGCCGTGCACCCGCAGCCAGGCCGCCTGGGACTCGGCCCGCGCGGCGCCGACCTCACGGGCGGCTTCGGCCTCGGCGCGGGCCAGCCGCACCGTGCGGGCGGCCTCCGCCTCGGCGCGCACCCCGTCGGCCGCCGCGTGCTCCTCCGCCTCGCGGCGGGTGTTGGTGCCGCGCTGCTCGACCAACTGCTCCTCCCTGCGTGCCAGTTCGATCTGGCTGGCGAGCTCGTTCTCGGCGATGGCCCGTTCCCGTTCCACGGCCACGGCGCGGCGTTCGTAGGTGGCCCGGTCGGCCTCCTGCTGGATCTGCTCGCGGGCGGGGGTGCGCAGGGCGCGCTCCACCTCGGCCTCGGGGCGGATCGCCACCACCCGTACCGCGACCACGTCGATGCCGGTGGCGGGCAGCCGCGGTTCGGCGGCGAGCCCCGCGGCGACCCGGTCGCGTACCGAGGCGACACCGTCGACCAGTGCCTCGGCCAGCGCCGTCCTGGCCAGTACGTCCAGGGTGTGCTGCTGGGCGGTCTCGGTGAGCAGGGTGGCGATCTGCTCCAGCGGCGCGCCGCGCCAGACCCCGGTGTCCGGGTCGACCGAGAAGTCCAGTCGGGCGGCGGCCTCGGCCGGGTCGCTGATCCGGTACGTCACGGTGGCCTGCACGGTGACGTCCTGGAAGTCGGACGTACGGGCGTGGAAAGCCATCGCCAACTCCCGGTCGTTCACCGGGACTTCCGAGAGCGCGGCAGTGAGCGAGCGGTACCAGAAGCTCAGCCCCGGCCCGTCGTGGGCGAGCCGGCCGCGCTTGTGGTGGCGGATGTGCGCGGTGGGTGCGGAGCGCAGATGGCGCCAGCCGAAGCGCCTGGTGATGTCGGCCATGTCGGCCCCCCTTTGTTCTCGTCGTGGGGACGATAACGGGGACGCTGGTTATCGTCAAGAGGACGAGAAAGGTCGGCTGCCCGCTTCGGTCAGCGCGGCCCCTGCGGTCGGACCGTCTCCGGTCGGTCGCCGCTCCGGCCGCCCTTCGCCGCGAGGAATCTGGCCGGCACCTCGCCCCCGCCGTGCACCGCCAGATCGGCGCCGTTGACGTAGGAGGCCAGGCCGCCCGCCAGATACAGGCAGGCGCGCGCCACGTCGTCCGGCGCCGCCATCCGCCGCATCGGGACGACCCCGGCCACCGCGGCGCCACCGTCCTCGCCGTAGACCGATGCCGCGCTCTGTGTGCGGACGAGTCCGGTCGTGATGTGGTTGACGCGTACCTTCGGCGCCCATTCCAGGGCCAGTGCCCGGGTCAGCGCCAGCAGTCCGGCCTTCGCCGCCGTGTACGCGGCCGTGCCCGGCTGCGGGGTGTGCGCGGAGACGCTGCCGATGTTGACGACCGACCCCCCGTCGCCCTGCCCCTGCATGACCCGGTTGGCGGCCTGCGACACATAGAACGGGGCCAGCAGGTTGAGGGCGACGATCCGCTCGACGAAACGCGGTGACACGGTGGCCGCGTCGGCGTCGGGGGAGCCGCCCGCGTTGTTGACGAGCACGTCCAGTCGTCCGAAGCGTTCCACCGCCACGTCGACCAGGGCGGCGGCCTCGGCCGGGTCGCGTACGTCGGTCCGCCGGAAGTGTGCCCGGCGGGTGCCGCTCCCGGGCAGCTCCGGCGGTTCGCCGCGACCGCAGACCAGTACATCCGCGCCGGCGGCGAGAAACGCCTCGGCGATCGCGGCGCCGATGCCCTTCGTGCCGCCGGTGACGACCACGGCCCGCCCCGTGAAGTCGATGGGATTGCCGATGTCCATGGTCCGCCCCCGCCGTTTTCCGGAACGCGCGTGCAGTCGAAGTCCGTGCCGATCGATCGGCTAATCTACCAACTGTTTGTTTGGTGGGATAGTCGCCACTCCTGCCGGGCGGGACGTGGCGCGAGGAGGTGCAACCGCGGGCGGCCGGTGACTCCCCGAGGGGTCACCGGCCGCCCGGATGGTGCGCCGCCCCCGTCCCCACGGTGCGGCGCCGGCGGGTCGTCGTCATCCGCTCGGACAACGGCCCACGTCTGTCGGGACTAGGGCGCGGACGCGCCCAGTCCGAGTGCGGGAAGGATCGCGTTCTCCACGAAGCGGGTGAGGTACGCCTCGTCCGCGTTCTTTCCCTCCAGCAGCGGCCGGGCGCGCACCACGCCCAGGAGCTGTGCGGAGACGAACTCCGCCGCCGGGTTGTCCGCCGGGATCTCGCCGCGCTCCGCACCGCGCCGGACCATGGCGTCGATCGACGCCAGTCCGGGCGCGATCAGCGCCTCTCGCAGTGCGCACAGCAGTTCGGGGCTCTGCAGCGCGGCATGGCTGAGCGCGTGCATCAGCGGAGTGTCGCGTCCCGAGCCCTCGCCGATCGCCCGCGCCGCCTCGCGCAGGTCCCCCGCGAGCGTGCCGGTGTCGATGTGCGGAAGCAGTGCCTGCCGGGTGCCGTGCAGCGCGGCCACGACCAGTTCGGGCTTGGAGCCCCACTGCCGGTAGAGCGTGGACTTGCCGCAGCGGGTCCGCGAGGCGACCCCTTCCATGGTGAGTGCCTCGTAACCGGACTCTCTCAGCATGTCGAGCACGGCCGCGTAGAACTCCTGCGCCCGCTCCGGCGTGATCTTCGAGCGGCGCGGCGTGTGTGCCGGTTCCTGTGCGACGTCCTGCGGCGACATGTGTCTTCCCTCTCGGCGAAGCTGCGACGAGGTCCTTCGATACGCCAGTGTACCGATACGCACGTGTACCGATACGTTCGCGTATCGGTACACTGGCGTATCGATACGGCACGGACCGGACCATGCCGCCGTAACACCGCTTCGTCAGCAAAGGGGCACCGGGTGATGTACGCCGGTAGCGAGCCAGCAGATCGGGAGCCGGACAGTTCTGCCCGACCGCCCCTCGTCCGCGAGCTGCTTCTGGTCGTGGGACTCTTCGTGATCTACAAGCTCGGCCGGCAGGCCGCGAACGGTCATGTCGACGAGGCGTATCGCAATGCCGGACACGTCTGGGACTTCGAGCGCTCCGTGCACCTGCCCGGCGAGGGTGCCGTGCAGAGCCTGCTGCTGCACGACGAGACGCTGATCCACCTCGCGAACACCTACTACGCGACCGTGCACTTCCCGGCCACGCTGCTCTTCCTCGGCTGGCTCTACTGGCGCCGCCCGCGCCACTACGTCTGGTCGCGCCGCATCCTCGCCGCGCTCACCGGCGCCGCGCTCGCCCTCCATCTGCTTTTCCCGCTCGCCCCGCCGCGGCTGCTGGCCGCCGCCGGACTGGTCGACACCGGCCAGGTGTACGGACCGACGGTGTACGGAGCGACGCCGGCGACCGACTCGATGGCGAACCAGTTCGCCGCGATGCCCTCGCTGCACTTCGGCTGGTCGGTGATGGTCGCCGTAGGGCTGATCGTCGCGACCCGGACACGGTGGCGCTGGCTGTGGTTGCTGCATCCGCTCGTCACCCTGCTGGTGATAGTCGGCACGGCCAACCACTACTGGCTCGACTCGATCGTGGTCTCCGCACTGCTCGCGGTGGCCTTCGCGGCACTGCGGCTGCCGCGCACGGATCCGGTGCGGGCACCTCTCCCGTGGCCGGCCACGGCGGGCGGACCCGCGCCGTCCGCCGTGCCGCACGCCGCCGAGCCCGCCGTTTTGGCCGCGTACGCCGGATCGCAGACGTACTCCGCGGCCCCGTACGCCTCGACCGGAGCCCGGCGATGAACGCCACCGTGATGGCCGTCGCGCTGTCCCTGGTCTCCGCCGCCGCCTACGCCTCGGCCGCGGTGGCGCAGGCCCGGCTCGCCGGGCGGACCGAACCGGACGCCGGGGTGCTGCGGCTGCTCGGGCGAGGAGCCTGGTGGTCGGCGGTCGCGCTGAACGCCGGTGGCGCGCTGCTGCATGTCGCGGCGCTCAAGTACGGACCGCTCACCCTCGTCCAGCCGCTCGGCGCCCTCACCCTGGTCGCCGCCGTCCCGCTGGGTGCCAGGGCCGCCGGACGCCGGGTCACCAGGATCGAATGGCGCGGCACGATCCTCACCCTGCTCGGTCTCGGTGCCCTGCTGATGACCGCGGGCGGCGCCGCCCCGCACGAAACGCTCAGCCTGCCCGAGGCCCTGGGCGTCGGGGCGGGGACCATGGCCGTCGTCGCCGGACTCAGCAGGCCCGGAGCACGCCCCGGCCTGCGGCACGCCGCCGCGTCCGGCATCACTTCCGGGGTCGCGTCCGCGCTCACCCAGACCCTGACCGTCTCCGTCACCGACCACACCGGTCCGCTGTTGAGCTGGCGTCTGGTCGTCGTCGCGCTGCTGGTCTCCGCGTTCGCGATGAGCGGGCTGCTGCTCTCCCAGACCGCCTACCGAGGCGGCCTGGGCGCACCGCTGGCGGTCGTCACGCTCGCCAATCCGGTGGCCGCGGCGGCCATCGGCCTGGCCCTGCTCGGCGAACGCCTCCAGGGCGGGACGACCAGCCTGTTCCTGGCCCTGCTCGGTACGGCGGCGGCGGTACGGGGCGTGATCCTGCTCAGCCGTGCCCAGGCGGAGACCCCGGTCGTCGCCGGTACGGCGGGGGGCGAGCCGAAGCCCGGGGCCGGATCGCCGTCACGTGTCGTCATCGCGAGCCGGGGGCCGATGGACCAGCCGGCGTTGCGACCGGAACTGGGCCGGGCACCGGTGGGCGGTTCGTAACGCGCGGACGCGATGCCTGTCGGCCGGTGGTGCGTCGCGGGGGACGTGACAATGGCCCGCCCAACTGTCGCGTTCAAGGACAACCCGTCTACGGACCCGGCTTCTCGTCCTGATCCAGTGCCCGTGTCAGCCAGCCGATCCAGAAGTTCTCCAGATCGATGCCGCCGCGCAGGACCAGATGACGCAGCCGGTCCTCCTCGGAGTTCCGTTCGGGCGGGAAGTCCCGCTCCTCGATCTCCAGGTACTCCGCCAGCTGCCGGCGATGCAGCCCCAGGTGGCGACGGAGTTCCGCGTCCAGACCAGGTGCCCCGACGACCGCCGCGGCCCGCATGCGCAGCAGCAGCGGATCCCGGACCTGCTTGGGGTCCTCGGTGCGGGCCACCCAGGCGGAGAGCGCCTCGCGGCCCGCCGGCAGCACCTCGTACTCCTTCTTCTGCCCACGGGCGGGCTGCTCCGAGGGCAGCGCCCGGATCTGCCCGGCCTGCTCCAGCTTGCCCAGCTCGCGGTAGATCTGCTGGTGCGTGGCGGACCAGAAGTAGCCGATCGACCGGTCGAACCTGCGGGTCAGCTCCAGTCCCGAGGACGGCTTCTCGAGCAGGGCGGTGAGAATCGCGTGCGGGAGAGACATGGGGTGCATCCTATGGACGGCCGGCCGTGGCCCGACGACACAGCGGCCCCGCGGCCCCTGTGCCACGAGGTCGTCGGTCACAGCGAAGCCGCGAGCTCCGTGCCCTGGCGGATCGCCCGCTTGGCATCCAGCTCGGCCGCCACGTCGGCGCCGCCGATCAGGTGCGCCGTACGGCCCGCGGCGACCAACTCCTCGTACAGGTCTCGGCGCGGCTCCTGGCCCGCGCAGAGCACGATCGTGTCGACGGGCAGGAGGTGCTGCTCGCCGTCGACCGTGAGGTGCAGGCCGTCGTCGTCGATCCGGTCGTAGGCGGCGCCCGCGATCGTCGTCACGCCGCGGTGCCGCAGCTCGGTGCGGTGGATCCAGCCGGTCGTCTTCCCCAGCCCCGCGCCGACCTTGCCGGTCCTGCGCTGGATCAGGTGGACGGTCCGGGGGGTCCTCGGACGCTCCGGGGCGCGGAGACCGCCGCGGTCGCGGTAGTCGGTGTCGACGCCCCACTGCCGGAAGAACACCTCGGGGTCGCGGCTCGCCGCGTCGCCGGAGTCCGTCAGGAACTCGGCGACATCGAAGCCGATCCCGCCCGCCCCGATGATCGCGACCCGTTCGCCGACCTGCGCCCCGTCGCGCAGGACATCGAGGTAGCCGACCACGCTGGGGTGCTCCTGGCCCGGGATCGCGAGGGAGCGCGGGGTGACACCGGTGGCGAGGACGACCTCGTCGAAACCGTCGAGCGCGCCGGCCGTGACCCGCGTACCGAGCCGGAGCTCGACCTTCTCCTCCCGGAGCCGGGTACGGAAGTAGCGCAGCGTCTCGTCGAACTCCTCCTTGCCGGGGACCCTGCGCGCCACGTTCAGCTGCCCGCCGATCTCCTCGGCCGCGTCGAACAGCGTCACCTCGTGCCCGCGCTCGGACGCCGAGACGGCGCAGGCGAGACCGGCGGGCCCGGCGCCCACGACCGCCACCCGCTTCACGGTGCGGGTCGGCGACAGGGCGAGCTCGGTCTCGTGGCAGGCACGCGGATTGACCAGGCAGGAGGTGACCTTGCCGCTGAAGATGTGGTCCAGGCAGGCCTGGTTGCAGCCGATGCAGGTGTTGATCGCGTCGGCGCGGCCCTCGGCCGCCTTGGCGACGAAGTCGGGGTCGGCGAGGAACGGCCGGGCCATCGACACCATGTCCGCCCGGCCCGAGGCGAGGATCTCCTCGGCGACCTCGGGCGTGTTGATGCGGTTGCTCGTCACCAGCGGCACGGAGACGGCCCCGCGCACCTTCTCCGTGACCCAGGTGTAGGCACCGCGCGGCACCGAGGTGGCGATGGTGGGAATACGGGCCTCGTGCCAGCCGATCCCCGTGTTGATGATCGTCGCGCCGGCCGACTCGATCTCGCGGGCGAGCCGCACGACCTCCTCCAGCGAGGAACCGCCCGGCACCAGATCCAGCATCGACAGCCGGTAGATCAGGATGAAGTCGCTGCCGACCCGCTCACGGACCCGGCGCACGATCTCGACGGGGAACCGGATGCGGTTCTCGTACGAGCCGCCCCAGCGGTCGGTGCGGTGATTGGTGGCGGCGGCGATGAACTCATTGATCAGATAGCCCTCGGAGCCCATGATCTCGACCCCGTCGTACCCGGCGCGGCGCGCGAGCCCGGCCGCCGTGACGAAGTCCTCGATGGTCTCCTCGACCTCGTCCTCGGTGAGGGCGTGCGGGGTGAAGGCGCTGATCGGTGCCTGGATCGCGCTCGGCGCCACCAGGTCGGGGTGGTGCGCGTACCGGCCGAAATGCAGGATCTGCAGGGCGATCCGGCCGCCGGCCTCGTGTACGGCCGCGGTGACCGGCGCATGCTGCTCGGCCTCCGCCTCGGTGGTCATCTTGGCCCCGCCGGGGAAGGAGCAGCCCCGGGCGCTGGGGGCGATGCCACCGGTGACCATGAGGCCGACGCCGCCCCGGGCGCGCTCCGCGTAGAAGGCGGCCATCCGCTCGAAGCCGCGCTCGACCTCCTCGAGACCGATGTGCATCGAACCCATCAGCACCCGGTTGGGGAGCGTGGTGAACCCCAGGTCCAAGGGGCTCAGCAGATTCGGGTACGGGCTCATGGCGGCTCCTCGCGCAGTGTCGTCTGCGCCAGTTGTAGACCACCGGAACGCCATTGTGCAACAAGTTGCATAATGGCGTGCGTCTCAGCACCACGCACGGGGGCCGTCCCCCGGACGGCGTAACACCAGGACCCGTAGGCGCCCCGCGCCGAGGAAAGTGGAACTGCGGCATCCGGCCGACGCGGCGCGGCTGCCCCCTCACACCCCGACCACCCCCGAACCCCTGCGGAGACACCCCATGGCCTGCCTCGATCGGCGTGACCTCGGCCTGTTCGTCCTGCGCGTCGGCACCGGCGCGGTACTGGCCGCGCACGGCACCCAGAAGCTGGCCGGCTGGTTCGGCGGCGGAGGTATCCAAGGAACCACCGCCGCGATGGAGGCGATGGGCTTCCACCCGCCGAAGCACAGCGCGTTCGCCGCCGGGCTCGGCGAGGCGGGTGGCGGAGCGCTGCTGGCCCTCGGCCTCGCCACCCCGGCGGCCGGCGCTGCCGCGGCCGGGGCGATGGCGGGCGCCGTGGCCGTCCACGCGCCCGCCGGTTTCTTCGCGCAGGGCGGTGGCTACGAGTACCCGGCGTTCCTAGGCTTCACCGCCGCGGCGATCGGTCTGACCGGGCCCGGCCGTTACTCCGTCGACCATGCCACCCGGCATCTCTTCAACCAGCCGTGGACGGTCGCCCTGGCCTTCGCGGGCAGCGCGGTCGCGGCGGCGGCCGTGGTCGGCAGGCGCGCCAAGGGGCGGGTCGCGGCCGATCCCGACGCGACCTGACCGCCCGGCAGGACAGGGACCGGGCGGCACCCCAGGGAGGGAGCCGCCCGGTCCCGAACCCGGTCTCGCTCCGTTACTTGCGGAAGGTCAGCGAAGCGGCCGGGGAGGCGTTCCCGTACGCGTCGACGGCGACGACCCGTGCCACGTACCGGCCGCCGCGGACCGCGCCCGGCACCGGGATGTCGAGGGTGTTCGGGCGGGGCATGAAGTAGAAGTCCGAGAGGACCTTGGACTTGACGACGGAGGCGCCGGTCGCGGCGTCGGTGATGTCGACGTCGTAGTGGTGGACCATCTGGTCGTCCTCGGCCTGCGCGATCCGCAGTGCCGTGCCGCCCTCGGCGTCGCGTACCCGGGACAGCGGCTCACGCGTGGTGAACCTCGGCGCCACCGTGTTGCGTG
This sequence comes from Streptomyces sp. NBC_01363, assembly GCF_026340595.1. GTDB lineage: Bacteria > Actinomycetota > Actinomycetes > Streptomycetales > Streptomycetaceae > Streptomyces. The sequence goes on from NZ_JAPEPF010000002.1 coordinate 1,801,356, forward strand.
CGGTGTCCGTGTAGCGGAAGTTGTCCTTGATCTGCCGGCTCGTCGAACCCTTGAGCCGCACGGTCCAGGTGGATCCGCCGAGGGTGCCCGCGCTGGCGTACGGCGGTTGCCAGTTCGCCGACCACTGGCCACCGGTGTAGATGTCGTGCTTGTCCGCGGCCATGTTCACCCGCGCGATCTCCGTACGGTTCCTGTAGACCTCGACGAAGAGCGCCTGCGCGGTGGGCGACTCGAAACGGTCGGCGAGACCGTCCTCGGTGACCATCTGGTAGCCGTGGTCGACCTCGATGTACGACATCGAACCGTCGTTGACCGAGGTGAAGTCGCGCTGGTGGATCGAGCGGTCGTCGTTGATGCGCAGGTGCGAGTGGCCGGAGAAGAGGATGGCCTGCGGGAAGGCGCTCAGATCCTCGGCGAGCCGCGGGTTGGAGGCCTGCTGGCCGTCCATCGTCGTCCCGGTGGTGGGCCGGTGACCCTGCAACAGGACCGGCTTGCCCGCGTAGGCCGGGTCGGCGGTGATCGCGGCGAGCCGGTCCTTGAGCCAGGTGCGCTGGGCCGTGTCGGAGTTGTACGTCTCGGTGTTGACCATGAGGACATGCAGGCCCTTCACGTCGGACTCGTAGTAGCCGCCGCCCGAGTCCGGGAACCAGGCCCTGGGATATCCGGCCCGTATCGCCGCGAGGCTCGCGTCGTGGTTGCCGTTGGAGATCAGCAGCTGGGTGCCGGTCATGCCCTTGCGGGCGAGATTGGCCTGGAAGATCTCGGAGACGATCTTGTGGTCGGGGCCCTTGCCGTCACCGTTGTCGTTGATCATGTCGCCGTTGGACAGGATCGCGTCGGGCTCGGGGAAGATCGACCCGATGGTGTCGAAGAAGCTCTCGTACTTCTTGTCGGCGCTCGCATGGCTGCCGACATGGACATCGGACATGACGACGAGCCGGGCGAGCGGCTTCTCCCGCGACTTGATCAGATAGCCGTAGGACGCCGGGACGCTGCTCCGCTTGCCCCGGAAGGCGACCGCGGTGACATCGGTGTCCTTCTTGATCCGCAGCGGACGGCCGGGGGAGTGGACGCGACTGTCGCGGGTCGGGGTCGTACCGTCCAGCGTGTAGCGGACGGTGGTACCGCGCTCGGCCCGGAACTTCAGCTCGACCGAGTGCTCGTACCGTCCGCCCGGGACGCTGACACCGGGTGCGGCCGGTGTGCGTGTGCCGGGGGAGTCGGCCTGGGCGGCGGTCGGCGCGACGAGCGCGACGGACGTCGCGGCGATCACGAGAGGGGTGAGTCTCATGGGGGCCCTGTTCTCCGGTCCGGGAAGTCGCTGGATTCCCGGCCTGGTTGCATAACGGATGGATAACTGGTCTGAACCAGGGACGCTAGGTGTCGCGCGCCAGGTCGCGGTGCGGCCCGGTCGACTTCCGGGCGAAGCGATCATGAATGTCTGACGGGGCCACCGGGGGCTGCGGACGGGGCCTGCCCGGCCCCGTCCGGCTGTTTCAGCTCGACAGCTTCCAGCGGCCGCCCTTCGCCGCCGCGACCAGCTCCGGCACCGTGCCGAATTTGACCCGCGGGCGTCCGCCGTCGCGGCCGCGCGCCAGCTCGGCCCGGTCGATGGCGGCCAGCCCCTTGGCGTCGACGACATGGCGGCTGCGGCTGCGGCTGCGGCTCCGGGCCAGACGGCGGAACGCCTTGGGCGCGGGCGCCGGTGAGGGCAGGGCGCCTGCGACGGCATCGTCCAGGAGCGTGCCGACGGTCTCGGCGGCGCAGGCGCGGTTGGCCCCGATGCCGCCCGAGGGCCCGCGCTTGATCCAGCCGACGACGTACGTCCCCGGCATCCCCGTCACGCGGCCGCCCTCGTGCGGGACGGTGCCGGTGGCCTCGTCGAAGGGCAGCCCCGCGACGGGCACGCCGCGGTAGCCGATCGCCCGCACAAGCGTGCCGGCCGCAAGGTCCAGCTCGCCCTGATCTCCCGTCACACGCACGGCCCGCATGCTGTCGTCGCCGAGCACCCGGACAGGTGCGGAGTGGAACCGGAAGACGATGCGCCGTCCCGGCGCCGGTGTGCGCGACCAGTCCACCGTCTCGCGGGTCACGCCCCGCAGCAGGCCGGCCTTCTCGTCCGGGGCCGCGCCGTCGATCGTCGGGCCGGTCCGCGGATCGTGGTCGTCGACGACCATTTCCACGCCGGGCAGATGTTTGAGGGCGAGCAACTCGGGGGCGCTGTACGCCGCGTGCTCCGGGCCGCGCCGGCCGAGCAGGACCACCTCGCGCACCTTCGAGTCGCGCAGTGCCGCCAGCGCGTGATCCGCGATGTCCGTGCCTGCCAGGGCCGACGGATTCGCGACGAGGATGCGGGCGACGTCGAGGGCGACATTGCCGTTTCCGGCCACGACCACCCGTTCCGAGGACAGGTCGACGGTGTCCGGCGCGACCTCGGGGTGGGCGTTGTACCAGGCCACGAACGCGGTTGCCGAGATACTGCCCGGCAGCTCCTCGCCCGGGATGCCGATGCGGCGGTCGGTGGAGGCGCCCACCGCGTAGACGACCGCGTCGTGGTGGGCGGCGAGCTCCTCCGCGGTGATGTCCTTGCCGATCTCCACTCCCAGGTGCATCCGTACCCGGTGGTGGGCGTGGAGACGTGCGAAGCTCTCGCCCACCTTCTTGGTCGCGGGGTGGTCGGGCGCCACGCCGTACCGGACGAGCCCGCCGGCCACCGGCAGCCGGTCGACCAGAGTCACTTCGGCGTTGGTGTGCAGCAGCAGGTCCTCGGCGGCGTACATGCCCGCGGGGCCCGTACCGACGACCGCGACGCGGATCGGCGCGAAGTCGGACGGCAGGCCGCGCTCGAACGACGGCGCGTCCCAGTGGTGGAAGTTGGGGCCCCGGCCGCCCTGTTCGGGCTCCTGCCCGGCGAAGTAGGCCGCGTTGATCGCGGCGTAGTCCTGCTGTGCGGCGGGCAGGCTGTCCACCGGGAAGACGGCGTCGACCGGGCACGCGTCGGCACAGGCACCGCAGTCGATACAGGACTTCGGGTCGACGTACAGCATCTCCGTGCTGCCGAACGCCCGCTCCTGCGGTGTCGGATGGATGCAGTTGACGGGGCACACGGCGACGCAGGTGGCGTCGTTGCAGCAGGACTGGGTGATGGCGTAGGTCATCTCGTCAGCTCGGGTCGCTCGGCTCGGATCAGATCAGGTCGGCGCGCTTGTAGAGAGCCAGCGCGGGCTTGGTGAGGAGGCGGGCCGAGGCCAGGAACTCCATCAGGCCCGAACAGCTGGAGCGCATCAGGGACTTGTGGTGCTCGTTCGCACCGGCCTCGGCGACCGCGCGCCGGGTGTCGAGCCCGGCGTTCGCGTAGACCTGCCGGTTCACCATGCTGGTGACGATGAAATAGGACGCGACGGCGATCACGAACGCGTTGATCTGCCGGCGCAGGGGGCCCGCATGCCGGAGCCGCTTGCGGGTCTCGTCGCGGGCGAACTTCATGTGCCGTGACTCCTCGACGACATGAATGTTGTTGATGGTGCGTACGAACGGCGCGACCCGTTCGTCCCGCATCCAGTCCCGCTGCATGACGTCGAGCACTTCCTCGGCGACCAGGATCGCCGCGTACGCGGCCTCGCCGAACGCGAGAGTCTTGAAGGCCCGGCCGAGCTCGATTACCGCGCGGCGCGGCCGGTAGGCGGGGGCGCCCAGCTTCGCCGCCCCGCGGGCGAACATGATGGAGTGCCGGCACTCGTCGGCTATCTCCGTGAGGGCCCACTGGAACCGCGGGTCGGTCGCGTCCGTCGTGTAGATGTCGCGGAGCACCATCTGCTGCAGGATCATCTCGAACCAGATGCCGGTGCTGGCCACCGAAGCGGCCTCCTGCCGCGTCAGTTCCTTGCGCTGTGCGTCGGTCAACTCGTTCCAGTACGCGGTGCCGTAGAGCGTGCTCCACTCCGGGCTCGCACCGTGGAAGTCCTTGTCCAGCGGGGTGTCCCAGTCCACCTCGGTGACCGGGTCGTACGAGAACTTCGCCGACGAATCGAGCAGGCGCCGTGCGACGTCGTGCTCGTCGAGCCGGTCCTGGTCCTCCGGCCGAACGGTGCTGCTTGCCATGGTGCGGCTCCTCGAATCGACTGATCGACTCCACGCCGGCCGGCCGTGACCCCCATCCCGTGCCCGCTCGATGGGATCCATGGCTGCCGAGCGCCTCCCTCACTTGTTAGACACCGCGTCTAGCAAGCTGTTGGACGGAACGTATAGCAAGAGTGCCGCGCGGGCCTACCCCCCCCCGTGGCGAATCCGCTCGATCGATCTTCGGTGCGACGGGCCGGACCGGCCAAGGACCCGTCGGCCGACCGCCCGGGTGAACACGGAGCGGACGCAGTGGTGTTGGGCCCGTCCGCGTGGGCGGACGGACCGGCTGACATCCGAGGCCGCCCGCGGTCCGGACGCCGGGGTCGTCGTGCTGTACTGGTCCCCCACCTGCCCCACCCGTCACCGGAGGCCGCCCATGGCACGGCTCCACATCCGTCCCGGCGTCAACCCCGACGAGCCCGATGTGCCCGTGGTGACGCTCTGCGTCGACCCGGAGGGCTCACCCGGCGAGCGTGCCGTCGCCCGGCTCGGTGACCACTGCTACGAGGGCGACGGCGTCCTGTTCCTGGCGGGGACCGACGGCTGGGCCGAACACACCCTCGACGGCCGCCGCCTGACAGTCGACATCGCCGTGCACCCGTCCGCGCTCGGGCGGAGGGGTGCGGACCTTGCGGCGTTCCCCGGCCGCTCGGCCGCCGACCCGGAGGCGCTGCTGGTCCTCCGGGCGGAGACCGAGGCGGACCCGGAACTGTACGCGCGGGCGGCGCCCGCGACCGCGGTTTTCACCGGGTCTCCGGATCGCATGCTCGATGCCGATCAGGGCTGGCCGGTGCTTCTGGGGCCGCCGCCCGAGGAGTGAGGGGGCGGTCGGCCGCGCGGTCCGGTCGTCGGGTCGGTTGCCCGGGGAGCCGCTGTCGTCCAACGGAACCTTCCGTGGCCCGGGACGCCGCGGTTGGTCAACGCGCCCGGACCTTCCAGATTCATGGATCGATCCCTGTCCGAAAGCTGTTGGAGGCTCACGATGGCCGAAGTATTCCTGTTTCATCACGCCCAGGGCCTGACCCCCGGGGTGATCACCTTCGCCGACGCGCTGCGCGGCGAAGGGCACACCGTGCACACTCCCGACCTGTACGAGGGCCACACCTTCGACACTCTGGAAGCGGGGCTGGCGTACGCGGAGAAGACCGGCTTCGACGAGCTGCTCGACCGCGGCGTCCGGGCGGCGGCGGACTCACCGGAGGAGCTGGTCCACATCGGGTTCTCCCTCGGCGTGCTGCCGGCCCAGAAGCTGGCTCAGACCCGGCCGGGGGCACTCGGCGCCGTGTTCGTCCATTCCTGCGTCCCGAGTTCGGCCTTCGGAGCGTGGCCGTCGCGGCTCCCGGTCCGTATCCACGCCATGGAGGCGGACCGTCTGTTCACCGACGAGGGCGACGCGGACGCCGCCCGCGCCCTCGTCGACGAGGCCGCCGACGCCGAACTGCACCTCTACCCCGGCGATCAGCACCTGTTCGCCGACAACTCGCTGCCGTCCTACGACGCCGAGGCCGCCGCGCTGCTGCTCGACCGCACGCTGGCATTCCTCCGTTCCCGGGACGCGGACCACCGCGACGCCTGACGCGGCGCCCTCCGTTCCGGCGGGAGCACCGGGGCCAGTCCGGCGGACGACGGCCCGGGACCACGTCCGTGGTCCCGGGCCGTCCGCGCGGCCCCGCGTCGCTCAGTTCTGCTTCAGCTCACGGGCCGTGCTCTCCCACGTCTCGAACATGGCCAGACTCGTGAACATGGCCCGGAGGGAGGCGCCGATCTTCCGGCTCGGCCTGCGCAGCTGCCGACTGGTCATGCCGAGCATCTTGATCAAGGGCTCGACCTCCTGCACGCTGTCCGCCGACTCCCGGACATCCCGGGCCGTCCCGATGACCTGGCCGAGCAGTTCGTCCACCTCGTCCGGCCACTCGTCACGAGGGGTGTCCCGCGCCCACTGGAGGAACGCGCTCAGGGCATCGGCAGCGATGTTCATGCGCTCGACGAAACGCCCCGAAGCCGCCTCCAAGTCATCGGCCGGGCCCTCGATGGCCTTGGCGAAGCGGTTGATGACAACCAGCCGGGCACTCATCGGGGTTCCCGGCAGACCGGCCCGGACCATGTCCTCATTGAGCAGTTCGCCCATGGCCGCGAGGTCCACGAGCGCCGCGTCCACATCGGCCATGTCGTCCACGATCGCCTCCATGGCCGTCTCGGCGGCGGCCACCCGGTCCCAGAGCCCCGGATCGTCCTCCTCCACTGCGGCCGGGGCGGGGGTCGGGCCTTCGACAGCAGCCGCGCCCATTGCGCCGGGGAACGGGACGCGCGCGGCCGGCAGAAGGGGACTTCCCCCGGGAACCCCTTCTCCGAGGAGTCCTTCGGAGAGCGTGGTCATCAGTGCCTGCCGGGCCTCGGCCGAGCCGAGCGGAAGGGCCGGGTACTCGATGGTCGGGAGCGCACCGGCCACGAAGGGCGCCCTGCCGGCCTCACAGAGGTGCACGGTGCGCCGCCCGGTGGTATGCCGGATCCCGAGGCCGTAGACGACCTCGGGACTGCACCCGGTGAGGTCGGCGATGACGATGTCGTCGTCGATGAGGTGGCGGATCGACCGGTCGGACAACGGGCCTGCGCCGGCCACGTCGTCGGCCCGGACCAGGGTCATGCCGAACCGCTCGCAGACGGGCCGCACGACCTCCTCGTAGAAGACGGCGGAGCGCTGCTGGATGTCGTGGGTTGTGCCGTCGGCGGCGGCACGGGTGTTGCCGTTCGGGCCGATCACGAAGCATGTGGGCACGGTGGATGTCCTCCAGGGGTTCTGGAACTGCCGGAATGTCGAGGGCCGGCCGGAACCTGCCGACCCGGTGGAGCCGCGTCAGTCGAAGAGCGTCAGCGCCACGCCGTCCGCGAGGTCGTCGGCGTAGACGGGCCTCTCGTCGATGCCCAGGGCCCGCATGAGATCCACGGTGACGACCCGGTGGCGGTGGCCGACACGGACGGTCTCGCACGGGAAGGTGCCGAGGCCGACCAGCCGGTACGCGGTACTCATGCACATGCCGAATGCCCGTGCAGCCGTTCCGAGGTCGACGCTCACCGGAAGGTCGAAGATCTCCCGGAAGGTCAGGGGTGTCCGGTCACGCTCGTTCATCCGCGCCTCCCCGGGCCGCGCAAGGACAGTGTTCCGACCCGGCGCCCCCGCCGGAGGCGGCGGGTGTCGCCGACGGTGTCGGCCAGGCCCCATTCCTGCGCCAGGGCCCCGACCCGGACGCCCTCGGCCCGGTCGGCCGGAACGGTGATCCGCAGGGGTGCGCAGAGGCCCGCGGGCCTTTCGGCACGTTCGAACTCCACCTGCCAGTGGCCGTCCGTGCCTGGGCGCGCCCCGGCCACCGCGTCGATGTCCTCCACCGCCGTCTCGGCACGCGCCCTGCGTGCTGTGTTCCAGCCTCGCGTGCACGCGGAGCGCAGCAGCACGGACCCGGGATCGGCGGTGTCCGGTCCCATCTCCCGAAGTGCTTCGAGGCAGGCCGTGGCCAGCTCGGCCTCGACATCCTCGCGAGCGGTGCCGAAGCGGTCCGCGATCCGGAACGCCGTGCGGCGCAGTCCGGGCACGGCCAGCCACACCGCGCACAGCGGCCAGCCGGAACGGTCGGCGTCGGCCTGTGCCAGAGCAACCGCCTGCTGCCACAGCGAAGTTCGTACGGCGGGGTCCGCCGAGCGGTCGTACAGGATCGGGCGCGCCTCCGCCGGGGAGAGCGGGACCCCCGCGGTGCCGGAGCCGTCTTCGAGCAGCAGTCCGGATGCCGGTTCCCTGCTCGTGAACTCCCTCTCGATGGAGTCGAACAGTCCGGGCCCAGAGAGTGATGCCATGGTCGTCCTCCTGATCAGTCGGTCCGCTGGGGCTGGTTCCTGCTGCGCCACTCGGCAAGGCAGCGTTCCGCGAGAGCCTTGCCCGGCATGGCATCGCCGCCCCGGTCGATCAGCAGGAGCAGGCGCAGGAACCCGTGCTGCCGGGAGTCGACGAGCCGTGCGAACAGCTCCTCGACGGCCGGATCCGGCGCCTCGTCCGGGCCGCGGCACCAGGCGAGCAGCGCGTCCCTCATCGACGGGTACGACGCGGCCTCGTTGAGCGCCCGCTGGACGAGTTCCGCGATGTCCGAGGCCGTCGTCGGCCCGGCGAGCATCCGGCCGCTGAACCAGATGTGGTCGAAGTCGACCAGGACGGGAAAGGTGAGAGAGGCCACCAGGGCCGCCGTGTCCTCGGCCTGTGTCCAGACGACCAGGTGACGCGTGATCGTTTCCCTGGTCTCCGAATCCCCCACCGCGAACCGCTGTATCAGCGTCTCCGCGACGGACAGGGCCACCGAGGTGTCCTCGGGGGCGTCGCCTCCCCTGTTCGCCACACCGTGCAGCAACATCAGTGCGTGTTCGGCCTCGACCCCGCCCACGTCGGAGCGACAGGCGTACGCGACGGCGCTGCGCAACACCGTTTCGGGCGCGTCGCTCCATTCCTGGAGCAGGTCGCGGACCTTGTGGGCGACCACGGGATCGAGCGCTGCCGTTCCCAGACACCGGGCGGCGACCTCGAAACCCGCGTGGCCCACGGTCAGGGCGAGCTCACGGACGAGTCCGAGTGTGCGCCCTCCGGTGCGCACGGCCATCCCGGCCATCGCACGACCGGCGCGCTCGATCTCCGTCGCTGTGGACCCCGTCCTGCCCAGCCAGTGGTGCAGCGGCGGCAGCAGATCGGCGTGTTCGCGACACACCACCTCCCACACCGCGTCGCCGACCGCCGGCCAGAAGAACGCGACGGGCTGCGGACCGTCGACGCCGAGACCGGGTACACGGTGCGCCCCGACGCCGCGCAGGATGTCCCCGAGGGGGCGTTGACGGACCAGACCGAACCCCTGGTTGCCCATCGGCTCCCGGAGACCGTGACCTGCGGGCCCGGGTTCCGGTCCGGGACTTGCCGAGGCCATCAGATCCGCGGCCCTCTCGACGACGATGCCACGGTCGAGTCCTCCGTACACAGAGACCGAGAACAGGTGACTCAGGAGCTCCGGATCGTGCTCCGCACGGGCCAGAAGTTCCTGGGCCTCCACCGAGGCGAGCCGGGCCAGCACCTCGGCCAGGCGCACCTCGCCCCCGGCACCGAGTCGGCCCACGGTTTCCGCCGCCCGCGCGGCGTACCCGGGCGGCAGCCCGGAGGGCAGGACCGAGGGAAGGAAGTCCGGTCCGAGCGGCTCCAGCATGCGGGCGCGGTCCCGCGCGTCGGGGCAGATGTCCGCGAGATGGGCGGCGAAGACCTCGGCCGGGTCGGGCGGCCGGTGGCGCACCACCTGGGCACCGAAGTCCCTCTCCAGGAACCGGGTCAGCCCCGGAACGTCCGGAAGCACGATGACCAGGCGCGCCTCCGCTTCCGCCAGGGCCGCCTCCAGATTGGACAGGTCCCAGGGCCTGAGCGCGAAGGGGTCGCCCGGCTCCGTCACCAGGTAGCCGTGCACCCCTTGCGGCCGGGGACGCCAGCGCGTCAGGTCCTCCGCCCCGTCGATCTGGACGAGTGCCGGGTCGTCGCATGGATGAGCGAGCAGATTGAGGGCCAGCGTCAGCCGGCCCGTACCCGGCTCGCCGACAAGGAGCAGGATGCCCGATTCGAGCGCGGCGAGACCCGCCTCGAAGGCCGGGGGCGGGACGAAGCGGCGCCGGGCGGCCTGGAGGTCCTTCGCCCGCACGGGCCCCTGACGTACCGGTACCACGGGACCGCCGCCGGCCACCGAGGAGCTGGACACATTGCGCTGATCGCCCTGCACCACACCGGTGTTGACCGTGCTGTGCGGAGCCAGCACCAACATCCGCTGATTCCGCTCCAGTTCGGGGAGCACGGCCTTGAGGGCACCGTCGACGGAGCTCGTGTCAGAGGTCATCGTCGGCTCCCCGGACGTAGTCACCGGACACCGCGATGTCGGTCACGTGTTGTCCGCCGTGGACGAGACCGGTGTTGATGACGCCCCGCGGGGCGTTCAGAGCGGTGTACGACCTCGCGGGAGCCGCCGGCCCGTCGTTGGTGGACCCGGCGCGTCGAAGGGACCGCAGCAGATCGCTCAGCCGTCCGAGCTCCTCCGGGGCGGGCGTGTATCCGGCGCGGTGCAGCGCATCGAGGACCGCTTCTTCTCCGTGGTCGTCCCGCTCCGGATCGCCGGTCCGGCCGGGCAGCGGGTGGGCGAGACCGAAGTCCGCCGGCCCATCGGCTCGCGGTGCGCGATGGGTGCCACCCACGTACTTGTCGTGTTCTCGCATGGCTCCTCCGGGAGAGGGCCGGCCGAGCCGAATGGCCGCCGGCGGTTTTCCTGGCGATTCGAGAATTCCGCGCCGTCGAGCTGCTCTCCGCTCTCGCAGTGCAGAAGAAATATGTCGGTCGTCACATTCCGAACATTCGATCTTTTGGTGGCGGTTGCGTGTCCCGGAGCGGCGAGTGAGAGCCTTTGCGTGACAAAGAAAGTCCGGAATGTCACAGGTAATCCAGCGTCGAAATGCAACTGCGCTTTCACGTGGCCGATTCAATAAAAAGAGGAATTTCTCATTCCGCTCCGGAAAGGAATGGGGCCGTCTACCGTGATCGCATGAGCGAACAGAATCGCATTTCTCCGGCACGGGTACTGCGGGAGCTCGTGCCCGCATCGGCATGGGAAGGGCTGGCAGGCTTTCCGCGGCGGCCGCATCCGGCGGGCGCGGTCCTGCTGCATCAGGGGGAGTCCGGATCGCATGTCCTTGCGCTACTTCGCGGCATCGTGAAGGTGGTGCGCGGGGATCGCGACGGCAGGGAGCGGCTGCTCGCCTTCCGAGGGCCGGGAGAAGTGCTGGGGGAGGTGGCGGTGCAGGACGGCGGAGTCAGGCTTGCCCATGTCCGGACTCTTAGCAGGTGTGAAGTATCTGTGATCCCCGCAGCTGCCTTCCGTGACTTCGTCACTCAGCACGACCTGGCATTTCAGCTCGCTCTGCATGCGGTGAGCCGACTGCGCGAGCAGACCCAGTCGTGCGAGGGCGACATCGATCAGCGGCTCGCGGCGACGTTGCTCCGTCTGATCGAGATCTCCGGAGCGCGTTCGTTCTCCCTCACCAGGGACGAGTTGGCGCAACACCTCGGAGTCGGCCGGAATTCTGTGACCAAGGTGCTGGAGCGGTTCGGATCCCATCGGGTGCGTTTCGGTAGGACGCGTATCGAAGTCCTCGACGAGGTGCACCTGAGTCGGTTGCTCAACCGTCGAGCCGCCACCTGAACGGGGACATGGCGTGGATCACCGGTCGTCTGCACCGCGGGAGCGGAACGCTCCCCGTCGCTCGGTGAAGCTCACGGGGCGCGGAGACGACGCACCACCACATTCCCGCCCCGCCGGCACGAGCCCCGGCGGAACCTCGAAGAGGAGCGACGATGCACGAACAGGACAACGGACTGCCCCGGGCCACCGCGGCGCCCTACACCCGCAGTCGCCCGCTGCCCCCGTACCGGGGAATCATCGCCGTGGACGCCAAGGACTTCACCGGCCTCCCCGCCATCGAGCACGAGGTCGTCAGCCGTACGGTGCCCGACCTGATCGGGACCTCATTGGACCGGGCAGGTCTGGCGGAGCTGTGGAACGACCGGAAGTTCCCCGCCTCCACCGGCGACGGTTACGTCCTGGGATTCGACCCGTCGTTGATGCCCTTCGTCATCCATCCCTGGCTGTTCACGCTTCAGGAAGTGCTGGCCGAGTTCAACATCCATGCTCTCGGGGCCCTGCCGATCAGGCTCCGTGTCAGCCTGCACGTCGGTCCCCTGCCGGACACCGGCGACGAGTTCGGAGGCAATGGGACGGTGCGCAACGACACCCACCGCCTGCTCGACTCCCGCCCGGTCAAAGCCGTGTTGGCGTCTTCCAGGGAGAACGTCACCCAGGTGGCGGCCATTCTGTCGGACCGCTGCTACCAGGACGCGGTCGCCAGCGGGTACACGGGACGTCATCCGGACCACTTCATCGAGGTGCCGGCAACGGTCGAGGGCAAGCGATTCGCCCAAAGGGCCTGGATCCATGTGCCGCTCCCCTCCGGACCACTGCACGACCTGCACATGACCGGCGACGCCGCGGGCGAGGGACATGGCACGGACGGCGACCAGGAGGGAACGGGAAGGCGCGATGCATCCGAAGGCGTACGGGTGGCGAACAGGGCCCCGAACGAAAACATCAACACCGGTACGGTGCACGGCGGTCAGCGTGTGACGGTGACCCGGCGCGGGACGGATGCCTGACGCTTGATCATTCCGCCGAGGTGGCCGTTTCTTCGTACCCCCTCACGAGTTCGGATCTCGTATCCTCCGCACTCGCCCGGCAGGGCGGACGGAGGGCCTCGCTGCTGGCGGAACTGGCGGCGGAGCTGGTCCCGTCGGCCGACCCCGACGAACAGGTCGCGCTCATGCAGAGCTGGCAGCTCACCGACTTCGACGGCTGCCGGCCCTGTCCCGGAGCCGCCGAACCGATCGAACGACTCGACGAACGGCAGTGGGCGGTGGTCACCTCCGGTTCCGGTCCTGTGGCCCGCGGCCGGCTGCGCGCCGCGGGCCTGCCGACCCCGAAGATCGTGATCACCGCCGACGACGTGGTCCGGGGCAAACCGGATCCCGAACCCTATCTGCGGGCGGCCGCCGAGCTGGGAGTGACCAGCGCGCAGTGCGTGGTCATAGAAGACGCCCCGTCCGGCGCGGCGGCCGGACTCGGCGCGGGCATGCGGTTGATCGCGGTGACGGACGCGGGCGCGGCCTGGCCCGACGCACTGGACGGGCCTGTCGTCCGGGTGGCCTCGTTGGACCGGATCGTGGTGGTCGGCGCCGGGCCGGAGCCGGTCGGCCTCCTGATCGAGACCGGCAGCGGCCCGCTCGCCGGGGGCGGGTGGTGAGCGCCCGCGGCAGCGGGGAACCGCCTCTGCGCCGACGCCAGGTCGTTGAAGACCGGTCAGGGAGTCGGGGTGGGGCCTCCGGGCCGGAACCGCTCCACCCCGACGATGTGCCGGACCTTGACCGGGCGCACGATCACCGCGACCCGCTGCTCCTCCGGCATGATCCACTCGAACCGTTCAACGCCCAGATACTTCCGGGCCAGCCGGTCCATCCGGTCATGCGCCTCCTCGCCCTCGATGAAGCGGGTCACCTCGCCACTGATCTGCACTCGGTCGAAGGGGTCGGCGGCGTCCGCGTGCGAGAGATAGACGCGGGGGTCGCGGCGGAGGTTTTCCTCCTTCACCCGGCCCACTGAGGTGTTGAATGTCAGCTCGCTCTCGCCTTCCAGATCCACCCACATCGGGCTGACCTGCGGCGACCCGTCGGCGAACACAGTGCCGATGTACCAGATATGGGCGCCCTGCAGTCGCGCGCGAACGGCTTCGTCGAAAGTCGCAGTCATCCTTGGAGGCTACCAACCATGATCGACGGGACGGCTTCGGAAGTCGTGGGCTTCGCCGAGCCTCGTTCCTGTCCGCCTGCGTTCGGAGCGTTGTGATTCCGCGGCATCCGTCGACAGTGCACTGCCGTCCGACTCAGGGAGCCAACCGTCAGGGAGTGCCGAATGCTGCGCACCATGGGCAAGTCCAAGATCTGGTGCTTCGCCATCTGTACAGGTCAGAGGCATGATGCGGCCGCTCGGGTCAGCAAATGGTCAGTATCGGGTGCGGAGGCGACCCGGCTTGCTGACCTGGTGACCGCCGCTGCGGGGCCTGGGCGCAGTGGCCTGGCTCCCGCTCGGAAGGTTTGCTTCGTGGCTCGACAGCTCGCTCGCAAGGTCGAGCTGGTGTGACAGGTCGTCGTCCAGGAGGCCGCCCGCCCTGGAACAGGGAGCCCTTGGCGGATGTCCAGCGGTGATCAGGCCGTAGTGCGTGGTCGTGTTGTCGTGACCGGTCGGATGGTCAGGCCGGTCCGAGCAACGACACGGCATCACGGGTGGGCGGCAACCGGGCCTGAGGAGCCCGTGCCGCCCAGCGTGGCGGTCAATGTCTCGTCGTCACTTGGTGAAGACGAGACTGACGTTGTGTCCGCCGAACCCGAACGAGTTGGCCAACGCAGCAGACCACTGACCGGTGCGGCGCTCACCACGCACCACGTCCAGTTCCACGCGCGGGTCGAGTTCGTCGAGGTTGCGTGTGGCCGGCACCATGCCGTCCTTGAGCGCGAAGAGAGCGGTCATGGCGCCAACCGTTCCGGACGCGCCCATCATGTGACCTGTCATCGACTTCGTCGCCGTCACCGCGGCGTGGCTGCCGATCACTCGGCCGATCGCCTCGGCCTCCGCCAGGTCACCGGACTCCGTCGAGGTGGCGTGGGCGTGCACGACCCCGATGTCCGCCGGGGCCAGGCCGGCGTCGCGCAGCGCCAGTTCCATGGCGTAGGCCTGGCCTGCCGCGTCGGAGGCCGTGATGTGGTTCGCGCTCGAGCTCACGGCGCTGCCGGCCAGCGTGCCGTGGGCACGTGCTCCGCGGGTTCGGGCGAACTCGGCGCGTTCGAGCACCATCATGCCCGCGCCCTCGCCCATGACGAACCCGGACCGCTTGACGTCGAACGGGCGGGACACGGTCTCCGGGGCCACGGACTGCGTGGACAGGGCCTTCATCTGGGCGAATGCCGCGATGGTGAAGGGGTGCAGGCATGCCTCCACCCCGCCTGCGACGACCACGTCCGCCCGCCCGCTGCGGATCAGATCCTGCCCCAGGGCGAGGGCCTCCGCCCCGGACGCACAGGCACTCACCAGAGTCCTGGCGCCTCCCTTCGCGCCCAGGTCCATGCTCACCCAGGCAGCCGGCCCGTTGGGCATCAGCATGGGGACCGCGAACGGCGAGAGCCGGCGAATCCCGGCGCGTTCGAAGATGTCGTCCTGCCCCAGCGTGGTGAGGACACCACCGGTCCCGGTACCGATGACGACGGCAAGTCGTTCCGGCTCGACCTGCGGAGCACCGGCGTCCTGCCAGGCTTCGCGCGCACTGAGGATGGCGACCTGCTCACCACGGTCCAGCTTCCTGGCCTCCGTCCTCGGAAGCAGGGAGGCAGGGTCCACCGTGAGCCCGGCCGCAACGTGCACGGGCAGGTCCGCGGCCCACTCCTCCTCCAGGAAACGCACCCCCGACTTACCGTCCAGCAGCCCCCACCACGACGACGGCGCATCGGCTCCCAGTGGCGTCATCGCACCGACACCCGTCACCAGCACACGACCGTTACGGGTCACACGAGCCTCCTTGAATTGTGCAGACCACATAGTTCATGGCTTGCCCTCATGGGGATCATGCCAGCGCTCAGAAGGAAAATCAGAGTAAGAGTCGACCGAGTCGAAAGCGAGAAATTGTCCTCTTCCAACAATTACTGAGGTTGAAGTCGTGGAGTCGCGTCGTCGCTCAGGCGGGTCTGATGGTCAGGCCCGTCCCGGCGAGGCAGCCGTCTATGAGGTCGCTGCGGTACTGGATGTGCCGCAGGCCGCGTCGGATGCGCTGGACGAGGTGTTCGCAAGTGCTGAAGGCGACGTTGGAGAGCCGGCCGCGTCGCAGGAGCGACCAGATCCCTTCGACGGGGTTGAGGTCGGGTGCGTAGGTCGGGAGCTGGTAGATGGTCGGTCAGTCCCGGGCGGAAGCGAACTCCCGCAGGCCGGCAGCCTTGTGAACGTTGAGGTTGTACCGGATGAGCACGATCGGGCCGCCGAGCCGCTGATGTGCGGCGATCAGCAGGTCCTGGCGGTCGCACCGGGAGAAGCTCTTGCCGTCGTCGCGGCGGCCGTCGTCCCGGCGGGGCCGGAGGATCAGCCGGGACCGGTGGCCAGGTTTGTAGCAGGTCGGCGCGGCAATCGATATCCGTCTGCGGGAACGGCCACGGACCCGCGCAACCGGGGTCCGACCGCGTCGTGACCAGGTCTTGGCGTGCGGCGGCGTCATGGAGAAGCCGGCGTCGTCCTCGAAGACGAGCCAGGCTCCACGGGTCGCCGCGCGTCTTCCGCGCAGGGCCACACCCTCTTGACCGAGCCGGCCACCGCCTCGTCGTCCCGCTCCATCGCGCGTCGGGCCGGGACCTGGCAGGACCAGCCGTTGCGCACCAGCATCTTGCGCACGCCCTGGATCGTGCAGGTCAGGTCGAGACGTCGGCCGATCACCGTCTTGATCCGCGCCGACGTCCACCGCTGGTCCTCCCGGCCGTGCGCGCCCGGCCCCTTGGTCGGCTCCGCCTCCAACTGCGCGAACTGCTTCTCACTCGGCCTCGGCAGCGACGCCGGCCCCTGCGACCGCAGGGCCCCAGGACCGCCCTCCTCCCACAGGTGCCGCCACCGCTGCACTGACCGGACACTGACCCGCAAGTCCTTGGCGATCACCGAGCCCGCCTCGCCCCTGACGAACCGTTCCGCAGCCTGAAGCCGTAACTCCTCACGGAACTGCTGCCGTTCGGCGGTCAACCCGCCACCCTGTGGATGCCGCATGGTCCGGTGATTCCGCAGAGAGGTACAGCCCGTCAGCCCCTACGACACCACGAGTTCAACCTCAGTAACCGGCGGGCCGCTGCTATGTTGCCGCGCCGCTTCGGCCCCTCTGAACCCCTCCACAATCGCCTGACGATGTGTCAGAAGAGTCGGCAAGTGGTCAGCGCGAGTCCCGAAGAACCTGGGGAATGCTGCCTGCGGCGACGACGCCCGCCGGGCCCACGCGGCCCTGCTCCGGCTGCGCAGCGGGGCGCACGACGAGGAGTTCCGCCGCGCCTGTCTCGCGGACACGGCCGAGTGGTACCCGGACATGGCGAGGACCCCCGATCTCGTCCTCCCCCTGGACCACCACGACGACGTCGCCCGCCGCGCGAAGGAGGCCGGCGAGCTGTGGCCCCACCTGGTCGCGGTCCCCGACCGTGGTCGCTTCCTCCTTGCCCAGCTCCTGTGGTGCCCCACGGCCGAGCACGCCCAACGGCTCACGGAGCTCTCCACACGCGCCCAGCGCCGACAACTCGCGCTCGTGGGGGAGATAGCGGAGAGGGAACCGCAGAGGGCGGTGTGAGGCGTGGCCCCGGGGCGGGTGAGCCGATCGGGCCCGTCCGTCCCCCCACCTCCGCTCGGGGCACGCGGTGGCGCGCGTGTGCCGCGTTTGCTCAGGGCTTGTCCAGGGGCTGCTCAGTGGCGTCCACCAGGGGCGGAGGGGGCCTGTGCGATGTTTGACTACATCAGGTAGCAGGCGAGAAGGGCGGATTCCCATGGCTGAACAGCCCGCTGTGAGCGTCGGCGGCGTCACGTACCGGGTGACTCCCGAGTACTTGGCCAACGCCTCCAGTAGCACGGCCCGCACTGCGACCGAGATCGCGGGGCAACTCGCGGAGCTCAAGGCGTACGTGACGAGCCTGGAGGCGAACTGGCAGGGCATCGCCCACACCCAGTTCCAGACCCTCATGGCCGAGTACGACGTCTACGCGCGGATGCTCCACGACGCGCTGGAGGGCATTTCCAAGGGCCTCCAGGGCAACTACGTGAACTACAAGGAATCCGAACAGCAGAACCTCAACAACCTCGCCGCGCTCGGCCAGGACGTGCCGAAGATCCCGTCAGGGACCAACTTCAACTGATTTGCCGCCCCGGCCGGTTCGCGCACACCGCCCCCGGCGGTCCGCGCGCGGCCACCGGGCCGGGCGCATCCGAGGAGGAGCCATGGCCGATATCGACGGCACACCGATCTACGTCGGTGAGGGACTCGCCGCCGCGGGCGGCACGCTCAACGCCAGGGCCGGGGAGATCTCCGGTGAACTCCAGGCGCTCAAGTCGCAGCTCGCGCCGCTCGCCGACGCCTGGCGCGAGAGCCAGGCCGCGACGTACTACCAGGATCTCCAGAACGAGTGGGACCTGGCCGCCGACGGCCTCTTCGGGCCCGACGGCGTGCTCGGCCGCATCGCGCAGGCCATGCATGTCAACTGGAACAACTACAGTGACGCCGAGTGGTCGAACATGTCGACCTGGCGGCACTGAACCCACCGCGGCCCGCGGGCCGGTGGCCTCGTACGCCCACACCGAGGCGGCCTCGTACGCCCCACACCGAAGGAAACGTCCGTGCCCGATGAACGCTGCCGGGTTACCGTGGTCGGCGAGCGCAGGCGCGTCGACCTCGCGCTTCCCGCGCAGGCCCCCATCGCCGAGTACACCCCCCGGCTCGCCACCCTGTGCGGCCAGCCCGAGCCCGAGGACCTGGCTCCGGTCTGGTCGCTCGCCGAGTCGGGCGGCCTGCCCCTCGCCCCTGGCGTCTCGCTGGCGGCGGCGGGCATCCTCGACGGCGCCGTGCTCTACCTGCGCGACCAGCGTGCCTCCGAACGCGAGGAGTTGAGCGTCACCGACCTCGACGAGCAGGTCGCGGAGGCCCGGGGGGACGGCTCGCTGTGGAGCGCCCGCCGCCGTGCCCAGAGCGTCGTGCTCGCCGGGCTGTTCGTCATGTTCGCCTCGGCGGTGTGGCTCGGCGCGTACCGGCTCTCCGGCGCCTCCGCCGCCCTCGTCGCGGTCGCGGCGCTGGGCAGCGCGCTCCTCGCCTGGTACGCCACCCGCAAGAACTGGCCGCTGCCGCTCGCCGTGCGGCGGCTCGTCGCGCTCGCCGCCTGCCCGTTGATGGCCTGCGCGGGGCTCGGCGCCCCGGTGCACGGGCCCGTCGCGACACCCGTGCTCGTCGCGGGTACGGCCGTGATCGGCGCGCTCGCCGGGCTCCTCGCGCTGCCCTCGGCCGCCACCGTGCTGCTCCAGCTGTTCACGCTCGTCGCCGCGGCGTTCGTGGTCCCGCTGACCGTCCTGCACGCCGGTCTCGCCGGTTCCGCCGCCGTGGTCGCGACGGTGCTGTTCCTGCTCGCCGGGCTCCTGCCCCGGGTCACCAGCCAGATCGCGGTGCTCGTCCCCTCGGGGCGGGACACCGGCGCCGCCGTGATCGACTCCACCGACGTCGCGGACATCGTCCGCCGCGGCAACCGGCTGCTGACCACGCTCAGCGCCGTGTCCGCCGCCGGTCTGGCCGCCGCGCTGCTCGTCCTCGCCGCACACGACGACGTCTACGGCCTCGCGCTCGCCGCTTGCGTGAGCCTCGGCCTGCTTCTCCACGCTGGGACCGTCCGGGTGCTCAGCGCCGTCGCCCCCCAGCTCGCGGCCGGTGTCGTGGGACTGCTGGCGCTCGCCGTGCGCGTCCCCGAGTACGCCCTCGACTCGCGGACGGCCGGGCCGCTGGCCGCCTTCCTCGCCGGGCTCGTCCTGCTCGCCTGCGGTCTCTTCCTCGCCTTCGGCGCGGCCCTGCGCCCCGTCGAGCAGGAGCGCCCGAGCTGGCCGGGCGGCCTCGCGACCTTCCTCGCGGTCGCCTGCGTACCGCTCGCCGGTGGGGTCTTCGGCCTCTTCGACAAGCTGGCCAACCTCGGGAGCAGCCTGTGACGGGCCGTCAGGGGCACGGCTTTCCCGTACCTTCCCCGTCAGCCGCCCCGTCCGGCGGCCACCGGACGGGGGCCCGGCGGTGGCAGGCGCGGTGAGGCTCGCCGCGGAGCGCGTGGCGCCCGGGAGCTGGGGCGGCCACCGCACGATCGGGGCGGCGGTACGGGCGGCGAAGCCCGGCGCCGTGATCACCGTCCAGGCCGGTACCTACACCGAGAGCCTGGTGCTCGACAAGGACGTCAGCCTCGTCGCCAAGGGCACCGTGCGGCTCGTCGCCGCCCGGGGGCCCGCCCTCACCGTGCACGCGGGCCGCGCCGAGGTGCGGGGCTTCGCCCTCGAATCCGACGTTCCCCGGGACCCCGTCGTCCTGCTGCGCGGCGGCGAGCCGGTGCTGCGCGACTGCGAGATCACCGGCGGGCGCGTCGAGATCGCCGGGACGACGACCGCCCGGCTCGGCGGCTGCACCGTGCGGCGCGCCGGGGCGGCGGCGGTCCGCCTGACCGGCACCGGCCACGCCGTCCTGGAGGACGTGACGCTCGCCGGGTGCACCGGTGAGGGCCTGCGCGTGGAGGACGAGGCACGGGCCGAGGTCTCCGACTCCCTGATCGACGGAGTCACCGGGCACGGTGTCCTGGTGAGCGGCGGGGCGCACGTACGCCTGAGCCGCTGCGAGGTGCGCGCCAGCGGCGAGTCGGCCGTCCTCGTCGGCGGCCACGCCACCGCGAGCCTCGACGAGTGCCGCCTCCACGGGGCGGGCGGCCAGGGCCTGTGGACGCGCGGCACGGCGGGCCGTCGCGCCCCCGCGGCAGAGGGCGCCGCGCACGAGGCCGGGGACCCGGGCCACGGGGTGCGGCTGCGGGACTGCGAGATCTTCCGCACCGCCGGTGCCGGGGTCCTCGCGGAGGACGGCAGCGCGGTCCGCCTCCACGGCTGCCACGTGCACCACACCGAGGGCGCCGCCGTGCTCGTCACGGGCGGGGCCGGTGGCGAACTCGTCTCCGTACGGGCCGTCGACTGCGCCGACAGCGCCCTCGTCGTGAGCGCCGCCGGGCAGGTCACCGCGCGGGACTGCACCTTCGCCCGTACCGGCGCCAACGGCGTCTACGCGGTGGGCGAGCCGGACCTCGCACTGACCGGCTGCACCGTGCGCGACACCGCCTACACGGCCGTCCACCTGGGCGGCTCGGCACGCCTGAGCGCCGGCGACTGCACCGTCACCGGCACCCCCGAGTACGGTCTACGGGTCACCGCGCGCGCCGAACTCCTCGCGACGGGCTGCGAGGTGAGCGGCGCCGAACTCGCCGGGGTGGTGGTCGAGGACGGCGACGCCGCCCTGCGCGACTGCCGAGTCTCCGGCGGCCGGGACGGTGTCCGGCTGCGCACCAGCCACCGCCCGCTGCTCGCGCGGTGCGCGATCGAGGGCAGCGCCGAGACGGGCGTCAGGGTCGGCCCGGGGACCGGTGCCCGGCTGGAGAACGTGACCGTCACCGGCAGCGGCGGCGCGGGCCTGCTCCTCGAAGAGGACAGCACGGCCGTGATCGAGGACGGCACCGTGGACGCCCCCGGCGGCAGCGGCGTCGTCGTCCGCGCCGGTGCCAAGGCCGAGGTGCGCGGCCTCACCGTCGAGGGGGCGGCGAAGAACGCGCTCTACGTCGACGAGGGCGGCGCGGGCCGCTACGAGGACTGCCGGCTCACCGGCAGCCGCTTCCCCGCCGTCTACGCCGCCGCCCGCTCCCGCGTCCTGCTGCGCCGCTGCACCGTCACCGGCACCGAGACCGACCTGCTGCGCGCCGAGGACGCCGAGGTGCGCGCCGAGGACTGCCACGTCGAGGACGTCGCGGAGCCGCTGCTGCCCTCGCTCGCGTCGCCGGGCGAGGCGCGCGCCGTCCTCACGGCCGTGCCCGCGCACCGCGCCCCCGCGAGGACCGGGCCGGGCGAGGACGAGGAGGGCGCTCGCGACCCCGAGGAGGCCGCGGCCAAACTCGCCGGACTCCACGCCGAACTCGACCGCCTGGTCGGGCTCGACGGCGTCAAGCGCGAGGTGCTGACGCTGACCAGGCTCATGCAGATGGTCAAGGTGCGCCAGGACGCCGGGCTCGCCCCGCCGCCGCTCAGCCGCCACCTCGTCTTCGCGGGGAACGCCGGTACCGGCAAGACCACCGTCGCCCGGCTCTACGGCGGCTTCCTCGCCGCCCTCGGCCTGCTCAGCCGCGGTCACCTCGTGGAGACCGACCGCGGCGACCTCGTCGGCGAGTACGTGGGCCACACGGCGCCCCGCACGACCGCCGTCTTCAAGCGCGCCCTCGGCGGGGTCCTCTTCATCGACGAGGCGTACTCCCTCGTCCCGCAGGGGCAGATGACGGACTTCGGCTCCGAGGCCGTCGCGACGCTCGTCAAGCTCATGGAGGACCACAGGGACGAGGTCGTCGTCATCGTCGCGGGCTACCCGAGCGAGATGGACCGGCTCCTCGGCTCCAACGCGGGCCTCGCCTCGCGCTTCACCCGCACCCTCCACTTCGACGACTACTCCCCGCCCGAACTGGTGCGCATCGTGCAGTACCAGGCCGCGCGGCACGAGTACACCTGCGCGCCCGAGACCGTGGAAGCGTTGCACGACTACTTCGAGACCCTGCCGCGCGGCGAGCGCTTCGGCAACGGGCGCAGCGCTCGGCAGGTCTTCCAGCGGATGACCGAGCGGCACGCCGCGCGCGTCGCGGAACTCGATCTCAGCCCCGCCGGACTGGCCGCCGCCGAGCCCGACCTGCTCACGACGCTGCGGACGGCCGACCTCCCGCCCGAGGGCGCGCTGTGACCGGCGCGCCCCTTCCCCCCGCGCGCGTCCCGTACGCCGCGCCGCGACCGCAGACCCCGGAGGACCGGGGGAGAGGCAGGTGTGCCACGGATGGCTGAGGAGATCACGTTCGAGGAGTTCAAGGCGGACCTCGCCGAACTGAGGGACACGCTCGGCTACGTGCGCAAGGCGTCCGGGCTGGTCACCGAACTCATGCAGGAGATCGACCACGCCATGAAGGGCGTCGGCGAGCACTGGAACACCCCGGCCTACGGGACCTTCGACGAGATCGAGTCCTGGTTCCACAAGTGCCAGCACGACCTGGAGCGGGTCCTCGCCGACATCGTCGTCAAGATGCAGACGAGCTACGACAACTACCACGCCGCCGAGGAACAGAACGAGAAGAACCTGCACGGCGGGGGCTCCCATGGCTGAGCGCTCGCACCGCGCCGCCGGTACGGCCGTGCCGCGCGGGGCGCTCGCCGTGCCCGGGGCGCCGCTGCCCGTACGGCCGCGAGCGGGCGCCGTGCCGCGCCGCCGCCCCGCGCGGCACGCGGGGCGGGGCGGGGCCGGGCACGCGCCCCGCTCAACCGGCGGGCGGCGGCGGGAAGCGCGACTCGCGGTCGGTGTGCGCGTACACCTGCCCGGAGTGGTTGAGCAGGGCGATGTACTCGCCGAACTTCTCCAGCGCCGAGCCCACCTGAAGCAGCGCGCGCTCCATCGCCGGGTTCATCTCGGCGGCGAACTCCCGGGCGGCCGGGGCGAAGGGGTTGTCCGAGTCCTCTTGCGGCGGCTTGTAGCCGCTGGCCAGGCTCGTGTGCCCCTCACCGGTGTCGGCCTTGTCCTTCGCGGTCTGGCCGAAGACGGTGTCCTTGACCGAGGCGACGTGCGCGCGCACCTCCTCGTACTTCGCGACCGCCTCGCGCGCCTCGACGAGCATGGACTTCTCCGCCGTGCGCAGCGAGGCGAGGTCCACGCGCAGGCTTCCGGAGGGCGGTCCCGGCTTCGGCTCGGGGGGATTGGAGCCGCTGCTGTTGACGTCCTTCGGGTCGAGATTGAAGGAGGGCGGGGTGTCCCAGGCGACCTTGTCCT
Source organism: Streptomyces sp. NBC_01363 (assembly GCF_026340595.1). Taxonomy (GTDB): domain Bacteria; phylum Actinomycetota; class Actinomycetes; order Streptomycetales; family Streptomycetaceae; genus Streptomyces. The sequence continues at coordinate 1,824,756 of NZ_JAPEPF010000002.1, forward strand.
CCGGGACCAGGCCGCTGAGGTCCTTGCCGTTGTCGGCACTCGGCTCCGGGTCCTTGCCGTCGGCCGGTTCCTCCGGCTCGGGCAGGGGCGTCGTGTCGTACTTGGAATCTATCGGGCCGCTCACGGTCTCTCCCTCGTCTGTCCGGCACCGTCCCGGTGGCACGCCGACCGGGGACCGGTCCCCGGGAACTCTGTCAGGTTTATCACTTGTGTGCGGAATTGTCAGTGCGGACGCGGTGGCGAGTACGGGAACAAGTCCCGTACCGGGCACCGGGTTTCGCCGGAAAGGTGCGTCATGGCCGATAACGGCAAGACCGACTACGACACCTCCCTCCTAGACGTCTCCCCCCAGGGGATGGCGTCCTCGGCCAAGCGGCTCCTCGACCTGAGCAAGGAGGTCTCGGAGACCACCCAGGCCATCGGCGACCGGATCTTCGGGCTGCGCCTGCGCTGGGAGGGCAAGGCAGCCGCCGACGCCCAGGCCGTCGTGGACGAGTGGAACCGCGTGATGCGCGAGCTGTTCGGCTTCAAGGACGACCCGACGCCCGCCGTCCTGCCCACCCTCGCCGACGGCGTCGGGAGCGCCGAGCACAACTACAGCCTCGCCGAGGACGGCATCACCGGCGCCTTCGGCAAGTTCCACGACGCGCTGACCGGCGGCGGGGACGGGGAGGACCCCAAGGACACCCCGCCCGGCGCGGAGACCGACACCAACAAGACGGCGATCACCATGACCTTCCCCCACTGAGCCGCGGCGCCCGCGCCCCCACGACCGCGCGGGCGCCCCGCGTCCGCCCCCGCGCGCACCCGTGCCCGCGCCCCGCTCCGTCCGCCGACAGCCCGCTAGGCAGCCACCGTGAGTCGAATCCCCTTCCACCGCCCCGTCCGTATGACGCCGCCCCCCGTGCCGGAGGGCGGGACGACCCTCGCCGCCCCGCCCCAGCGACCCCAGCCGCAGGGCGCGGCGGGCTGGCTCATGCTCCTGCTGCCGCTGCTCTCCAGCGTCAGCATGGCGGCCTACATGGTCGCCTACGGGCGGGCCTGGATGATCCTGCTCGGCATGGCCTTCGTCGTGGTCTCCATCGGCATCACCATCGGCGTCCGGATGCAGTTGCGCGGCAGCCGCCGCCGCAACCAGTTCCGCCAGCGCGAGCGGTACATGGAGTACCTGTCGGGGATGCGCAAGCAGGCGCTGCACTCGCGCGCCGAGCAGCGCGCCGCCGACGCCTGGCGGCACCCGCACCCCGACCGGCTGTGGGCGCTGGCAACGCGCCGCCGCCGGGTGTGGGAACGCCGCCCCGGCGACGACGACTTCCTCCGCCTGCGCCTCGGCACCGGCACCGTGCCGCCCGCCGCGCCGCTGCGCCTGCCCGAGCAGAGCGACCCGACCGTCGAGCTCGACACCGCCTGCCGCCACGCCGCCGCCGAACTCGTCGGCCAGCACGTCGCCGTCGACGACCAGGCCGCCTGGCTCGACCTCGGCAACTCCGGCGTCGTCAGCCTCCTCGGCCCCCGCGCCCGGGGCCGGGAACTCGCCCAGGCACTCCTGCTCCAACTCTCCGTGCTGCACGCCCCCGACGACGTACGCGTCGCCGTCGTCACCGGCGGGCACTCCGCCTGGGACTGGGCGAAGTGGCTGCCGCACGCGCAACCGGCCGAGCAGGAGGGCGGGGCGCGCGAGCAGGAGGTCGTGCCGATGCTCGCCGACGACCTCACCGGACTCAACGACCACCTCCGCGCCGTCCTCGACCAGGCCGTCACGGCCCGCGCCGAGCGCGGCAACCGGCTGCTCACCCAGCGCGGTGCCGCCGCGCGACGGCACCTCGTCGTCTTCATCGACGACTACGAGCCCGAGGCCGTCTGGGCACGCTCCGCGCTCCTCAACGAACTCCTCACCGAGGCCGGACCCGAGATCGGCCTGCACCTCGTGTGCCTCGTGGACGAGGAAGGCTCGGAGCCGGGCCGCGTCGACGTCCGCGCCCGTACGAACGCGCGGGGCGGACTCGTCCTGCAGGGCCGGGACCCGGCCCTGCACGCGAGCGTCGAGAAGGCGAGCGCCGACGAGATCGCCCCCGGCGTCCTGGAGGCCGCCGCCCGCGCCCTCGCCCCGCTCCAGCTCTCCGGCGAGCGCGAGCAGGTCCTCTCCGCGCACGTCTCCCTCTCCGGAATGCTCGGCATCCCCGACATCGCCTCCTTCGACCCGGCCGACCGGCGCCGGGCCCCCGACGACCGGGACCTGCTCAGCGTCCCCATCGGCGTCACCGGCACCGGCGAACCCCTCGTCCTGGACGTCAAGGAGTCCGCGCAGGGCGGTGTCGGGCCGCACGGCCTCGTCGTCGGCGCCACCGGCTCCGGCAAGAGCGAACTGCTGCGCACCCTCGTCACGGGGCTCGCGCTGGTGCACTCCCCGGAACACCTCGCCTTCGTCCTGGTCGATTTCAAGGGCGGCGCGACCTTCGCCGGGGTCACCGAACTCCCGCACGTCTCCGGTCTCATCACCAACCTCGCCGACGACCTCGCCCTCGTGGACCGGATGCGCCAGGCGCTCCAGGGCGAACAGCAGCGCCGCCAGCGGATGCTGCGCGAGGCCGGGAACGCCGACTCGGTGCGCGAGTACCAGCTGCGCCAGGCGGCGGGCGGCACCGACTCCGAGGGCAGGCCGCTCGAACCGCTGCCGCACCTGCTGATCGTCGTCGACGAGTTCGGTGAACTCCTCTCCCAGCGACCCGACTTCATCGACCTGTTCGTCCAGATCGGGCGCGTGGGCCGCTCGCTCGGTATGCACCTGCTGCTCGCCACCCAGCGCCTGGAGGAGGGGCGCCTGCGGGGCCTTGAGTCCCACCTCTCGTACCGGATCGGACTGCGCACCTTCAGCGCCGCCGAGTCCCGGGCCGTCCTCGGCACCCCGGACGCCTACAGCCTGCCCGCCATCCCCGGCTCGGCCTACCTCAAGGTGGACGAGACGGTGTACGAGCGTTTCCGCGTCGCCCACGTCTCCGCGCCCTACCGGGGCTTCGACCCCGACGCGTCCCCCGCGGCCCTCGCCCCGGTGCCCTTCGCCGTGCACGGCGAACTCGCGCCGCTCGCGCCCGAGGAGGAGGAGAAGCCCGCCTGGGAGTGGGCCGGGACGGGCGGTACGACCGAACTCGCCCTCGCCGTCGAGCGCGTGCTCACCAAGGACACCCCCGGCCACCAGGTGTGGCTGCCCCCGCTCCCCGCGCACTTCGGTCTGCTGCCGCTGCTCGGTGAGCCCGAGGAGGACCCGGAGCGCGGGCTCGTCGGCCCGCTGTGGCCGCTCCCGGGGAGCCTCAAGTTCCCGGCCGGTGTCATCGACGTACCGGCACGCCAGGAACAGCGCCCCATCGGCATCGACCTCACGGGCCGCCAGGGGCACCTCGCCCTCGTCGGCGCCCCGCAGAGCGGGAAGTCCACCTTCCTGCGCACCGCGATGCTGAGCGCGATGCTCACCCACACCCCCGACGAACTCCAGTTCTACGCGATCGACATGGGCGGCGGCACTCTCCACGGGCTCGCCGACGCCCCGCACGTCGCGGGCATCGCCGGACGCCGCGACGAGGAACGCGTACGCCGGGTGCTCGCCGAGGTCGGCCGGATCGTCACCGCCCGCGAGACGATGTTCCGCGACCTGCGCATCCAGTCCGCCGCCGACCTGCGCGCCCGCCGCGTGAGCGGCGAACTGCCCGAGGGCGTACGGGCCGCCGACGTCGTCCTCGTGGTCGACAACTGGGCCGCGCTGCACGCCGCGGAGGATGAGGCCGCCGCCACACTCACCGACATCGCCGCGCGCGGTCTCGGCGTCGGCGTCCACCTGTGGCTCACCGCGAACCGCTGGGCCGAGATCCGTGTCGGGCTGCGCGACAGCATCCCCGGCCGCCTCGAACTGCGCCTCAACGACCCCGCCGAGTCCGAGATCAACCGCCAGGCCGCCCGCGCGCTCGGCCAGAGCGTCCCGGGCCGGGGCATCCTGCCGCCCGGCCTCACCCACCACGTCGCGCTGCCCCGTCTCGACGGCGTCGACTCCGTGGACGGACTCGCGGAGGCGGAACGCGCGCTCGTCGCCCGGATCGCCGCGAGCTGGAAGCGGCCCTCGGCCCCGGCGCTGCGCGTCCTGCCGCAGCGGGTCACCGTCCGCGAACTGGCCGCCGCCGCCGTGCCCGCGCCCGCCGAGCACTGGGAGGGCCACGGCCCGGCCCTCACCGGCCGCGAGGTGCCCATCGGGCTGCGCGAGTCCGACCTCACCCCCGTCGGCCTCGATCTCACCTCCGGCGAGCCGCACTTCGTGGTCCTCGGTGACTCCGGCTCCGGCAAGACCGCCTTCCTGCGCGCCTGGATGCGCGGCCTCGCCGCCCGCCACTCCGCGCGCGACGCCCGCTTCATGGTGGTCGACTACCGGCACAGCCTCCTCGACGTCGTCCCGCCCGAGTACATCGGCGCGCGCGGCGGCAACGCCGACCTCGTCGCCGGGCAGGCCCAGGCCCTCGCGGAGACCCTGCGCAACCGGATGCCCCCGCCGGACGTCACGGCCGCCGAACTGGCCGGGCGCACCTGGTGGCAGGGGCCCGAACTGTACGTCGTCGCCGACGACTACGACCTCGCCGCCGGCGGCATGGGGCAGAGCCCGCTGGCCCCGCTCGCCCCGTTCATCCCGCAGGCCGAGGAGCTTGGCTTCCACCTCGTCCTGGCCCGCAGGGTCGGCGGCGCGGGGCGTGCCCTCCTCTCCGACCCGCTGCTGAGCAAGCTCAAGGAGAACGGCACGAGCGGGCTGCTGCTTTCCGGCGACCACCGCGAGGGCGTCCTCATCGGTGAGCAGCGCGCCCGGCGCGGCGAGCCGGGACGCGGTCTCCTCGTCCGCCGGGGCCAGGGCCCCACCGTCGTCCAGATCGCCCTCGACGAGCGCGACCTGCCGGAGGAGGCCGCCGGGGACCCGGCCGCCGCCCCCCGGGAGGACGGCCCGCCGCACCACGAACCCGTCGCCGCCCGCAGCTGACCGCGCCGGTCGCGGGGCCCGCCGGCCCCGCGACCGTCCTCGCCCCGACGCCCGATCCCCAGCAGTACGCCCGAGGAGGGCGCTCCCATGGCTTCCGCGGAATCCGTACTCAACACCATCAAGCTTGAGGACATCTACGCCCTGGGCAACGCCTGGATTCAGCTCGGAGACGAGCTCCACGAGCGCCGGGTCGCCGTCAACGGGCACGTGGAGGGCATCGAGTGGAAGGGCGCGGCGGGCAACGCGGCCCGTCTCGCCTGGTCCGACGCGGCCGCCAAGAACCTCGACGACGCGATCGAGACCGCCTGGACCATCGGCCAGTCGATCAACCGGTACGCGGACAAGCTCCACGAGGCGGCGGAGGAGTACGCGAAGAAGCTCAACGCCATGATGTGGGCGGACATCCTCGGCGCGATCTTCAGCGCCGTCTTCTTCTACCTCGGGCCGCTCCTCGAAGGTCTGCTCGCCATGATCGGGCAGCTCATCGCCCGGCTCATCCCGGTGATCGCCTCGATGGTCGGGCGGCTCGGCCCCATCGGCAGCGCGGTGGTCGGCTCGATCGGCGGGGCCGTCATCGGCTCCGCCTCGGGCCTCGCCTTCGACCTCGGCATCGGCGCGGCGGGCGCGGCCATCGCGCACACGGACTACGACATCGACTGGGGCGCCGAGGCGCTGACCCTCGGCATCGGCGGCGGTTTCGGCGGCATCGCCGGAGGGCTCGGCGGCTACCACGGCGTCCCGAAGGGCATCACGCCCGACGGGGTACCGAAGGCGGGCAGCCCGCCGCCGCACTCGCCGCCGGTGACGAAGCCGGGCGGCTCGGACGGGTTCGCGCCCATCGGCGGGAGCGGCGGCAAGAACACCTTCACGCCGCCGCCCGCCCAGACCCGCCACGGCGGCGACCACACCGTGCCCGTCCCCGGCGGCCCGGGGAAGGGCGAGGGCGCGCCCCCCGTCACGGGCGGTGTCTCCGCCAAGGAGAACCACCCCACGAGCAGTGGCCCGGCGGGCGGCCGTCCGGGCGACGTCGGTATGCCGCCGCCGCCCGCGCGCGGCGAGGGCCCCGGCACCCACACCCCCACCGGGGCCCCGGTCCCGCTCAGCGGCAGGCCGAACCCGCAGGGCGGCTCGCACCCCACGCCGTCCGACCGACCCGTCGGTGGCGACGGTTCTCGTACGGCCCCGCCGCCCACCCCGGCCCCGCAGTCGGGAAAGCCCCACACCGTCACGGCGGGCGAGACCCCCGGCAAGCCCGTCCCGGGCGCGCAGGGCGGCGGCGATCGCGCCGGTTCGGACGCACCCCCGCGCGGGGAGGGCTCCCGCACCGGCTCCGCGACACCCAACCCGCCGGTACGGGGCGAGGGCCCGCGCGGTGAGTCGGCCGTGCCGAACCCGCCTGTGCGGGACCAGGGTTCGCGGTCGGTGCCGCCGCCCGCCCCGGAGTCGGGGAAGCCGCATGTGGTGGGTGGTTCGGAGATGCCGGGTCGGCCGGTTCCGGGGGGTCCTGGCGGGGATCGTGCGGAGTTGCAGGGGCCGCGTGGCGAGTCGGCGGCGCCGAATCCGCCCGTGCGGGAGCAGGGTTCGCGGTCCACGCCGGTTCCCCGTGGCGAGGCTCCCGACCAGACACCGCACTCCGGCACGCCCGCGCGGCCGGGGCCCGGGCGGTCCGAGGGGACGGACGCGGGCGGTCCCGTTCCGCACGGTGACGGCGGAAGGCGTACGGAGACGGGCGGTTCCGTGCCGGCCCCCGTGGGGGAACGGTCCGAGGGGCCCGGTTCGCGTGTCACCGACACGGGGAGCCGTGGCGGCGACGGGAACCAGGGGACGGGACGGCCGCCTACGGGCGGGCGCTCCGAGGCGGTCGGCGGCGAGGGCGTGCAGAAGCCGCCCGCGAGCGGGAATCCGGCCGAGGGCGTGACCGGTGGCGTACGGCCCGGGTCCGGCACGGATCACGTCGCGTCGCCCCCCGCCGGGCGTCCCGGTGGCGACCACGCCACCACGGGCGCCCCGGCGCGGCAGCCCGCCGCGCCCGGCGGCACCCGCGCGGCGGCGAGCAGCAGGGCGCGGTACCGCCGGGCGGCGGCGGGCGCGCCACGGACGGACCCGGCACGCGGGACGGGGCGCGCCCCGGTGCCCGTCCCGGGCAGGGCGATCACGCGGAGACGCCCGTACCCGGACAGCGGCCCGGATCGCACGATCCGGCGGAGGCGCCCGCCCCCGGGCAGCGCCTTGGGACGGACGAGCACCCGCGGACGACCCCGCCGGGTGAGGAGCCCGGGTCCACCACCCCCCGCCCCGGCGGCGGGCACGAGACGCACTCGGCCCCGCCCCCGGCGGGCGGCGGGCGGCGCCAGGACGGCTCCGGCGCGGACGGCGTCGACGGTTCCAAGACGGCCGGGAAGGGCGGCGGTGGCCGCACCCCGATGCCGCGCGAGGAGCTGAAGGACTGGCAGAAGCGTTTTGCGGACGCGGACGCCTCGGGCGACGAGCAGGCACAGCGCCGCGTCGAGGACGCGTACGACGCGCGCATGGACGAACTGGAGGGCGTCAAGAGCAAGCCGTCCCCGGACAGCCCCGAGGGCATCGCGAAGACCGCGGACGCGATGGAGAAGTACGCCCGCGACCACGGCGTACCCGCGCCCGAGGCGAAGCAGCTCTCCGACCAGTACGCGAAGGACAGCCTGTCGGGCGACCCGGGGGCTCGCCAGAAGGCGGTCGACAAGTACAACGAGGCCGTGGGGGACGCCCGCCGCGACCAGCAGTTCAAGGAGCGGATCGGGGACCGGGCCGGGCGCGGGAAGGGCGCCGGCGGAGGCCGCGGGAAGATGTCGCACGAGGAGCTGAAGGACTGGCAGAAGCGCTTCGCCGGTGCGGAGGACTCCGGCGACAAGGACGCCGTGACCCAGGCGGAGCACGACTACGGCAAGCGCCTCGACGAACTGGACGAGGCGGCGCGCGGACCGGTCCCGGACAGCCCCGAGTGGATCGACAGGCGCGCGGACGCCATGGAGAAGTACGCGCGGGACCAGGGCGTACCGGGCGAGGACGCGAAGCAGCTCTCCGACCAGTGGGCGAAGGCCGCGGCCTCCGGCGACCCGGGGGCGCGCGCGAAGGCGGGCTCGGACTGGAACGAGGCCGTCACGGACGCGCGCCGCGACCAGTGGATCGACGCCTGGAACAAGGACCGGGCCAAGACCGGGGTCGGCAGCGGCGACCGCGTCCGCATGACGCCCGGCGAACGAAAGAACTGGTTCGACCGCTTCGAGGAGGCGGAGTCCTCGGGCGACAAGGACGCCCTGGCCCGCGTCGAGCACGACCTCGACGCGCGCCTCGACGAACTGGACCACTCGGCGTACGTGCCGCATGACCTCGACACCTCCGCCTCGGCGGGCCCGGACGTCACGAGCGGCCCGAAAACCGGCGGCGAGGTGTCGGACGGCGTGGCGACGACCCCGGGGGACCGCCCCGGCGGCACCCGGGGCGGCGGTGACGGTTCGCGGGACACGCGTACGGGGCGTGGGGGTGGCGAGGACGGCTCGCGGGACAGGCGCGCGGGGAGTGGGGGTGGCGAGGACGACTTCCGCGACAGGCGCGCGGGGCGCGACTCGGACCAGGACGAGCTGGGGGACGGCTCCTGGCGCTTCCTGGGCGGGGACGACGGTCTCGTCCCCGAGCAGCCGAAGAACGTACAGGTCGCGACCGCGTACCCCGAGCCGTCGCGCCGTCCGGACCTGTGGAGCGCCATCAACGACAAGGGGCGCGGCGACCTGTGGGACGCGATCAACGAGCACAAGGGCGTTGACGCGGACGGCGGCCCCGCCCCGGCCCGGGAGACCGGCCCGGCGGACACGGCACCGCCCGCCCGTACGGGCGACGACGCGGCCCCGGTCCCGGGAACGAAGGACGGCGACGACACCGCCCCGGTCCCGGTGAGGAAGGACGGCGACACCGCCGCCGCGCCTCCCGTCCCGGAGCGCGAGGCGGGTGGTGACCGTACCGAGGGCGGCAGGCCCGCACCGGCCGTGGCGGAGGACGCCCCGGCGCCCGCTCCCCAGCCCGGGAAGGGGACGGAGACGCCGCAGGCCCCGTCCGGACACCAGGTCTACGAGGGGCTGTTGCAGGGGCAGGGCCTTCTCGGCGAGGGTCAGGGCGTGCCCCGCTGGAACCGCCACGGGGTCCACGAGTTCTCCCCCGAGGGGAACCTCCGCTCCGAGACCACGAGCCCGCAGTGCGACCGCGTCGCGCGGGTGACGCCGGACGAGTGGGGCGAGGCGATGGAGCGGTACGTCCGGGGTCAGGGCCTGAGCCCGCGCGAGGCGGCCCAGTGGGGCCAGGCGTACCGCGAGGCGCGTATGCACGGGGACGAGAACGGATGGAGCCGCGTCGAGGACGGGGTGGCGAGCCGTCTCCTGGACCGTGAGATCGACCAGCGCGTGGCACAACGGACCCCGGAGCAGTGGGGGCAGGGCGTGCGGGACATCGGCCGGGATTCCGGGATGTCCCCGGAGGAGGCCGCCGACTGGGGCAAGCGGGCGGAGGCCGCCTGGAGTCCGGGTGGCGACCGTGGCGCGTTCCACGGGAAGTTCCAGGAGCGTCTTGAGGAGATCCAGGCGGCGAAGCAGCAGGGCGAGAACGCACCGGCACCGGACGGCACGCGCGAGACCACCGGCACGCCCGCCACGACCACGCCTCCGGCCCCCGAGCGCGACGCGCCCGGCGACCGGACCGAGAACACGAGGCCGGCTCCGGCGGCGGGCGAGGACGCGCCCGCTCCGGTGGCGGAGAAGGACGCCCCGGCGCCCGCTCCGGTGGTGGAGAAGGACGCCCTGGCCCCCGTTCCCCAGCCGGTGAAGGAGCCGGAGACGTCGCAGGCTCCGGCCGGACACGAGGTCTACGAAGGGCTGTTGCAGGATCAGGGGCTCCTCGGCCGTGGCCAGGGCGTGCCGCGCTGGGACCGGCACGAGGTGCACGGGCGGACCGGCGGGGCCGATTCCCTGGCCGGGACGGCGCAGCACCAGCGGGACCGGGTCGACGAGGTGACGCCCCAGCAGTGGGGCAAGGCCATGGAGCGGTACGCGCGGGCACAGGGCCTCAGTCCGCGTGAGGCGGCCTTCTGGGGCGACTCGTACCGCGAGGCGCGTATGCACACGGACGAGACGTCGTGGAGCCGCGTCGAGGACGGCGTGGCGAGTCGGCTCCTGGACCGTGAGATCGAGCAGGGCACGGCGCAGCGCACCCCGGAGCAGATGGGGAAGGGCGTACGGGACCACGCCCTGGATCGCGGCATGTCCCCGGACGAGGCGGCCGACTGGGGCCAGCGCGCGGAGGACGCGTGGGCCCCGGGCGGCGACCGTGGCGCGTTCCACGGGAAGTTCGAGAAGCGGCTTGAGGAGATCCAGGCGGCGAAGCAGCAGGGCGAGGGTAAGGGCGAGAACGCGCAGAACCCCGAGGTCACGGGGGAGAAGGACGCCGGTACGGAGTCCGCGCCCGCGCGTACGGAGGAACCGGGCGGCGTACCGCGCGGTGAGCACGAGAGCACCGACGCGCCCGTCACGACCACGTCTCCCGCCCCGGACCGTGACGTGCCCGGCGGCCGGACCGAGGACACGAAGCCGGAACCGGCCGTGGCGGAGGACTCCCCTGCCCCTGCCCCGGCCGGGCACCAGATCTACGAGGGGCTGTTGCAGGATCAGGGGCTCCTCGGCCGTGGCCAGGGCGTGCCGCACTGGGACCGGCACGGGGTCCACGAGCTGACCGGCGACGGCAGGCCGTACGCCGGGTCCGGGGACCTCCAGCGCGAGCGGGTCGCGCGGGTGACGCCGGACGAGTGGGGCGAGGCGATGGAGCGGTACGTCCGGGGTCAGGGCCTGAGCCCGCGCGAGGCGGCCCAGTGGGGCCAGGCGTACCGCGAGGCGCGTATGCACGGGGACGAGAACGGATGGAGCCGCGTCGAGGACGGGGTGGCGAGCCGTCTCCTGGACCGTGAGATCGACCAGCGCGTGGCACAACGGACCCCGGAGCAGTGGGGGCAGGGCGTGCGGGACATCGGCCGGGATTCCGGGATGTCCCTGGAGGAGGCCGCCGACTGGGGCAAGCGGGCGGAGGCCTCCTGGAGTCCGGGTGGCGACCGTGGCGCGTTCCACGGGAAGTTCCAGGAGCGTCTTGAGGAGATCCAGGTGGCCAAGCGGGCCGCGCCGTCGGACTATGTCATGAACAGCGGCCCCGTACGCGACGAACCGGGCACCGGGGGACACGTGTCCCCGAAACCGGCCCCCCAGGAGGGCAGGACCACCCCGGACACGGTGGAGCCGACCCCCGTGACGGGCAGGCCGGTTCCGGGTGGTGTGGAGCCGACGTCTGAGGTGGGCAAGCCGGTGGGCGATGTGGTGGAGCCGACGCCCGGGACGGGAAGGCCCGTTCCGGGCGCCCTGAAGCCGATTCCCGGCGATTCCGGGCAGATCCCTGCCCCGGTGGAGCAGACCCCCACCACGACCACCCCCGCCCCCGACACCCCCGCACAGTCGTCCCGTGGGACGCGTTCCGTGCCGCCGGCTTCGGAGGAGGTGCGGTTCGCGCCGCTCGCTCCCGGGCAGGCGTCCTTGGGCGACGCCGGCCCGTTCGGCCCGGTGATCAACGCGCGACCGGCGGTGGCCGCCGGGCAGACGCCACCCGAGATCATCACCGACTGGGTGCGGCAGTCCGGCAGCTCCCGCCGCTCCGAACCGCTCCAGGCGGTGGATCTGGCCGTACCCCCCACCCGCTCCCTGGTCCACGGCGCGCCCGACGGGCGGGCCGAGCCCGAGGCGGTGGCCAACGCCTTTCTCGACTCGCTCCACCGCATCACGCACGCCGTCGGCAGCACACGCCTCCCGGGCGTCTTCCCCGCGTCCCACGGGTACGTCGTCGACGACGACGCGGCGGAGCTGTGGCTCCAGGAGAACCCGTCCGCGCAGATCCTCGTGCACCACACGGTGGCCGTCCCGCTCTCCGGCTTCGTGCCCCTCCTCCGCCATGTTCGGGGCCGGATGCGCCCCGCCGCCGGTCAGGCGCTCGGCGCCGCGCACGCGGACAGCGACCGGGCGATCGCGTACGGGGAGAGGGGCGGCGAGCGATTCGCGCGCTGGATCGACGCGCACCCCGCACAGCGCGCGCAGGTCACCGCCTTCGACGCGCCGGACCTCGTCGGCGTGCTCACCCTCGGCTTCGCCCAGGTCGTAGCGGCACTGCGGGGCCGCACCCCTGGCGCGGACTACCCGAAGGACTGGACGGCCGCCACCTCGCGCGACTCCCTCGCCGCCGTCCGCGCCGGGCTCGGCCCCGTGCCCCGCGCCTTCCTGGAGGACCAGGCGGACGTCCTCGCGCAGGACTTCGTCGCGGCCGTCCCCTTCGACGGCAACCCGCTGGAGCAGCGGCTGCGGGACGTCGGCAGGGGACAGAGCGCCACGGTCGGGGAGTACCTCGACAACCTGCTCCTTGAGCACCCCGACCGCGTCGTGGACCAGTACGAGGCACTCGTCGTCCGTTCCAACTTCGACGCGCTGGACAGCAACCCGGACGAGGACGGACGGCCGCGCATCGTGCCGTCAGTGGTCCGCGTCGAGGTGCGGTCCTACGCGCCGGTCGATTCGCGGGACGTCGATGTCCTCACCCAGTACGACGCGCTCGCCGAGGTCTCCCTGACCGCGTACAACGAGGCGCGCGTCCGGCGTGGCCTGCCCCCCGTCGGCCCCGCCGTCCGCCCCGCGCCGCCCGCCCCGGTCCTCGACCGGCCCGCCCCGGCCGCCGCCCGCCCGCCGGTACCGCCCCGGTCACCGCGCCGCGCCACGCGCCCGCCCGGCCCCGGCCCGCCGTGCCCGCGCCGGGCGCCGGGCTGCCGCCCGAGCTCGCCACGCTCGCGGCGGAGCTGCCCCGCCTCCCCGCCGCGGAACGCTCCGCGCGGGTCGCCGCGCTCTCGCCGGGCGAGCGCGCCGCGCTCGTCGCCGACCCCGGTCTCGTACGGGAGATGCGCGAGGCGCTGACCGGCGAGGAGTTCCGGGAGCTGGCGGCCGAGTGGCTCGTCGTCGTGCCCGAGGGCGTCCACGAGCCCGCCGACTCGCGGGCCGAGGCCGAGCGCCTCGTCGGGGAGATGACCGCCGACCCCGACGTCGCCGAGGCGCTCCTCACCGGGGGCCGGCAGCTCCTCGTGGTGCCCCGTGACGTCCCGTTCACCGGCCTTGAGGCCTTCCACGGCCTTCAGGGCGCCCCCGGCCGTTCTCTCGGCACCGCGCGCGGCGGCTTCGCCAGGGGCTACGCGGGCGTGCCCGAGGAGAACCTGCTCGGCGAGCCCGCCGCCGTCCACGGCGCGGGCACCTACGCGGACGGCTACTCCAGCGCCCGCCACGAGTGGGCGCACGCCGTCGAGTCCGTGCTCGACCCGGCGGACCAACAGTGGATCAAGGACGTCTACGAGGCGAAGCGGGCCGCCGAGGCGGCCGGCGAGACCGTGCACTGGCCCGACGGCCGCTTCCCCAACTACTCCTCCTCCGACGCGCACGAGTACTTCGCGCAGCTCACGACGGCCTACCACGCCGCGAACGCCGGGGTGGACGAGCTGTCCGGCTCCCGGCGCAACAACGGCGCGGACTGGGTGGAACAGCACGACCCGGCGCTGCTGCCGCTGCTCCAGCGGGTCTACGGGCCGGGGCGCCCGGCCGCGCGCGACGGGCTCGACAACCCCGTCGTGCTCAACAACTTCCGGGCCTTCTGGGGCCGCGTGGAAGGCACCGCGGACACCTCCTCCACGCCCCTCGCCGGGCAGCCCGCCGCCGCGTCGCGCGAGGACGGCGCGGCGGACGTACGCCGGGACGGGGCGCCGGGAGGCGCCGGGCAGAACACCCCCGGGCGGCGGACCGCGCCCGGCACCCCCGGGCAGCGGCTAGCCCCGCCCGCCGGGGAGGGCACCGCGACGCGCCCCGCCTTCGACCCCCGGCTCATGGGTGTGCTGCGACGTGCCTTCGGTCCCGGCATCGAGCAGACCGGGCAGTTTTCCGGGCTGTACGGCGCCCTGCACACGCTCGTCGGGGCGTACGGGGCCACCCCGCGCTTCAGCGGCGTCCCGTTCGACCTGGACACCGTGACCCGTCACGTCCTGCGGACGGACCCGGCCGAGAACATCACCCCGCAGCGGCACATGGAGCTGTTCCAGACGATCTCCAGCGCCGCCCGGGCCGGTTGGGCGGGCGGGCTCCCCGGGCTCGTCGCCTACCGCGTGCGGCGGATGGGCGCGCTGCGCCCCGCCTCGGTCCTCACCGACGCCTCCGGCAACTTCCTCGGCCGCAACCTCACCGGCCACGCCGGGCTGACGCTCGACGTCGGCCAGGTCCTGAGCCCCGGCGCGGACGGCAACCTGCGTTCCGCCCCAGCGCCTTGGTCCGGGGAGCACCCGCACGTCGTCGTCGCCGAGCGCGAGGAGGAGACGGGCCGCGTCCTGGTGGCCGTCAACGGGGGCGGGACGGTCCCGCTCGACGAGGAGGAGTTCGCCGCGCTCGTCGCCGAGGACCCCGACCGTTCCCCCGAGGCACCCGTCGCCGTGGGTGTCGGGCCCCGTCAGGGCGGCACGTCGGAGAGTCTGTCCCGGCTGATCGCGGACGGCACGGCCACCCGCGCCTGGGGCGTCACCCGCCCCTTCCGGCTCCAGCCGGTGCCCGACGGGGCCCGCGCCTTCGCCTTCCCGCCGCCCGAGCCGGACGAGCAGCCCGTACCGGTCGGCTCGTGGTTCCCGAGCGACCCGGGCCTCGTACCGGCCGGGCCCGAGGGACGGGTGACGGCGAGCGACGGCTCCACGTACCCCGAATCGGACGTGCGCTCGTACCCCATCGTGACCTCGGACGGCCAGGAGCTCACCGGTCGCGCCTATCTCGACGAGGCCGACATCGCCCGCCGGGAGGAGGCGCTGCGGATGGTCTCCGAGATGATGCACTACTACAACGAGAGCGAGGCGATTCCCGGCCTCTCCACCGCCCGGCGGGGCCCGTTGATGCTGCTGCCGCGCGGACTCGCGGACGCGTACGTCGCCCTCGGCCACGGCGAGGGCGGCCGGGTCGTCCTGCCGATGCACAGCACCGGGCGCAACCACCAGGTCGCGCCCACGGAACTGGGCCGCGAGCTCCGCCGCCGCCCCAGCGTGCAGCGGCTGCGCCCGGACGTGCCGCTGTGGCTCCTGTGGTGCGAGATCGCCATGGTGCGGCCCGGCTCGGACCCGCTCGTCCGCCCGGCGGCGGCGCAGGAGGTCTCCAACCAGACCCGGCGCCACGTAGTGGCCTCCGACGCGCTGGTCGCGCTCGACGAGGGCGACGAGCAGCACCCCCCGGGGCTCATCAAGACCGACGACCCCGACCGGCCCCGGTACGACTGGCACCAGTTCCTGCCGGAACCCCTCGTGGACCGCCTCATCGCGCTCGCCGACCACGCCGGGCTGCCCGGGGACGTGGCGCGGCGCACGACCCGGGTCCTGCGCTGGGTGCGCGCTCTGCGCCTGACCTTCGGCTTCGACATCGACACGCGCCCCGATCGCCAGGGAGAATTTCTCGCCCTCGTCTCGGACTTCGGCGCGCTGGAGCAGCAACGCCTGTGGCAGGGCGGCGCGGAGGGGGCCGAGCCGCTCACGTGGCGGGTCCTGGAGGACCTTACGCAGGCCCACGCCCAGCAGTCGGGCCGCGCGGCGGGCCTGCTGACCGCCGGGACGCTGCACGGAATGCTCAGCGCGGCGGGCAACGGCACGCTGCGGCTCCCCGCACCCCGCGAAAGCGACGCGGTGCGCCAGGCGCCCCCGGCCCCGGGCCGCGCGGCCCCAGGCCCCTCCTCCCGCGTCCTGCTCGCTCCGCCGACGCCCACCCCCACGGCCCCGGCCCCGGGACGGGAGGCGGCGCCCGGCCGCTCCCGCGTCGCCGAGCTCGTCAGCAGGTACGAGGAGATGGCGCGGGCGTTCGACGACCACGAGCGGCGGGGCACACTGCCCGGACAGGAGCAGGAGCAGGAGACGGAGACCCCCGCCCCCGCCCCCCTGGACGAGCACCGCGCTCCGGCTCCGGTGGAGGAGGTGCCCGCTTCCGTGGCGGATGTCCCCGTTTCCCCGGACGCCTACCTGGAGGAGCACGGGCTGACGCCGGTGCACATCCTGCCGGGCGGCGACACGCTCGCGCACGTGCTGACCGCCGTCGCCCCCGTCGAGACCGGCCGGCTCTCGCGGGGCGAACGACCCGCCACACCCGGTGAGTTGCGCGAAGGGTTCGCGAGCGCGCTCGCCACCGAGTTCGCCGTGCCCCCGGCGGAACGCACGCTCGGGCTGCCCGCGGAGGGCCCCCGGCCCGGCACCCCGCTCCTCCCGGCCGGTGAGCCGGACGCCCTCGTCCAGGGCGTGCGGACCGGCCAGGGACCCGGCGCGTCCGAGTGGCTGACCCTCGCGGTCGCCGCCCCCGTACTGAACCTGCGCCTCACCGTGCTGCTGCCGGACGGCAGGACATGGACCGCCGGTTCGCGCGAGGGCCGCGGGGCGGTACTGCTCCACCAGGAGAACCCCCCTCCGCACACCTCGCCCTGGCTCGCGACGGAGCCCGCCGACGCCGCCGCAAGGGAGCCCGCGCGCGCGGTCGCAGCCACGCCCCCCGTGCGTACGGCGGCGGCGCCCCCGCCCGGCCGTACGGCGCCCGAGGTCTTCTTCGGCGTCGAGACCCGCCCGGTTCGCGAGGACCCGCGCCCGGCCGAGACCGTCCCCACCCCGCCGCCCGCCCGCACGACGCTGCCCGAGCCCCGTACCGAAGCGGTCCCGCCCGTGGAGACCGGCACCACGACGGAGACGGTGGTCGAGGACGAGACCACGACGGTCGCGCCGCCCGTCGCAACGGAGACGGTGCCCGCCTTCTCGCCGTACATCCAGACCTACGGTGCGCGGCACGACGGCTCGGTCGGTTTCGTGGCCTACGAGGTGCCCTCCGACGAGGTCCTGCACGGCCTGCGCGAGCAGGTCATGGCCGCGCTCGGTGTCGAGGCGGGAAGCCCGCACCAGGAGGCGGTGCGCGCCCATCTCGACCGCGTGCTCGACTCCACCGAGACTGCCGGGAACCTCCCGGCGGTCCGCGGCCCCCGGGGCCACCGCGTCACGGTGCCCGTCGGTGACGTGGAACGCACGGTGGACGTGCGCCTGCGTCTGACCGGGCCCGGCCCCGACGCGCGTACCGGTGTCAGCCGGTCCCTGCCCCGTACGCGGCGCCTTGAGCGGCAGAGCGAGGGCGTCCAGGCCCTCACGTCGGCGCAGAACTCCGGTACCGCGCGCACCGTGTCCCTGCCCTACCTCGCGCTCCCCGAGGTCGCCTCGGGACCGCTGCGCTGGGTCTCCGTCACGGTGGCGCCCGGCCTGACGCTCCGGCAGCGCTCGCTCAACATCGGCGTCAGCGAGAGCCTTTCGGTCAAGATCCTCCAGCGCGCGGGCGACGACGCCCGTTCGGTACGGTTCGACGGGGCCTGGCAGGTCCGCGTGGACGCCGAACCGGCCGCCGCCGACGGCTGGGACACCGAACAGGTCCACGGCCCGCTGCACGTCTGGTTCCCCGGGAACCGGGTCGGCGCGGAAGGGGACGCCGCCGAACTGCCGCGCGCCGCCGGGCTCGACACCTTCCCCCTGTGGGGGGTCGAGGACATCCTCGACGCGGGCCTCCTGACACGACAGGTGCTCGACCATGAGGACCTTCCCGCGCAGCGCGACCTCGGTGCGGAGTCCCGGGCGGCTCTGGAGGACTTCCTGGACGAGCAGCTGACACGCGGCTCACTGCACCTCCAGCGCGACCGGGGGGTCAGGTCCCCGCTCCTCACTGACGCCGACGGCACCGTCATCGGCTTCGTCCTCGTCCGCGCCGTCGTCACGCCCGGCACGCCGTACCACCGGACGGCCGACGGGGACAAGGCGCTGGAGGTCCGCTTCACGCACAGCTCCGGCACCGACCGCTCGGCCCGTGTCGTCAGCGGTGCGGGCATCGGCGTCGCCTTCGCCCCGATGTTCACCTCCCGGACGGAGCAGGGCCACCCCGGTGCCGCCGACCACTGGGGTGGAAGGTTCCAGTTCAGGAGCGCGCCCTCCTGGCAGTCGGGCGACGCGCTCAACACCGGTGCCAAGTCGGGCATGATGCACGGCCTCACCACCTCCAGCGGTCAGCTGCTGACGCCCGCGGACCTCACGTACGAGGTGACGTTCGTCCGGGCGGGCGGCGGGACGCAGGGCCCGGTCCGGATCGCGCGCGGCGAGGAGAGCGTCCAACTGCGGCTGCTGCCCCACGACACCGTCGCGGGGGCGGCGCCCACGGAGGAGGAGCGGCGCGGGCTGCCGCCCCACCTCGACAGCCTCTCCGCCATCGGGTACACCGCCGTCCCCCTCTCGCTCGAAGGGGCCGACGAGGTCTTCGACCGGGCCGAGGCGCGGCTGCGCGCCCTCCACTACCTGCCGCCGCTGGAGCACCAGCCCTGGGAGGGCCGTATCCAGCGGCGGCGCGCCCGCGCCCAGTTGGTGAACCTCCAACGGTTCGAGCAGCTGCGCTCCGGCATCGGCCGGGCGACCGCGCTCCCGGACGGCGTCGAGGGCGGCAGGCCCGTCTGGTTGGACCTGCCCGGCCTGACGGGCGGCAGCACGCGTGTCGAACTGCGCATGACCATCACCCGGGACCGCACCCCGCGCACCGGGGAGACCGGACCGCCCGCCGCGACGCACGAGCTGCGGCTGCCGGACGTCGAGACCGTCGCCACCGGCTCCCACGAGGCGCGCGGCACCCGCGAACGGTCCACCGCGCTCGGTCTCGACCTCAGCATCGGCGGAGGCCCGCGCCAGCCCGCCGGAAACTGGTCGGTGGACTACCTCGTCGACGGCACCTACGCCCGTACGTGGGCGCGCTCCGCCACCGCGGGCTCCGCCGTCGCGAGCGAGCAGGCCAACACGAGCAAGAGCGGGGGGACGGAGATCTTCGCCGTACCCGCCCGGCTCGCGCTCGACCTCTACCAGGGCACCTCGCAGGTGCCGGTGGCCCGCTTCGCCGAGCCCCCGGCGCCACCGCGCCCCGCGACGGACGCCGCCCCCCGGCCGGTGACCACCGCCGGTACGGACACCGACACCGAGGTCCCGGGCCTCAGGGACGTCCCGCCCGGCACCGAGACCGTCCCGCTCAGGGACCTCGCCCCGGAAACGGAGACCGCACCGCGTACGGAGACCGCACCGCGTACGGACGCGGAGCCCCGTACCGACGCCGAGCCCCGTACGGAGGACGCCGATCCCGAGGGCGGGATCGTGCCTCCGCAGGGGGAGGCGCAGCCTGCCACGGCGCCCGTCGTCGTCCGGCTCGCCGTCGCGCACCACCGCACCCTGCCCCGCCCGGCGGACGCGGCGCCCGCCGAGGTCGCCGAGGCCCCGGGCTACACGATCCGCGCACCGCGCACCGGGACCGGAGCGGACAACGACCGCACGCTTCTCGGGCTCGTGGACGAGGAGGGGAACCCGCTGCCCGGCGTCACCAAGCTCCTCGACGAATCCAACGTGGACCTCTTCCGGGCCACGGAGGCGATCCAGGCCGCTCTGCGCCTCTTCGCCTCCGGCGACTACCCCGGCCGGCCGGAACGCGGCACCTTCGGCCAGCTGTCCGAGTGGGCCCGGCAGGCCGCCGCCCTGCCGGGCGTGCGCCCGGTGAGCGAGCGTCTGGTGGGCCAGGACCCGCGGGACAGGGGCACCTTCGCGAACGAGGCGGCCTACCAGCAGACGCGGGTCTCCAGCCTCCTCGGCCGCGCGCACCAGATCCTCAACGGCGTCTACACCGTCGAGGGGATCGTCCTGCCGGGACTCGGCGCCGACCAGCACCTCGCCGTGGACGTGGAGGGATACCTCCACCACCCCACGCTCGACGAGGAGTTCGCCACCCACGGCCAGAACGACGTGAACGCCACGGACATCGCCGCCGAGCGACGTACGACGAGCAGCTCCACCACCCGCGCCTTCGGGGTGAGCGGCCTGCGGGGCGCGCCCCGCCCCACGCCCGAGGATACGGTCGCCCGCATCGTCCGGGGCAACATCGGCGGTACGGGCTCCCGTACGCACCGCGGCGAGCACGTCGAGGACACGTCCTCCAGCAGCGCAACCGTGCGCGGCGGCACCGAGGGCGCGGCCCAGCACCCCATCACGGCCGACCTCACCCTGCTGCTCACCATCCGGCACGGCACGGCCAACGTCGTCGGCAACGCGGTGGGACTCGGCAGCGGGAACGACATCACGCTCGCCATCGACGTGCCGCGCGCCGTCCAGTTCCGGCTCTACCCGGGGCAGCTCATCCGCGAGGCGCGGTGGTTCAGCGGGATCGAAGGGCTCGTCGTGCCGACGGCACCGCAGTACACGGTGTCGCTCCCGGACGACTTCGTCCGCACGCGCGAGCCGGGATTCGGCGTCGTCCTCTCGGTCACCCAGCTCGACGACCCGGTCACCCGCCGCCCGCGCCGCAACCGCATGTGGCACGAGGTCACCCGGCTCGTGGAGCGCGTGGCATCCGGCGTCACCCGGCCCGGGAACATCGCCCACCTCCCCGGCGTCGCCGCCCTCGTCGCCGACCAAACCTCGCCGACGCGTCTGCGGACGCTGCCGACACGCGGTTCGGTCAGCCTGTGGTTCCGGTACGGGGCCCGCGCCGACGCCCACCTCGTCGAGGTGACGCTGCGCGCCGAGCCCGAGGCGCAAACTCCGGGCCTGCGCGAGATCCAGGGCCGCCCCGCCGGGGAGAAGACGGGCGTGGAGCAGCAGAACACGCACGCCCCGGACAACAGGATGGAGAGCGACACCGTCTCCCGTACCGTCACGGGGCTCCTCGACCTCGGGCTGCGCGACCCGCGTCCGGGCACGTCCCGCTACACGGACCGCTGGTCCCTGCTGCCCTCGGCCGTCCAGGGGCGCGCCCTCACCCGGCGCTCCGAGCGCACCGCCGACGACCGCTTCTGGCAGCGCTCCGACAACGTCGCGGACTTCGACCGCGTCGGCTACCGCTTCACCGTCTCGGCGCGCACCAGCCTCATCCCCGAATCGCTCTTCGACCTGGTCGGCGGCCTCCTGGGCCGGGGGCTCGCGTCGATGGCGGACCGGGGAGAGCGCTACTGGCTCCCGGCGTTCCTGAGCGGCTTCTTCCACGGGGCACCCGCGCAGGAGGTGGTCGTCCCGGCCGACGTGGCGCTGCGCTTCGCGGGCTCCGACAGCGTCGCCCGGACCGACACGGGGCACACGGCGGACGGCGTCCGCCAGTGGACCCCGCTGCCCGCGCGGGTCACGGAGAGCGACCCGCTGCTGACCCCCGCCGAGGAGGAGACCACCCCGGCCGGGGCGCGCACCCTGAGCGCGCACCCCCGGTTCGTGCCCACGAGCACCACGCCGCTGAGCCACTTCAACGCCTTCCCGGAGCTGGCCGAGGCGATCCGGGCGGTCTCGCCGGGCATCGAGGGCCACTGGGGCCTGACGGCCGACGCCCACCCCGACGCGGGCAACGCGCGCCTGACCGAACTCGCGCAGTCCGGGCGCCCGGCGGCGCTGACCGGACCGGCCACGGCGGCCGGTCTCCACCCCCGGATGCCTGGCGGCTGGCCCGTGATCAGCGGCACCGAATCGCCCGTCACCCTCCAGGTGACCGTGCACGACCCGCGCCCCTTCGCACCGGGGGCGGCGGACATCGCGGCGGACGGCGCCAGGACCCGTACGCGCGTCGCCGTGAGCACCGCCACCAACAGCCGGGGCCTGGAGCTGGGGCAGCGCTTCGCACTGAGCGCCACGCCGAGCAACGACCATGTGGCCGGTACCGGTCAGCCGTTGCTCTCCGCGCAGCCCGCCACCCGGGGCAGCGACAGCTCGGTGACCACCGGGAGCCAGAACCGGGTCAAGAACGGCACGACCTCGGCGGGCGACACGTACACGTACCTGGCGCACGCCGACGTCGTCGTCACCGTGACCGGGCCCGAGGGGGTCCGGTGGGTGACCGGCAGCGCCACCGTGCGGGCCGGGGAGCGCGACCTGCTCGGCTACGGCGTCGTCACCACGCCGTCCGTGCCCTGGGCATACGACCTGCCCTCGGTGGTCCGCGAACGCCGGGCCGCCGAGGACCGGGCGCGGCGCGCCGCGCCGGACGAGGGGACGGCCCCCGCGCCCGCCCGGACCCCGGCGGAGCCCGGCGCCTGGCGCACCGAGCCGGTCACCGAGCTGCCCGCCCTGCTCGCCTCCGGGATCGACCCCGAGCAGGAGGCCGTGCAGTTCTGGCTCGACCTCGGCGCCGACCCGGACGCCTCCGCGCTCGCGCACGCGCTCTACGTGGGGACCCGCGTCGCCGCGATCTCCCACCGCCGTGTGGAGCTGGCCGTACGCGGCACCACGGGGCTGCGGTTCTGGCCCATCGAAGCCGACGGTTCCCTCGCGGACGTCACCCCGGCCACGAGTGGCGGCTGGGAGCAACTGCGCCGGGCCGTCGACGCGTACACCCGGGCGGTGGACCGGGAGGCCGCGGCCATGGCGGCCCAGCAGCCGCTGGACGCACGCCTGCCGGACCAGCGCCAGCAGGTCGCGGAGGCGGACGGGAACCGTCGGCAGCGGCAGTCCCGGATGGAGGAGGCGGAGGCGCTGTACACGGCCGCCCACGACACGCACACCGCCCTCGTCACCGAGCGGAACACGCGACGGGAGGAACTGGGGCAGGCCGGGCGCGACCTCACGGAGCGGCAGGCCGAGGTGACCGCCGCGGAGCGCGACCTCGCGGCCGCCGACGAGGACGTGCGCGCGGCGGCGAGGGCCGTCGCCCCCGCACCCGACGGCACGCCCGCCCCGGAGTCGGCCGCGCACGCCCTCCCACGCGCCGAGGGCAGGCAGCGCGACGCGGTGCGCGCGCTCGGCGCCAGGGAGGAGGGGGAGCGGACCGCGCGGCGCGAGGTGGACCGGCTCACCACTGAGGTCGGCGGCCTGGACCGCGCCATCGCGAACGCCAAGCGCGTCATGGACGACAACCGGCAGGAACGCGACAGGGCCCGGGGCAGGCACCGGGACGCCGTCGCGCGGTACGAGACCCTGGACGGCGAACGCGCGCGGCTGGAGGAGCGCTTGGAGGCCCTGCGCGGGGACCAGCAGGCCCACGCCCAGCAGGCACGCGACGCCTGGGCGAACATGCCGGGCCCGGCCGGGCGGCTCAGCGCCGACCGCTGCGCCGAGCGGACCGGAGGCTCCGGCTTCCCGCTCGACACGCTCACCCCGGGACCGCGCGGGCGGTGACCCCCGGGGCCGGTGCGCCGCGCGGTCGGCACCCGGGGCGTCGTACGCGAAGGCCCCGGCGGGAGATCCCCGCCGGGGCCTTCGCGACTGCCCGGGTCGTTGCCCCGGACCGGTGCTGCCGGGTCAGCCGACCACGGTCCAGCGGCTGTCGGCGTCCGTACCGCAGTCGTCGAGCTGGAGCTGCGTGGCGCGGGCCATGGAGTCGTCCTTGACCTCCATGCACAGGTGGTTGCTCGCGTAGTTGCGCACGCGCACCGTGCCGTCCGCCACCGGGTCCAGCCACCACAGCTGGTTGTCCCGCGTCGAGCCGTCGCAGCGCGCCTCGATGAGCTTCGTCGCGGGCGGCTGCGCCCCGAACATCGGGACGTCCAGGCACAGGCCGTCCTTGACGTTGGCGAACAGCACGAGGTCGGCGCCGCCGGGCCCCTGGCCCGCGCCGCGCACCGACATGCTCCAGAGCTGGTTGTCCTTGTCGGTGCCGTCGCAGTAGTACTGCATGATCGGCTGGTTCACGGCGCCCTTGCCGTAGCCGGAGACGTCGGCACACATGCCGCTGTGCGCGTTCTTCAGCAGCACGCGGGAACGGCTCGCGTCCGCGAGCGTGCTCTGCTTCTTCTCCTTCGGCGCTTCCTCCTCCTTCTTCTTCTTCTCCGCCTCCGGGGAGGGGGAGGTGACGGTGTCCACGGGCGGGAGGGCGGCGCCCGCCCCCGCTCCGGCGGCGACGGGGTGCTTCGCCGGCGCCTTCTTTCCGGTCTCCCGGCCGCCGGTCGGCGAGGAGGAGGCCGAGGGGCTGATTCGCCGCTGCTGGGCGGCCAGGTGCTGCTGCTTGCTGTCCTCGTCGGACTGGTAGCTGCGCCACGCGCCGAGGCCCAGGGTGGCGCCCGCGGCGAGCGCGAGCAGGGCCGTGGCCCCGGCGATCCTGGTGCCCACGCGGGAGCGTTCGCCCGGTTGCTGGGCGGTCTTCGTCAGCGCCTCGACGAACCGGGCCCGCTGTCGTCGTTTCGCGTCGTCCTGCTCGGTGTCACTCAACGCTCGTCCCCAAGTCAACAATGGTCCAACTGTTGGCAGCCGGTCGCTCCCGCTTCCGCCACTGCCGCCCCGCCCCCGTCCGGTCCGTGCGCCAGTCAACCAGCGCGCCCGCAGCCCCGGGCGGCACGCCGGACGCGGTGGGCACGGGATGGGCACGAACTGGACAGGGCCCGCGCGGCACGCCCACCCCGGGGGCGGGGCGCGCGTCCTTTCGCGCGAATCCGCACGGCGCGAGTCTTTCACGGACCGCGCCCTCTGCGCGGCCGGGCGGTGCCCGGTACGGCCACCCCGCGTTCACCGCGCCGCCGTCCCGTACAGCTCCCGGTCCCGCAGCAGTTCGGCCGCCTTCGTCAGCGCCGCCGAGAGCCGCCGCCGGTAGGTGCTGAAGGACAGTCGCGCCCGGCTCGCCGCCGCCTGCTGGCTGCGCGGCCCGCTCAGATACGTGATCTCCAGGACCTCGCCGAGCTGCCGCTGCCCCGCGTGCGCGCGCAACTGCTCCACCGTCTGCGCGAGCACGTCGCGCAGCGCCGCCGCGTCCCCGCCCGGCGCCACCAGCCGGGTGCCGAGGAGCGGGTTCTCGGCGAGCTGCCGGAGGTCCTGCGCGTCGCGGTAGGCGTGCTTGACGGCCTCCGCGAACGCGGGCCACGGCAGCTCCGCTCCCGGCGGGCCGCTCGCCGGGGCGGGCAGCGCCGAGGGATCGTCCGTCAGCAGCCGCTCGCACAGCGCCGCCGCCCACGCGTCGAAACCTGTGCCCCGCCAGTCCTGTACGTACGGGAGCACCGCCTCGCCCTCCGCTCCCGGTACGGGGGCCTCGCGCAACTGCCCGTAGAGGCCGAGCAGCGCGGCGAGACCGGGCCGGTCCTGGACCGTGCAGGTCCAGCTCACCGCGAGCCTCGGCACCGTCGCCCACAGCGTCGTCAGCGCGAACGCCGCCGCCGCCGGGGGCCCCGTGCTCCACCGCGCGAGGAGCAGGCGCTCGCCGCGCCGCAGCGGGGCCCGCTCGCGGGTACGGGCCAGCGCGGCCCGCGCCACCGGGTCATCGGGCAGGCCCGTCATGCCCGCCTCCAGCCAGGGGGCGACGAGCACGGCCACGATCCCGCCGCCGTCCTCCGCGAGGGAGAAGGCGGACGGCTGCCGCTCCCACCACGCGCGGGCCGTCGCGGCGGCGACCTGCCCGTGCTCCTTCGCGAGCGCGGCCAGCACCGCGTCCAGGTCGTCCGGGCGGGCCGTGCGCACGTGCAGACGGTCCGTCCCCTCCCAGTCCACTGCCTCCCGCACCGCCCGGTTGACCCGCCCCAGGTGCGCGAGCCCCGCCCCGAGCGCCCAGCGCCCCCCGGTGCGCTGGGCCAGTCGCTCCGTCAGGTGGGCGTGCAGCCTGCGGTGCAGGCGCTCGTACTTCTCCAGGCCGCGCCAGCGCAGGTCCACCACGAGCGCCTTCCGTACGAGCGGGTGCGGCACCAGGCCCTCGGCGGTGCTGCGCACGAACGACAGCCCGCGCAGCCAGTCGCCCAGCGCGTGCGCCTCCGCCACCGGCACGCCCAGCGTGTGCCGTACCAGCTCCTCCGTCGTGACCCGGGCCAGCGCGAGCACCGCGAGGGCGTCGCGTCTGGTGGGGGAGGGGTTCTCGCGCAGCAGCAGCCGAAGCAGTTCGCCCACGAGTTCCGGCGCGTCCTCCAGCGCGGCGCCAGGGCCGGCCCCCCCGGTCTCCGAGCGCTGGCGCGCCTCCGCGAAGAGCGCCAGGGCCAGCGGCAGCCCGTGTGCGGCCCGTGTCAGGGCCGGTACGGCCGTCTCGGGGACGTCCCGGTCGCGCAGCAGCCGGGCCGACTCGGCGTCACTCATCGCGCCGAGCACGGCCGTGTGCAGCAGGTCCCACCACTGCGGATCGGTGCGCCACTCGGCCGAGGGGGGCCACCGCGCGCCCACGAGGACCGGCCGGTCGGCGGGCAGGCCGGGCAGGAACACGTCCCGCAGCCACGCCTCCAGCGGGCCCAGCAACTCCCCGGAGTCGATGACGAGCAGTTCCGTCCCCGCCGGTGCCCCCTGCGCCTCCAGCGCGCCGAGGAAACCTTCCGGTGTCGGCGCGGTGCTGCGCATGTCGATCACGCGGACTGTCCTGCCCTCCTGCTTCGCCTCGGCCACGAAGCGGCGCAGGAGCGTGCTCTTGCCGACGCCCGCCATGCCGTGCAGCCACAGCACCTGACAGCCGGGCTGCTCACCGAGCAGCGACTCCCGCAGTAACCGCAGTTCGGCGACCCGGCCGGTGAAGAGCCGACGCCGCCGGGCCGTCGCCACCCCCGCGGGGGAAGCGGCGCCCTGCGCCTGGGTGAGGGGGGGAATGTGCATGGTCTACCTGTCGGACTGCTCAGGGTCGCCGTCGGGAGGCGTGGCGGCGCGGGAGGGACGGGGAGGGGGAAGGGACGCCCGGAGGGGGGTGCGGGGCGGGCGGCGGAGGGCCGGTCGCCCCGCACCCTCCGCGCGTACCCCCCGCCACCCCGGGGGGAGCCGCGCGCTCCGGACGTGGACGCGACGCGGTCCCCCGCCGCACCACGGGCCGCGCAAGGAACTGCATGGGTAACCGCCTCCGACCTCACCGGACGGGATGTCTCTCCCGTCTCCGCCACCCCGCGCGCGGCCCCGGACACACACTTCCCCCGCCCGCGCCGACCCGCTCCGCCGGGCGGCGAACGGCTCGCCGCCCGCAGTAACAGACGACGCAGGCATCCCGCCGGTTGCACCCGCGGAGCCCCCTCGCGTGTGTGGATCGCATTCGAAACACGCGAAAGGGACCGTACCCCTCCCGTTTCACCCCCCCACCCACCGCGCACACCCAAGCGTGGCCGGCTCCCGGCGCCGCCCGCCGTCGGTTCATTGTTCGCCATGGGTGAGGCCTCCTCCGGTAGGCGGGCTGGGTCAGGAGAGCCAGTCCGTGTAGTGCGTGGGGGCGATACAGGCGTCGCCCATGGTGGTGAGAACGTCGCCGCTGACAGCGGCGAGCATGCCGGCGGTGACGACGCTGCGACCGTCGGGACGGGCGTTAAGGGTGATCCGTCCGAGGTCGTCGAGGAGGAAGACGTCGGGCCCGCCGACGTTGAGAGTGCCGTTCAGGGGGTACCCGCGGCGACTTCGGCGACGGCGTCGGAGACGTCCTGGGCGGCGATCGGCTGGATCGGGGTGGCGGGCAGACGGACGACGTCACCCTCAGTGGTCTACGAACAGGACCGCGGCGACGAACTCCAAGCGGCACGGCCTCGTGCCCTGCCGCGTTCAGCTTCTTCACGACCTGCGATCCGATCAGGCCCGTACCGCCGACCACTGAGAACTTCATCGGTTGCCTTCCATCACGTACTGCTGGGTCCTGCCCGCAGCCTGCGACGGCTTGTTGCGCGGCGCACGCGGGCCGTGCCCGGCCAGTCGGCGCCCCCGTGACGTACCCGTGCTGCTGAGCTCTGAGGCGGCACACCAGGTGGTGCTCTGGCTCGGCAGCGCTCTGCCACCGTCAGGTCACCCAGGCCGCACGGGCCGTAGCAGCCGATGCGGTCCGGCTCGATCGAACATACGATGGTCGGGAGCGTGCTCGGGCAGCTCGTCGTGCTGGCCGTCGGAAGCGCGTAGGGCGGAGGAGTATGGCACAGGCCACCGACGCAACGCGGACCGTCATCCTGACAGTGGACGACGACCCGGGAGTCTCCCGCGCCATCGCCCGCGACCTGCGGCGCCACTACGGCGGCGGCTACCGGATCGTACGCGCCGAGTCCGGCGAATCCGCGCTGGAGGCGCTGCGCGAGTTGAAGCTGCGCGGCGACCTGGTGGCCGTGATCCTCGCCGACTACCGGATGCCGCAGATGAACGGCATCGAGTTCCTCGAACAGGCCCTCGGTGTGTACCCGGGGGCGCGGCGCGTGCTGCTGACCGCCTACGCCGACACCGACGCTGCCATCGACGCGATCAACGTCGTCGACCTCGACCACTATCTCCTCAAGCCTTGGGACCCGCCCGAGGAGAAGCTCTACCCGGTCCTGGACGATCTCCTCACGGCCTGGCGGTCCAGCGACTACCGGCCGGTACCCACCACCAAGGTGGTCGGGCACCGCTGGTCCGCCCCCTCCTCGCGGGCGCGCGAATTCCTCGCCCGCAACCAGGTGCCGTACCGCTGGTACTCCTCCGACGAACCGGAGGGACAGAGGCTTCTGGCGGCGGCCGGGGCCGACGGCCGACGGCTCCCCCTGGTTATCACGTCGGACGGTACCGCGTTGATCGAGCCGGAGCCGACCGAACTGGCCGCCCACGTGGGGCTCGCGACCACGCCGACCGCCGCGTTCTACGACCTCGTCATCATCGGCGGCGGCCCGGCCGGACTCGGCTCGGCGGTGTACGGGGCCTCCGAGGGACTGCGGACCGTACTGGTCGAGCGGTCGGCGACCGGCGGACAGGCCGGCCAGAGTTCCCGCATCGAGAACTACCTCGGCTTCCCGGACGGCGTGTCCGGTGCGCAGCTGACCGATCGTGCCCGCCGCCAGGCGAGCCGCTTCGGTGCCGAGATCCTCACCGCTCGCGAGGTCACGGGGCTGGAGGTGAACGGTTCGGCGCGCGTCGTACGCTTCTCCGACGGCTCAGCGGTCGCCGCGCACAGCGTCATCCTGGCGACGGGCGTGTCGTACCGGCAGCTGGGGGCGCCGGGATGCGACGAGCTGACCGGCTGCGGGGTGTACTACGGCTCGTCACTCACCGAGGCGTCGTCCTGTGAGGGCCAGGACGTGTTCGTCGTCGGCGGCGCGAATTCCGCCGGGCAGGCGGCGGTGTTCCTGGCTCGGGGCGCGAAGTCGGTGACCATGCTGGTGCGCGGGGAGTCCCTGACAGCGTCGATGTCGTACTACCTGATCCAGCAGGTCGACGAGGCCCCGAACATCACCGTGCGGCTCCGGACCGTCGTCAAGGAGGCGCACGGCGAGGAGCACCTGGAACGGCTGATTTTGCGGGATACCGTGACCGGCGCCACCGAAGTCGTCGATGCCCAGTGGATGTTCGTCTTCATCGGTGCCGCCCCGCTGACCGACTGGCTCGGCGGGACTGTGCTGCGCGACGAGAACGGCTTCATCCTCGCCGGACCGGATTTGACGCCGGACGGGCGCCCCCCTGCCGAATGGGCACTGGACCGGCCGCCCTACTACCTGGAGACCAGCATCCCGGGTGTGTTCGTGGCGGGCGACGCGCGCGCCCGGTCCGCGAAGCGCGTCGCGTCCGCCGTGGGAGAGGGAGCCATGGCCGTGATGCTCGTCCACCGCTTCCTGGAGCAGTCATGAGCGCACAGGTCATGGCCTGCGACCCGCACGAGATCGGCTCGCTGTTCCTCTTCGAGAAGCTCTCCCCGGAGCAGCTCGGACGGCTGTGCTCCGAGGGACGGATGGAACGGTTCGAACCCGGCCCGGTGTACACCGAGGGCGACCCGGCGCCCTGCTTCTACGTGATGGTCGAGGGAACCGTCGTACTGTCCCGCCGGGTCGGCGGCGACGATGTGGAGGTCAGCCGGACCTCGCAGCGCGGCGTGTACGCGGGGGCCATGCAGGCATATCTGGGCGACCAGGTCCCGCAGACGTACATCAACTCCATGCGGGTGACCGAACCCACCCGGTTCTTCGTACTGCCCGCACAGTCGTTCGCAGACGTCATGAGGGAATGGTTCCCGATGCCGACGCACCTGCTGGAGGGGCTCTTCTTCGGCTCCAAGAACACCCAGCGGGCCATTGGCCAGCGGGAACACCTGCTGGCGCTCGGAACGTTGTCCGCCGGACTCACCCACGAGCTCAACAATCCGGCCGCGGCCGCCGTCCGCGCCACCGCGGCACTGCGTGAGCGGGTCGGCAGGATGCGGAACAAACTGGCGGTCATCGCCCAGGGCCGCTACTCCCGAGTGGCCCTCGCCGAGCTCATCGAGATCCAGGAACGCACCGCCGAACGCGTCGCCAAGGCACCAATGCTGACCCCTCTGGAGGTGTCCGACCGGGAGGACGAGCTCGCCGGCTGGCTGGAGGATCACGGCATCCCGGAGGGCTGGCGGATCGCGCCGGCCTTCGTCCAAGCCGGGCTGGACACTGATTGGCTGGACCAGGTCGCGGCGACGGTGGGCGAAGGAATCCTGCCGGGGGCGATCGGCTGGCTCAACTACACGGTCGAGACCGAGCTGCTGATGGACGAGATCGACGACTCCACCACCCGCATCTCCCGCCTGGTGGACGCGGCCAAGCAGTACGCGCAGCTCGACCGCGCCCCTCACCAGGACGTCGACGTCCACCCACTCCTCGACAGCACGCTGCTGATGCTGTCCGGCAAGATCGGCCCTCGGGTGAGGGTGGTCAAGGACTACGACCGCTCCCTCCCCGAAATACCCGCCTATCCGGCGGAACTCAACCAAGTGTGGACCAACCTCATCGACAACGCGGTGGCCGCCATCGGCAGCACGGGCCACGACGGCACCCTGACGGTCCGCACGGCCAGGGAGGGCGACCGACTGCTCGTGGAGTTCCGCGACACCGGCCCCGGCGTCCCCGAGGACATCCGCAGCCGCATCTTCGACCCCTTCTTCACCACCAAGTCCGTCGGGGAGGGCACCGGCCTCGGCCTCGACATCTGCTGGCGGATCGTCGTCAACAAACACCACGGCAGCCTCCAGGTCGAGTCCGTACCGGGCGACACGCGATTCCAGGTGCTGCTGCCGCTGACCGCCCCCGAGACCGAAACCACAACCACCGAGGAGTCCGTATGACCGACATCGACGGCATCGCGGCGAACGTCCCGCCCAGCACTACCGGCTGCGCGGACTGCGACGCAGTGGGGGGCTGGTGGTTCCACCTCCGGCGCTGCGCGCGGTGCGGCCACATCGGCTGCTGCGACTCGTCACCGGCGCAGCACGCCACCGCCCACTGGGAGTCCTCTGGGCACCCCGTGGTGCAGAGCTTCGAGCCGGGTGAGGAGTGGTACTGGAACTACGCCACCGACGTCCTGTACGAGTCCGGACCCGAACTGGCCCCGCCGACCAGCCACCCGGCCGCCCAGCCGACCCCGGGACCGGCCGACCGTGTCCCGCAGAACTGGCCGGACCTGCTGCATCCCTGAGAACCAGCGGCAGGATGACCAAGATAGGCATATATACGCCCATCTACGTTCCCGTGTCGATCTCGTGCTGCTTCACCCAGTTTCGCAGCGTCTCGCGGGACCCGATGCCGAGCTTCTCGGTCACTGCCTGCAAAGCGGCAGTCTCGTTCGCGTAGTCGTCGCGCACCTCGGCGACCATGTGCACCGCACGGCGGCGGAGCTCAAGGGGGCAACGGGAAGGTCGTGCCATGACTCGATCCTTTCATGAAATCGAGTCTCCATTCGAGCCGGGGCGGTTCAGCTGAGCCATGGTGGTGCGCGGCTCGACTCCCGGTCGATCGCCTTTGTTCCTGGCTGCCGTCCAGACCGTCAGAGTGACGGTGGTCGCGGACGCCCTTGAGAGGGTGCTGCGTAGGCTGGTGCCGTTGTCCCGGCGGTGTCCGGGAGAGTGGGTGAAGCCCTCCCGCAGTCGTATGACGATGCATCAGGAAAGTCAGCAAGTGGTCAGCATGAGTCCTGAAAAACCTGGGGAATACTGTCCGAACACGCGACTCGTTGTAGGGTGTCAGAACAGCCCTTGACCTGCAAAAACGCAGGCAGGGAGCCTAGTTGTGGGAGTGCCTCGATGTTGCGTACTATGTTCAAGTCCAAGATCCACCGTGCCACGGTGACCCAGGCCGACCTGCACTACGTCGGTTCCGTCACCATCGACACCGAGCTGATGGAAGCGGCGGATCTGCTGCCCGGCGAGCTGGTGCACATCGTCGACATCGACAACGGCGCCCGTCTGAAGACGTACGTCATCGAGGGCGAGCGCGGCTCCGGTGTCATCGGCATCAACGGCGCCGCCGCCCACCTCGTCCACCCCGGTGACCTGGTCATCCTGATCAGTTACGCCCAGGTCGACGACGCCGAGGCACGCGGCCTGGTCCCGCGCATCGTGCACGTCGACGCCGGCAACCGTATCGTCGCGCTCGGGGCCGATGCCTCCGCGCCCGTGCCCGGCACCGGCACCGAACGGAGCCCGCACGCCGTTCCCGCGGCGCGCTGACCCGGTCCGACCAGCGAGGGAGCACCCGTCATGGCAGAACGGACCGAGCGGATCGAACCCGACATCCGTGACGACCGTGTGAGCGGCAATCTGCTCGCGTACGAGAACGGCAAGGCGGTCGGGGTCGTCGCGTACTTCGTGATGGACGGTGACCCCGCCGCGCTCGTCGCCGTGCACACCGTCGTCGAACCCGGCCACGAGGGCAGGGGCATCGCCGGTGCCCTCGTCCAGGAGTTCTACGCCATGGCGGGACGCGAGGGTGTCCCCGTCGTTCCGCTCTGCCCGTACGCCGCGAAGTGGGCGACGCGCCACCCCGACCGGGCTCCCGAGGTGCCGGCCGCACTGGTGGAACAGGCGAAGACGCAGCTCAAGTCGCACCCCGAGCTGTACTGACCCACGTCGGCCGGGGACTGTACCGTTTGGCGATGACACTCGCCCTGCTGCACACCTCCCCGGCCCACGTACCGGTCTTCGACGCGCTCCGGGACGCCGACCATCCGGGGCTCGCCCTGCGCCATCTCGTGCACGAGGACCTGCTCGCCAAGGCCAGGGAAGCGGGCCCCGAAGCGGTGTCGGGCGAGATCAGGGACCTGCTAGCGGGCGCCGTCGGGGACGGTGCCCGCGCCGTTCTCTGCACCTGCTCGACGATCGGCGCCGTCGCCGAGTCGCAGTCGGCGACGCTCGGTGTTCCCGTGCTGCGCGTCGACCGCCCGATGGCGGCCGCCGCCGCGGCACAGGACCGCGTGGTCGTTCTCGCGTCGATCACCAACACTCTGGCGCCGACTCTCGCGCTGCTCGCCGACGAGGCGGGGGACCGGCCCGTCGACGTACGGACCGTCGTGGTGGACGGCGCCTGGGCGCGCTTCGAGGCCGGTGACCGCGACGGCTATCTGGACCTCGTCGCGACCGCGGCCGACGCGGTCACGGACAGCGATGTGATCGTGCTGGCGCAGGCGTCCATGGCCGACGCGGTCACCCGTACGGTCACCCGCATCCCGGTGCTCTCCAGCCCCCGGCCGGGTCTCGCCGCCGCGGCTGTCGCCGCGCGCTGACCTCGGCACGGCTCCCGGAATCCGGGCGATCGTCCGGAACCCGCGCGTATGGACTCACCAGGCGCGGGCAGCCGCTCCGGGAGACGGTGGAAGGAGATCCACCCCGAACCGTTCGGAGGCCTTCGATGACGAATCCGTACCCCGACCCGGTGCCGCCGGCGCCCACCCCCGGGCCGATGCCCGGACCGCCGTCGCCGCTGCCGGAACCGCCGCCTCCGCCGCCCGGCCCCGTTCCGCCCGGCCCGTCGCCGGATCCGATCCCGCAGCCGCCTCCCCCGCGTCCCGACCCGGTGCCGGAACCGCGGCCGTCACCCCGGCGGGCCGGATGACCGGTGTTCCCGGGGGTGTGCCTCAGGCCCCTGCCAGGACGGCGTTCGCCCGCGCTGTGACCTCGATGAGCACGCGACCCGCCGCTTCCAGGTCCTCGGCCGGCAGGTCCGCGTACAGCCGGGTCGTGAGGTCGGCGACATCGGCCCCGTTCGCCTGCAGACGGTCCCGGCCCGCAGCCGTGAGGCCGATCCGGGGAACGGTGCCGTCGACCTCCGCCAGCAGTTCTGCGGCGGTCAGTTCGGCCAGGGTCGCCTCGACGACGGCCGCGTCGGTCTTCAGCGCGGCGGTCATGCGGTCGACGAGCCGGCCGCGCTCGATCGCCCCGCCGTTGCCCGCGACGGCGTTCAGCGCCAGCGACTGATGAAACGTGGTTCCGGTGGCCGCGAGCAGTCGTTCGAGGACGGCGCGCGTGGCGTAGTGGGCCCGGCCTATGATCTGGCCGTTGACGGTCGGTGTGGCAGACATGGCTACTCCTTGGTCGGTTGATCGGGTGCCTTGGGTTTCTGCGATTCCTTCGGTGGAGCGGGGGTTCCGGGGATCGGTACGTCGAGAAGCGCCGTCACCGTGCGTACGAACGCCTCGGTGTCCGCACCGTCCAGGCCGCCCAGCGGAGCCAACTGCTGTTCCAGGAGCTCCCGCACGACGTCGACCGCGCGAAGAGCGACCGTGCGCCCCTCCTCCGTGAGCGAGAGCTGGACCGCCCTGGTGTCGTCCGGGTCGGTCGTACGCTCCACGAGGCCTGCGCTCTCCAGGGCGCGGGCCAGCTTCGACACGTACAGCGGCTCCAGTCCGGTGTGATCCGCCAGCCTGCGCTGGCTCGGCCGCAGCCCCGACTGCTGCATCCCGAGCAGCGATCCCAGCAGTGAGTACTGCGCGTGTGTCAGACCGAGCGGCCCGACCGCCCGGTCGACGGCGACCCGCCATTTCATCGACAGGCGCCATACCAGGAAGCCGGGGGTCGGTCCCTCGGATGCGTTGCTCATGGAAGATAGATTACATAGCTACTATGTACGTGGCTACTAAATCACGGAGTGTGCAGAACGAATCGTGGAGTGTGTGGAACAAACAGCTTGCCGCAGTGGCCGGCCGACGTTGAGGATCGCGCCATGACCGCATTCACCGCCCCCGATGGCACCCGACTCGCCTATCGGGTGGTGGGCGAGGGGAGCCGCTGCTGTGTCTGCCCCGTCGACCGATTCCCGGCGGGCCGGGATCAGGCGGTGGGCGGACGGACCGGGGGCGGTCCCAGTGTGGTGGTGCCGGGGGAGGCCCGGTGGCCGAGCCCGGTCCGGTAGGCGTCCATGGCCGCCTCGGTCCGGCCCGTGCGCCGCAGCAGATCGCCCAGCAGCCGGCTGATGTCCGCGAGATCGCCGGCGGCGCCCGCCCGTTCCAGCAGGGCCAGCGCGGTGACGTAGTGCTCCTCGGCGGACTCCGGATCGCCCTGGTCCTCGTGGATCAGGCCGAGCAGCCGGTGCGCGCCGCCCGCATGGACCGAGCCCCGGTCCGGGTGCAGTTCGCCGAGGAGCCTGTGCAACAGCTCCCTGGCCTGGTCGGCCTTGCCGCGCCGACGCAGCACATCGGCGAGCTCCACCTCGACCTGGGCCGTGTACAGGGCGGCCCGCTTCGATGCCAGCATGTCGCGGGCTGCGCGCAGTTCGGTCTCGGCGCCGGACAGATCGCCGTCCTGCGCGTGTACGTAGCCGCGCATCCAGTGGCAGTGCGCCAGCTCCGTACGGATCTGGAGCTGCTGGTAGATCTCGGCCGCCTTGGCGAGTGAGGCGTCCGCCTCCGCGGTACGGCCCGCCGCGATGAGCGTACGGGCGACGCTGCGGTGCAGTCCGGCGACCAGTTCCGGATCGGACACCTGCGGTGCCAGGGCCAGCGCCAGCTCGCCCGCCTGGGCGGCGCGGGCGTGGGCGCCCATGTCCATGTACGGGGCGATGGCAGCCGTGTACAGCAGCAGAAGCGCGCCGGGATCCTGGAGGCCCGAGGTGTTGAGCTCGTCGATGGCGCTCTCCAGCAGGTAGCAGGCGTAACGGAGTTCGCCGGCCAGCAGGTGGGCGACCGCCCTGCCCCGGACGGCCGGGGCGCGCCGGGGGAGCGGAGCGTCGGCGAGGAGTTGCTCCGCGGCCTCGAAGTGCTCGCGGGCCGTGGGCAGATCGCCCGTCTCCAGCGCGCAGTGGCCGAGGCCGAGCGTGGCCGTGGCGCGTTCGTCGTCGAGCCTGTGCCGGCCGGCCTCGGCGAGCAGCCGGGTGTAGGTGGCGGCGGCGTCCTCGGCGGCACCGGTGGCCAGTGTCCGCTGGGCCTCGACGAGTTTCAGCCGCAGAGCGGTCGCGAGGTGGGCGGGGCGTCCGG
This sequence comes from Streptomyces sp. NBC_01363, assembly GCF_026340595.1. Classification (GTDB taxonomy): domain Bacteria; phylum Actinomycetota; class Actinomycetes; order Streptomycetales; family Streptomycetaceae; genus Streptomyces. The sequence continues at coordinate 1,860,962 of NZ_JAPEPF010000002.1, forward strand.
TGGCCAGTTCCTCGTACGTGACGCCGAGCCGGCCCGCGAGGTGGCGTACGGCCGCCTCCGACGGGCGTACCCGGCCCGCCTCCAGCGTGGAGATGTAGGCGGGGGTGTAGGCGGGTTCCGCCAGCTGTCGTTGCGTCAGACCGCGTTTGGTGCGCAGCTGTTGGACGCGGCGGCCGACGCCGCCGGGATCCTCGTCCGGCCCCGCGTCCCGTCCCGCTGTGCGCCTCGCGTCCATCGCGCCGCCCTTCTGCTTCGCCCCGCCTCGAAATGCGGTCCATGCATCGTAAATGCCCGGATACGAACCTCAACCACCACGTTTCCGGGCCTTGTTCGGCGGTCCGCGCACCTCTAGGTTAAGCATCGCATTAACTCGACTTAACTCATGAGTTACGTGATGGTCGTGCCCTGGGATTTCCCGGCGAAGTCCTCCCCGGACCTGAAGGAGTTGTCCATGCGCATACGCCTCCGCACGCGCCGAACGGCAGGAGTCACGGCGGGGCTCGCTCTCGTCGGCCTCCTGGCGGCGACCGCTGCCACCGCACCGGCGTCGGCCGCCCCCACCGGCTCCGACGGCGGCCGTCGCATCGCGGCCGAGTACTTCCCCGATCCCGGCGGCTCGGGCAGGACCGTCGAGGTCCCGGTCGCCGCCGCCGTCCGGAAGGGCGCAGCCGCCGCCCCGCTGAGCGCGGCCCAGGCCGCCGTCGACGGCACGGTGGGCGAACAGGCGGTGACCGGCCCGTCCGACGACCGCCTGGACGTCGTGATCATCGGAGACGGCTACACGGCAGGCCAGCAGGCCGACTTCCACGCGGACGCCACCGCCAAGTGGGCCGACATCACCGCTCTGGAGCCCTACAAGAGCTACCAGGGCCTGTTCAACGTGTGGACCGTCGACGCGGTCTCCAACGAGTCCGGCATCAGCGGCGATCCCGGCGCGGACACCGTCAAGGACACCGCGCTCGGCAGCTACTTCTGGTGCTCCGACATCGAGCGGCTGATCTGCGCCGACATCGACAAGGTGGCCGCGTACGCCGCCAAGGCCCCGGCCGCCGACCTCGTGGTCGTCATCGCCAACTCCACCAAGTACGGGGGCGCGGGCTACTCCGGACTCCAGGCCGAGGGCCGGCCCTTCAACGGAGTCTCCACCCTCTCATCCGACCACCCTTCGTCCAGCCTGATCGCCGCCCATGAGATAGGGCACTCGGTGGGCCTGCTGGACGACGAGTACACCTACGCCGAGTACGGGACCTGGACCGGCGGCGAGCCGGGCGGGATCAACTCCACCACCTACACACCCGCGCAGCTCACCGAGAAGCGGGCCAAGTGGTACCGCTGGCTCGGCCGGACCGATCCGGCGGGCGGCACGGTCGGTGCGTACGAGGGCAGCGCCTACTACCCGCTCGGGCTCTACCGTCCCACCGAGTCATCGATCATGCGGGTGCTGAGCAACACCGAGTTCAACCTGCCGGGGCGCGAGGCGATGATCGCCGGGTTCTACCGCGCGGGCAACGCACTGAGCAGCGCCGTCGACACCGGCACCGCCGTCGGGCCGGGCCGGCGCATCGCCGTGAGCCTGGCGGACCTCGATGCCGCCGGTACCGGGACCCGCACTCATCGGCCGGGCGCTGCCACCGGCCTCGCCAGGACGGATCTGCGCTGGTACGTGGACGGCGTCGAGAGGGTCTTTGCCCGGGGACGTACCTCCGTCACCCCCGCATCGCTCGGAGTCCGTGCGGACGGTCGTGGGCACAAGGTGACCGCCGAGGCCGTCGACCGTACGGACGCCATCCGTGACCCCGCCGTCCGCGCACTGGCCACCGACACCCTGACATGGAACGTCAGGGCGACCGGGCACCGGCGGTAGGGCCCCGAACGCCTCAGGCGATGATCGGGACCACGGCCTCGGGCGTCAGCATCCGGAAGGTGAAGGCCTGATGGAAGTAGAGCCGGATGCTGGTCGCGTCGTGGTCCTGATAGCCGATGGAGAGGTCCTGGCCGAGGCACAGCTCGAAGTCGCCGCCACGGGTGGACAGCAGCGCACCGCCCCTGACGGCGGGCGCCCACAGGATCTGGTCGTCGAGCAGCCGGGCCAGATGGGTGGCCACCGGGTATCCGTGGTCGGAGGTCTCGGTGGCCTCGGTGAAGGCGTCGGCGCCGAGCAGCAGCCGGTACGGTCCGTCGACGCCGGCCAGCCGCAGCTGGGTGAGTGCCTGGCTGACGGTGGTCGGGTAGTCGCGGGCATCCGCGGGCAGTGTCAGCGGCGAGTGCGAGGAGCCGTCCCGTAGCCCGGTGATCCCGGCCGAGGCGTACCCGTCGATGATCGCCATGTCCTCCGCGAACGCACAGGTGCGGGCGGCGTCCTTGACGGGTTGCCAGTCGCTGTCGTCCGAGCCGCGCTCGACGTCGTCCACGGCCGACCGGGTCACCGTGAACGGCACCCGCCACTCGATGACCGGCACCGATGTGCGGGCGCGGGCGATGACGTCCGGGGCGGGCGGATCGATGTCGCGCAGATGACCGTCGCCGATGGCCGCCAGTCCGGGGCCTTCCGGGTCGGTGACATCGACGACCCGGCGGCCCGCCACATGGCGGCTGAAGGTGCGCCGGGCCTCTTCTTCGATCTGGTCCCAGGCGGCTTCCGTGACAGGGGCGAGTTCGCGGTGGAGATTGTTCATCACTGGGCGCTTTCTTGCAGGCTGCCGATGTGCAGCGAACCGTCGGCCGGACGGGCCGGGGCCGCGGCCGTCACCGGCGCGGACGCGGGCTCCGGCAGGGCGTCGGTCCCGGCCGATGAGGGCGAGGGCGGCGGGGCGTCGAGGAAGTCGGCGCTGGGGGCGTAGAAGAGCGTGCCGGTGACCGCGGTCGAGAAGTCGAGAATGCGGTCGTGCGTGGCGGGCGGACTGCCGAGGAACATGTTGCGGAGCATCTGCTCGGTCACCTCCGGATCGGCGGCGTAACCGATGAAGTACGTGCCGAATTCGCCCTGTCCGAAGCTGCCGAACGGCATGTTGGCGCGCAGGATGTCGCGCTCCGTGCCGTCCGGGTCGGTGATCGTGTTGAGGGCGATGTGCGAGTCGGCGGGCTTGACGTCGTCGGCGAACTCGATGTCGTCGAGCTTGGTGCGGCCGATGACCCGCTCCTGCTCCCCGGTGCTCAGCGCGTTCCAGGATGCGAGGTCGTGCAGATACTTCTGGACGATGACGTAACTGCCGCCCGCGAACGGGGGATCCTCGGCACCGACCAGGGCCGCCGACCGCGCGTCCGCCCCCACGGGGTTCTCCGTGCCGTCGACGAATCCGAGCAGATCCCGGTGGTCGAAGTAACGGAACCCCTGCGTCTCGTCGACGACCGTCACCGCACTGCCGAGCCGGTCGAGCAGGCGGGTCGCCCATGCGAAACACACGTCCATCCGCTCGGCCCGGATGTGGAACAGCAGATCCCCCGGGGTGGCGGGAGCGTGGTGCCGGGCGCCGTGCAATTCCTGGAACGGGTGGAGCCGGGCGGGCCGCGGCCCGGCGAACAGCCGGTCCCAGGCCCCGGAACCGAAGCCGGTCACACAGACCAGGCCGGTCTCGGGGTACCGGAATCCGATGGAGCGGGCGAAGGCCGCCAGATCCGGCAGCACCTCGCGTACGGCGGGCTCGCAGCCGGGCTCGATCGTGGCGACCAGGATCAGTGCGGCGCTGGTCAGCGGCGCGACGACAGGCTGGACCGCGGTCGGCTCCGGGGAGGTGTCCGGCCCGGCTGCGTCGGGTTCCGGGGTGGCGTCGGGCATGCGTGGGCTCCCTGGGGCGGCAATGGCGGGCTGCGGCGACAGGCTCGCGGCGGGGCAACAAGAAGGGGCTTGCTGCTACTTACGCACAGACAGGACGCTGCCGCACCCCGGGTCATCCGGCCGGGCGACTACGACGGCGGTACCGCGCCCGGCCCGCCGAGGACGGGCGAGCGCACCGGCCTCCCCGTGTCAGCCCGCGACGACCTCCGTACGGTCGCCGCCCCAGAGGGTGTGGAAGGAGCCCTCGCGGTCGGTGCGGCGGTAGGTGTGCGCGCCGAAGAAGTCGCGCTGGCCCTGGGTGAGCGCCGCGGGCAGCCGGTCGGCGCGCAGGCCGTCGTAGTACGCGAGCGCGGCGGCGAATCCCGGTGTCGGCACTCCCTGCCGCACCGCCTCGGCGACCACTGCCCGCCAGTCGTCCTGAGCCGCGCCGATCTCCTCGGCGAACTGCTGGTCGGACAGCAGGCTCGGCAGGTCCGGACGGGCGTCGTAGGCGGCCCGGATCCGGTCCAGGAACGCGGCCCGGATGATGCATCCGGCCCGCCAGATCGACGCCACCGCGCCGAGGTCGATGTTCCAGTCGTACGCCTCGCTGCCCGCCCGGATCTGGTGGAATCCCTGCGTGTACGAGACGATCTTGGACGCGTACAGCGCCTGCTCCACCCGGTCGGCGAAGGCCGCGGCGGCCTCCTCGTCGAGCGGGGACGCCGACGGGCCCGGCAGGTCCCGCGCGGCCTCGCGCAGATCCGCGTGCCCGGACAGCGAACGGGCGAAGACGGCCTCCGCGATACCCGAGACGGGCACCCCCAGATCCAGCGCGATCTGCACCGTCCAGCGGCCCGTGCCCTTCTGCTCGGCCCGGTCCTGCACGATGTCGACGAAGGGTTTCCCGGTGGCCGCGTCGGTGTGGGCGAGGACCTCCGCCGTGATCTCGATCAGATACGAGTCGAGGCGGCCGGTGTTCCAGCTGCGGAACGTCTCGGCGATCTTCGCGGGGGAGTAGCCCGCCACGGCACGCAACAGGTCGTACGCCTCCGCGATCAGCTGCATGTCCGCGTACTCGATGCCGTTGTGGACCATCTTCACGAAGTGCCCGGCCCCGTCGGGACCGATATGCGTGGTGCACGGGGTGCCGTCCTTCGCCTTGGCGGCGATCTTCTCCAGCAGCGGCCCCAGTGATTCGTACGACTCGGCCGACCCGCCCGGCATGATGCTCGGCCCGTTCAGCGCGCCTTCCTCGCCGCCCGAGATGCCGACGCCGACGAAGTGGATCCCGCACCCGCGCAGGTCCTTCTCCCGCCGACGGGTGTCCTCGAAGTGCGCGTTGCCGCCGTCGATGATGACATCGCCCTCTTCGAGGAGTGGGGCGAACTCCTGGATCACGGCATCGGTGGGATCACCCGCCTTCACCATGATGACGAGTCTGCGCGGACGTTCCAGCGCCGCGACGAACTCCTCCGGAGTGTGCGCGGGGACGAAGGAGCCCTCGTCGCCGAACTCCTCGACCAGGGCGTCCGTCCTGGCGGTGGTCCGGTTGTGCACCGCGACCGTGAATCCGTTGCGGGCGAAGTTGCGCGCGAGGTTGCGGCCCATGACCGCGAGCCCTGTGACGCCGATCTGTGCAGTGCCGCTCATCTGTGTGCTCTGCAATCTGTTTCGGGGATGCCTGGATCTTCAGCAATGCCGGGATCTTCAGTATGGATACGGGGTGCGGGAACGGCCTGTTCGGCATCGCCCGGATGGACTCGCCTGTGTATATTAGGAAAATGCCTAGGGTGCCTAGGCATGCTTCGACGGAGGTGGCGGATGGTTCGCGCGGGTCTCACGACCGAACGCGTGGTGGCGGCGGCGGCCGATCTGGCCGACTCCATCGGCTTCGACAAGGTCACGATCTCCGCGCTGGCCCGCGGCTTCGGGGTCAAGGACGCCAGCCTGTATTCGCACGTCAGGAATCTGCACGACCTGCGGACCCGGGTCGCGCTGCTGGCCGCCGGGGAGTTCATCGACCGGATCGGCGCCGCCGTGACGGGCCGGGCCGGGAGGGACGCCCTGGTCGCGTTCGCCGATGCCTACCGGGCCTTCGCGCTGGAGCGGCCCGGACGGTACGAGGCGACGCAGATGCGGGTCGACCCCGACATCGTCGCCCAGTCGTCCGCGTACCACCGCACCATCGAGACCACGGGCGCGATGCTGCGGGCCTACGGCCTGGCCGAGCCCGATCTCACGGACGCGGTGCGGCTGCTGCGCAGCACCTTCCACGGCTACTGCGCCCTGGAGGCGAGCGGAGGCTTCGGCGCGCCCCGCGACGTGCAGACGTCCTGGGAGCGGTCCGTCGAGGCCCTGCACTTCCTGTTGGAGCACTGGCCGTCCGCGACGGGCGAGAGGGAGACCGGTCATGGCTGACCGCACGGTGCCGGAGCGCACCGGACATCTGAAGGTGCCCGGGGCGACGCTGTACTACGAGGTGCGCGGCCAAGGCCCGCTGCTGCTGATGTTGCCGGGCGGGAGCGCCGACGCGGGGCTCTACGACCGGATGGCGGAGCGGCTGGCCGACAGCTGGACCGTCGCGGCCTTCGACCCGCGCGGTTACTCGCGCAGCCTGCTCGACGGCGCGGCGGCGGACCAGCAGGTGGCGGTGCAGAGCGAGGACGCCCACCGGCTGATCGAGCTGCTGTCGCCGGACGGCGGACCGGTGGCCGTCTTCGGCTCCAGTTCGAGCGCGATCGTCGCCCTGGACCTGCTCGCCCGCCACCCCGAGCGGTTGCACCGAGTGGTCGCGCACGAACCGCCGTTGGTGGCGCTGATGCCCGATCCGGACCGGGGGCGGAAGCTCTTCGCCGCGGTGCGCGAATCCTTCCGCCGGGACGGGGTGGCCGCGGCACTGGCCACGATGACCGAGGGCCTGACGGACCCGGATGCGGGGCCGCCGGCCGGGGGCGGGCGCCGGGCGGCGCCCGAACCGTCCGTGCGGGAGGCCGAGGCGTTCCGGCGGATGCGGGCCAACCTTCCGGTGTTCCTGGAGCATGTGCTGTGTTCGTTCAGCGGCCACGTACCGGACCTGGCGGCCCTGCGTCGCGGCGCGGAGCAACTGGTCATCGGTGTCGGACGGGACTCCCGCACCCTGCTCACGGCGATTCCGGGCGCCCGGCTGGCGGACGAAGTGGGCGGCAGGCTCGTGGAGTTCCCGGGTGGGCACACCGGTTGCGCCGAGGACCCCGAAGCGTTCGCCGAGCGGCTGCGGGCGGTGCTGCTCGGCCGGACACTCCGGGGGGCACAGGGGTGACCCCGGAGGGAGGTCGATGACTCTCGTCCCGTAAACATCCCCTATGGCACCTTTGGATCTGGGTTTTGTGGCGCTCGGCGCGGGCGCGGCGGTCCGGACGAAAACGGCGGCGGGGCCACCGCGACCGGCACCATCAAGGACGTCCGGCACGTGGTGGTGCTGATGCAGGAGAACCGCAGCTTCGACCACTACTTCGGCAGGCTCAAGGGCGTACGCGGCTTCTCGGACCGGTCCGGGATCACCCCCGGCGGCGGGCGCACCGTCTTCGACCAGCCCAACGGCGTGGGGCGGTCGTGGGCCCGAGCGGGCGCGGTGACGGTGGTCAGTGCCGCCGCCAGCGCGAGTGCGGTGACGGTGAGCCGGGCGGCGGAGCGCTGGGTGCGGCACGGAGTACGGGCACGCTGAGCACACTCGTGTGGTGTGGGCGGTCGTCGCGGACGTGGGACGGGGCGGCCGGGCGCCCCGCCCCACGTCCGCACACGGTCTAGAGCGGTGTGACGTAGGCGCCGGTGAGCCCGCCGTCCACCAGGAAGTCGGTGGCGTTGACGAAGGAGGAGTCGTCGCTGGCCAGGAAGGCCACGGCGGCGGCCATCTCGGTGGGCTCGGCGAACCGGCCGACCGGGATGTGCACCAGCCTGCGCGCGGCCCGCTCCGGATCCTTGGCGAACAGCTCCTGGAGCAGCGGGGTGTTGACCGGTCCCGGGCACAGCGCGTTGACCCGGATGCCCTCCCGTGCGAACTGCACGCCCAGTTCGCGCGACATGGCCAGCACGCCGCCCTTGGAGGCGGTGTAGGAGATCTGCGAGGTGGCGGCGCCCATCCGGGCCACGAACGAGGCCGTGTTGATGATGGAGCCCTTGCCCTGGCGGCGCATGTACGGGATGGCGGCCTTGCAGCACAGGTAGACGGAGGTGAGGTTGACCTCCTGCACCCTGCGCCAGGCGTCGAGGCCGGTCTCCAGGATGGAGTCGTCCTCGGGCGGCGAGATCCCCGCGTTGTTGAAGGCGATGTCGACCGAGCCGTATGTGTCGAACGCGGCCTTGAACAAGGCCTCCACCTGTTCGGCGTCCGTGACGTCGGTACGTACGAAGAGGCCGTCGACCTCCTCGGCGGCGGCCTTGCCGCTCGCCTCGTCCACATCGGCGCAGACGACGTGCGCGCCCTCGGCGGCCAGGCGCCGGACGGTGGCCAGTCCGATGCCGCTTCCGGCTCCGGTGACTACGGCGGTGCGGCCGACCAGGCGGCGGCAGACAGCGGTGGTGTCGGTCATGGTGCTCAGGCCTCCGTGCTGATGAAGATGTTCTTGGTTTCGGTGAAGGCGGCGAGTGCGTCGGGGCCGAGTTCGCGGCCCAGTCCGGACTGTTTGTAGCCGCCGAAGGGTGTGGCGTAGCGGACGCTGGAGTGCGAGTTGACCGAGAGGTTTCCGGCCCGCAGGCCCTGGCCGACCCGCAGGGCACGGGCCACGTCACGCGTCCAGATCGATCCGGCCAGACCGTAGTCGGTCGCGTTCGCCAGCCGTACGGCGTCCGCCTCGTCGTCGAAGGGCAGCACCACGGCGACCGGGCCGAAGACCTCGTCGACGGCCACCGGGGCGTCCGGCGACACCCCGGCGAGGACGGTCGGCGGGTACCAGAACCCGGGGCCGTCCGGCGCCGAGCCGAGGATCGTCCGTACGCCGTCGGGCAGGTCGTCCACGAACGCGCTCACGCGCTCCCGCTGGACGGCCGAGATCAGCGGACCCATCTGGGTCTTCTCGTCCGACGGGTCGCCGACCACCACGGCGGCGACGGCCGGTGCCAGCAGGTCGAGGAAGCGGTCGTAGGCCGGGCGCTCGACCAGGATGCGGGTCCGGGCGCAGCAGTCCTGGCCGGCGTTGTCCAGGAAGGACATCGGGGCAGCGGCCGCCGCGGCCTCCAGGTCGGCGTCGGCGAAGACCACGTTCGGGCTCTTGCCGCCGAGTTCCAGGGTGAGGCGCTTCACGCGTTCGGCGCAGCGGGTCATGATGTGCTTGCCGGTCCGGGTGGAGCCGGTGAAGGCGATCTTGGCCACGCCGGGGTGCTCCACCAGGGCACTGCCGGCCACCGGCCCCTCGCCCGGCAGCACCTGGAACAGTCCGCTGGGCAGCCCGGCCTCCAGGGCCAGTTCCGCCAGGCGCAGCGCGGTCAGCGGTGTGGTCTCGGCGGGCTTGAGCAGGACGGCGTTGCCTGCGGCGAGCGCCGGAGCCGCCCCCCAGGCGGCGATCGGCATCGGGAAGTTCCAGGGGGCGATGACACCGATGACACCGAGGGGTTCCAGGACGGTGAAGTCGATGCCGCCGGCGACCGGGATCTGGCGGCCCAGCAGGCGTTCGACACCGCCCGCGCAGTAATCGAGGAGGTCGCGCACATTGCCCGCCTCCCAGCGGGCGTTGCCGATGGTGTGACCGGCCTCGCGGACCTCCAGCAGGGCCAGTTCCTCGATGTGTTCGTCGACGGTGGCGGCGAACCGGCGGAGCAGCCGGGCGCGGTCGGCGGGTGCCGCCGCGGCCCAGACGCGCTGGGCGGTGGCGGCGCGGGCGACGGCCGCGTCGATGTCGGCGGCGGTGGCGGCCGGGACGGTGGCGATGACCTCGGCGGTGGCCGGGTTCAGGACGTCCAGGCTGTGTGGTGCGGGCTGGTGGGACACGTACGGGCCTCGATCGGGAGTGAGGGACGGGACGGAGGTCACAGGCGCTCGAAGGAGCGTCGCAGCTCCCAGTCGGTCACGGCGGCGTCGTAGGCGGCGAGTTCGACACGCGCCATGTTCAGGTAGTGCGCGACGACCTCCTCGCCGAACGCCTCCTTGGCGATGGGGCTCGCCTCCCACAGGTCGGCGGCCTCGCGCAGGGTGGTCGGCACCTGCTCGTACTCGGAGGTATAGGCGTTGCCCGTGCAGGCCTCGGGCAGAGCCAGCTCGTGCTCCACGCCGTACAGCCCCGCGGCGACCAGTCCGGCGGTGGCGAGATACGGATTGACGTCGCCGCCGGGCAGCCGGTTCTCGAAGCGCCGGGAGCGGCCGTGGCCGACCACGCGCAGCGAGCAGGTGCGGTTGTCGTGCCCCCAGGCGACGGCGGTCGGCGCGAAGGAGCCGGGCTGGAACCGCTTGTAGGAGTTGATGTTCGGCGCGTACAACAGGGAGAAGTCGCGCAGGGCGGCGAGCTGTCCGGCGAGGAAGTGCCGCATCAGGTCCGACATGCCGTCCGGGCCGTCACCCGCCATCGCGTTGTCACCGTTGTCGTCGGTGAGCGAGAGGTGGATGTGACAGGAGTTGCCTTCGCGCTCGTCGTACTTGGCCATGAAGGTGAGCGAGACGCCCTCCTGCGCGGCGATCTCCTTGGCGCCCGTCTTGTAGACGGCGTGCTGGTCGCAGGTGACCAGCGCCTCGTCGTAGCGGAACGCGATCTCGTGCTGGCCGAGATTGCACTCGCCCTTGGCCGACTCGACGGTCAGCCCGGCCGCCTGCATCTCGTTGCGGATACGGCGCAGGAGCGGCTCGACGCGGCCGGTGCCGAGGATGGAGTAGTCGATGTTGTACTGATTGGCCGGGGTCAGTCCGCGGTAGTCGCGGTCCCAGGCCTCTTCGTAGCTGTCCTTGAAGACGATGAACTCCAGCTCCGTGCCCACCTGGGCCCGGTAGCCGAGGCCGGCCAGCCGGTCCAGCTGCCGGCGCAGGACCTGGCGCGGTGCGGCCACGACCGGGCTGCCGTCGTTCCAGGCGAGATCCGCGACGAGCAGCGCGGTGCCCTCGTGCCAGGGCAGCAGGCGCAGGGTGGCGAGGTCCGGGAGCATGGCGAAGTCGCCGTAGCCGCGCTCCCAGGAGGACATCGCGTAGCCGTCGACGGTGTTCATGTCGGTGTCCACGGCCAGCAGGTAGTTGCAGCCCTCGGTACCGTGCTCCAGAACCTCGTCGAGGAAGAACCCGGCGGCGAACCGCTTGCCCTGGAGCCGGCCCTGCATATCGGGAAAGGCCAGGACGACGGTGTCGATGGACCCGCTCGCGACGAGTGAGCGCAGCTCCTCGACGGCGAGCGGGGGTGTGCGGTCTGCCACGGGATTCCTCCTTGGGTGCACCGAGATCCATAAGGTATGGCAGGTGACCATTGCTTGGGAAGAGGGACCGCTCGATGGCGGCGAATCGACTTCGGTGAAGTGCCCGGCGTACATGTCACAGGCGCGGCGCACATCCGTAACCACTGTTTAACGCGTGCCTCTTGTGTTTCCCCTGGCGTTCCACAAAGGTGTGCCGGTGAACCTTTGATGAAGGCCCTCTTCGCCTCCCACGCCTCGACGCAGCGCCGTCGACCCACATCTGGAGCGCCCCATGGCCCAGGGAACCGACACCTCCACCAGCCCACCCGGCGGCACGGCCGGCGCGGTCACCGGTACGGACGAGTACCTGCACCGTCGCACCCTGCGCCGGGGCAGCGCGGGCTGGCTCCTGCTGACCGGACTCGGCGTCGCGTACGTCGTCTCCGGCGACTACTCCGGCTGGAACATCGGCCTGTCCAAGGGCGGCTTCGGAGGACTCGCCGCGGCCACCGTGCTGATGGGGCTGATGTACGCGTGCCTGGTCTTCGCGCTGGCGGAACTCTCCGCCATCCTGCCCACCGCCGGCGGCGGCTACGGCTTCGCGCGCCGCGCCCTCGGCACCTGGGGCGGCTTCCTGACCGGTACGGCCATCCTCATCGAGTACATCCTCGCCCCCGCCGCCATCTCGCTGTTCATCGGTGACTACGTCGAATCCCTCGGCCTGTTCGGGCTCACCTCCGGCTGGCCCGTATACCTCGCCTGCTTCGCCGTCTTCATCGGCATCCACCTCTGGGGCGTCGGCGAGGCGCTGCGGTTCAGCCTGATCGTGACCGCCGTCGCCGTGGCCGCTCTGCTCGTCTTCGCCATCGGCGCGTTCACCGACTTCGATGCGGCCCGTCTCGACGACATCCCGGTGGACACCGGCGCGTTCGGCTCCTCGTCCTGGCTGCCCTTCGGACTGCTCGGCATCTGGGCCGCCTTCCCCTTCGGCATGTGGTTCTTCCTGGGCGTCGAAGGCGTGCCGCTCGCCGCCGAGGAGGCCAAGGACCCGGTCAGGTCGATGCCGAGGGCACTCGCCATTTCGCTGACCGTGCTGGTGGGGCTGGCGGTGCTCACCTTCCTCTCCGCCACCGGCGCCCAGGGCGCGAGGGCCATCCAGGAAGCGGGCAACCCCCTCGTGGTCGCACTGGAGGGCAAGGGCGGTCCCACCGGCCTGAGCCGCTTCGTCAACTACGCGGGCCTGGCAGGCCTGGTGGCCTCGTTCTTCTCGCTGATCTTCGCCGGATCCCGCCAGCTGTTCGCACTCTCCCGGGCCGGCTACCTGCCGCGCTTCCTCTCGCTGACCAACCGCCGCAAGTCCCCCTACCTCGGCCTGCTGATTCCCGGTGCGATCGGCTTCGCGCTGGCCGCCTGGATCGGCAACGGCGGCCGGATGCTGAACGTCGCCGTCTTCGGCGCCACCATCAGCTACGCGCTGATGGCGCTCTCCCACATCGTGCTGCGCCGCCGCGAACCGCACCTCGAACGTCCCTACCGCACGCCCGGCGGCGCGCTCACCTCGTCCGTGGCATTCGTACTGGCATGCTCGGCACTGGTGGCGACCTTCCTGGTGGACCGCGACGCGGCGTTCATCGCTCTCAGCGTGTACGTGGTGGCGCTGGCCTACTTCGCCTTCTACAGCCGTCACCGCCTCGTCGCGAGCGCCCCGGAGGAGGAGTTCGCCGCTCTGGCGGCGGCCGAGGCCGAACTGTCGCGGGACTGAACGGGACCGCGACGTACGGGCGTTGTACGTACACCCGTCCCTGCCGCACCCGTACGCGACAGGGGCCGCACCACGACCGAGCAGCGAACGAACCGGAGGAGGGGGCCATGACCCGGCCCGTCATCGGCATCAGCACCTACCAGGAACCGGCCCGGTGGGGCGTGTGGGAAATGCCGGCCGCCCTGTTGCCCGCCTCCTACCCGCGCCTGGTGCGGGCGGCCGGCGGCCTGGCGGTGATGCTGCCGCCGGACGACACCGCCGACGCGGCCCGGGAGGCCGTGGCGGCGCTGGACGGTGTGGTGATCGCGGGCGGCGCCGACGTCGAACCGGCACGCTACGGCGAGTCGCCCGATCCGCGCACCGGTGCGCCCGCGCGCGCCCGCGACGCGTGGGAACTCGCCCTGATCGAGGCGGCGATCGACCGACACGTCCCGCTGCTGGGCATCTGCCGGGGCATGCAACTGCTCAACGTCGCTCTCGGTGGCACCCTGCACCAGCACCTGGACGGCCACACCGGAGGCACCGGCGTCTTCGGCGAACACACCGTCACTCCCGTTCCGGGCACGGTGTACGCGGCGGCCGTCTCCGGGCCGGGCCTCGTGCCCACCTACCACCACCAGGCCGTGGACCGCCTGGGCTCCGGCCTCACGGCCAGCGCGCACGCGTCCGACGGCACCGTGGAGGCCGTGGAACTCACGTACCACGAGAGCCTGGTGCTGGGGGTCCAGTGGCACCCCGAAATGGGTGACGACATCCGGGTCATGACCGCTCTCGTGGACGCGGCGGCCCGGCGCCGCTCGGCCACCCGGACGGGCGCGCCCGTACCGTAGCCGCCGGACGTCGGACGGGGCGGGGCCGCCGGGCCGGCCGGGACGGGCGGGCCCGGCCGCTCTCTTGTCATCGGCCTTTGCCTGCACATAAGTTGGGCGCTTGCGACGTGTCCTACTGCCAGTGGGGGAGCCAAGTCATGGCCGCGAACGGACGGCACCGCAGATATCAGCCCAGCCGGATCAACCGTGCCTCGCTCACGGTCACCGCGGGCGGTGCGGGAATTGCGCTCCCGCTCATCGCAGCGGCCTCGGCGGGCGCCGCGTCAGCGGATGTCTGGGAGAAGGTCGCCGCCTGCGAGTCCACCGGAAACTGGCACATCAACAGCGGCAACGGCTACTTCGGTGGGCTGCAGTTCACCCGGTCGACCTGGGCGGCCTACGGAGGCACGGTCTACGCCCCGCGCGCCGACCTGGCCACCAGGGACGAGCAGATCTCCATCGCCGAGAAGGTGCTCGACGCGCAGGGGCCGGGCGCGTGGCCGGGCTGCTCGACGAGGGCGGGGCTGACCAGCGGCGGGGGCGCCGGCGACATCGCCCCGCAGTCGCAGCGGACCAGCCACGTGCAGGCCCCTGGCAAGACCGCCTCCGGCAAGCCGACGACGAAGCGGACGTCCACCCCTGCCACCCCGACCACCGTGCCCGGCAAGCGTGAGTCGTACACCGTGGCACGCGGCGACTCGCTCTCCGCGATCGCGGCGACCGAGCGCCTCCGGGGCGGCTGGCAGCACCTCTACGCACAGAACCGTGAGGTCGTGGGGGACGACCCCGACCTCATCCTTCCCGGGCAGCGCCTGAGCCTGGACACGGCCCGGTCGCCGAGGACGGCGCCCCGCACGGGCACGCCCGCGCAGGCGAAGCCGAAGCCGAAGGCCGAACCGAAGCCCCGGGAGGCCGCCGAACCGAAGCAACGACCGGCCGCGGCGCAGCACCAGGCGGCGAAGCCCCACCACGACACCGCGAAGCCGAAGCCGCACCCCAAGAAGACCGAGAGCCACCGGCCGAAGGAGCGGACGGAGAAGCACTCCGGTCTCGTCGCACCCGTGGCGGCCGGCATCGGCACCCCGTACCACCAGGCCGGTTCCTGGGCCAGCGGCTATCACACCGGGGTCGACTTCCCCGTCCCGACCGGCACGTCGATCAGGGCGGTGGCCTCCGGCACGGTCGTCTCGGCGGGCTGGGGCGGGGCGTACGGCTACCAGGTCGTCATCCGGCACAGCGACGGCAAGTACAGCCAGTACGCGCATCTGTCCGCCCTGCACGTGCGTGAGGGCCGGCATGTCTCCGCGGGCCAGCGGATCGCGCGCTCGGGCGCCACCGGGAACGTCACGGGCCCGCACCTGCACTTCGAGATCCGTACCGGCCCCGGCTACGGATCGGACGTCGACCCGCTGGCCTACCTCAGGGCGGGCGGCGTCAGCGTCTGAACCGCTCCCTGGCGTTCGGCCGCGTCATCGGGATCGGCGGGCCCCGCGGACGGGCGGCCCCGCCGCTCCGTGCCGCTGGAGGACGACGGGCCCGGCCCGAACGCCACCCGGCCCAGGCGCTCCAGCGGCATGAGCACGGGCAGCGGACGCGCCGCGGAGGACGTTCCGGGGACCACTTCGACGGCCCCGGCAGGCATCGGGGCCGCGGGCACCGAAGGGGTGGCCGCCGAGGCGGCGGGCACCGACAGGACGGGGCCGGGAAGCCCGGCGACCCCGGGTGCCCGAGCAGGCTCGGCGGCGCCCCCGGTACCGGGTTCCGCGCCCTCGCTCTCCTCGCCCTCGGCGTCCGTCCCGCCCACCGGAGCACCCGGCAGCCCGCTGCCCGCTGCCTGCGCGGCGCGGTGCTCCGCGCCCAGGCGCTCCGTAGTGAGCAGTATCAGACCGCCCGCGGCGACCACTGCGCAGGCCAGCGCGAGCATCGTCCCGGCCGTGCCGTGCCGGAACTGTTCGCCGAACATCGTGATGCCGACGATCGCGGCTATCACCGGGTTCACCACGGTCACCGTCGCCAGCGGCGCGGTCAGTCCGGCACCCCGGTACGCGGCCTGGGAGAGCAGCAGCCCGGCGGCCGCGAAACCGGCGATCGCCAGCAGCGCCGGCAGCTCTGCCGCCAGCGCGCCGGAGGCCCACCCCACCGCCACCGTCTTCACGAACACCGAGGCGATGCCGAACGCGATGCCCGCCGCCCCGGCCAGGATCACGCTCCGTACCACCGGCCGGCGCACGCCCGTGGAGATCAGGGCGAGCAGCGCGACCGCACCGAGCGCCACACCGGCGACCACCAGCTGATCCGAGCCGTTCAGGGAGTGGGACTCGGCGCTCCCCGTGAGCGCCAGCAGACCCGCCAGACCGACGGTGGCCATGATCGCGCCCCGCCATGCGGTGGCCCCGGCCCGCCGGCGCACGAAGAGCGCCGCCATCGGCAGGGCGAAGACGATGGTCAGCGCGCCGAGCGGCTGGACGAGACTGAGCGGACCGAAGGCCAACGCCACGACATGGAGCACCGCGCCCCCGCCGTTCAGCGCCACGGCGGCCCACCACACACGGTTGCGCAGCGGTGCGAGCGAGCTGCCGTCGCCGGTCGTCGCCACGCGCTCCTGGACGATCGCCCCGGCCGCGTACGCGACCGCGGAGACCAGTGACAGCAGCACGGACAGCGCAAGGGAACTCATGTACACCACGATGTCCCTTCGACGCGGCTGCGTCGTCGTCCTTGAGGCGGCGATTCGGCGTACTGCTTTGGTAGTACGGCCGTAGTCCCGCTGTCCTCCTCCGGACGGTAGTCCTCCCTCCGCAGGACTCAAGAGCTCTCACCCCGGGGGGTTACGGTGGACCGCGGGCCGGGGCATGCCGGAGTGCCCGTGCAGTCGGGGCCGACGGCCGGATGCCGGGAAGGAGCACATGCGATGGACGAGTCCGCTACGGCCTCGGTGGGCGGATTCTTCGCGCTGCGCACCACCGCGCCGCCCGACGGGGCGCACCGCCCGCTGGCGCGGTTGTACGCGGGGGAGTCGGCCCCGCTCACGGCCCGTATCGACACCGTCGCCGCCCGGTTGGGCACCTCCGAGCGCAGAGTGGCCGCCTCCGTCGCGCACTTGGGACTGGCCTCCCGTCTCTGGTCGGTCGCACTCGGACCGGCGGCACTGACCGGCCGCTTTCCCGGTCTTCCGCCCGGCGCCCTCCACTGGGACCCGCAGCACCCGGCCCCCGACGATCTGTGGCTCGACGGTGCCGAATCGCTGCCGGGCACCGCCTGCCGGATCCGGGAAGTCGTCCAGTACGGCCACCTCGTGCCCCTTGCCGGGGCGATCCACCGGGACGGCCCGCTGTCCGACCGGCTGCTGTGGGGCAACGCGGGGTCCGCACTGGCCGGAGCCCTGCGCCAACTCCTCGCCTGGGCACGTACGCACCGCCGCCCCGACGTGGCCGCGCGGGCCCGCGCACTGTCCGCCGAACTCTTCGACCACCCCGACCTCCGGAACACCGGCGCCCCGCACGACGCGGCGTTCCGCCGGCGCAGCTGCTGTCTGTACTACCGCGCAGCGGACGGCGGCCTGTGCGGTGACTGCGTCTTCGAGAGCGCCTGACACACCCCCGCCCTCCGGGCACCAGGCCTGCATTTCGGCGCCGACATCACCGATGCGCCGAAGCCCGGCCGGACCCAGGGATCGACGAACACTCCGGTCACCCGTCCGTCGTCATGTGGGTCACCTTCAACGAGGGCTGGAGTCAGTACGACCAGGCCCGCATCGCGGACCGGGCCAAGTCCTGGGACCCGACCCGGCTGGTGAACAACATGAGCGGGCTCAACCGCTGCGGCGCGGTGGACGGCGGCAACGGCGACATCGCCGACGCGCACGGCTGCCCGAGCCCCGCGCTGCCGCGGCCCGACGGACGACGTGCCCGACTACCTGGCCAGGCTCGACGAGGTGCGCAAGCTTGCCTGCAAGGGAAGCAACGGCGCCGTCTACACCCAGATCTCGGACGTCGAGGGGGAGTTGAACGGGCTCCTCACCTACGACCGCCGGATCGTGAAGCCCGACGTCGAACGGATCCGGGCGGCGCGGGACGCACTCGTCCGCGATGCGTCGCAGCCGGTCGTGGCGGGGTGTCCCGCCGCCTGACCCGTCACACCGCAGCGGCCCGTCCCGTCCGCCCCGGGGCGGACCGCGGCGTTCGTGTCCGAACCCTTGACGCGCCTCACCGGGGAACCAAGAATGATCGCGCTCTGACAACGTTGTCCAAGGAGGAGTACCCCATGCACCGGACCCCACGGCCGCGACTTCGCGGTCCGGCGGCCGCACTCGCCGCCGTCGCGCTCCTCGGCGGTTTCCTCACCACCGGGGCCACGGCCCAGGCCGCGCCCCGTACCGATGAACTACTGACCGACCTGGTCAACCCGTTCATCGGCACCCAGAACGAGGGCAACACCTACCCCGGTGCCTCCGTGCCGTTCGGCATGGTGCAGTTCTCCCCGGACACCGGCCACAACACCGGCTACGACTACGGCGAGAACCACATCCGCGGCTTCTCCACCGTCCATCTCTCCGGTGTCGGCTGCGGGCTCGGCGGAGATCTGCCGGCCCTGCCCACCACCGGCGACGTCACACAGACCGACTACGCCAAGTACGCGGCGGCGTTCAGCCACGACGACGAGAAGGCGAGCCCCGGCTACTACAAGGTCGGGCTGAAGACCGGGATCGACGCCGAACTCACCGCGAGCCGGCGCACCGGTGTGCAGCGCTACACCTTCCCCGCCACCGACAAGGCCAACGTCCTGCTCAACGCGGGCCAGTCGCTGCACCGGACGCTCTCGTCCGAGGTGGAGATCCTCGACAACCGCACGGTACGGACCGCGATCACCGGCAGCGGATTCTGCCAGGACACCAAGCCGTACACGCTCTACACGATCACCCGCTTCGACCGGCCGTTCACCACCTCCGGCACCTGGAACGGCGACACCGTCACCGAAGGCTCCAGGGAGTCCTCGGCCACCGGCGCCCGCAACGGAGCCTGGCTGCGCTTCGACACCACGAAGGACCGCACCGTCGAGGCCACTACCGCCCTGAGCTACGTCGACGCGAAGGGTGCCGCGCTCAACCTCCATGCCGAGGGCGGCCGCAGCTTCGACCGCGTCGAGCACGCCGCTCAACAGGCCTGGGAGAAGCGGCTCGAAGGCGTGAAGGCGCAGGGCGGCGACGACCAGCTCCGCCGCACCTTCTACTCCTCCCTCTACCGGTCCTTCCTCGCCCCCAACATCGGCAGTGACGCCGACGGCCGCTACACCGGCTGGGACCAGAAGATCCACCGCGCTGTCGCCGCCGACGGGGCATTCACCTACTACCAGAACTGGTCGCTCTGGGACACCTACCGCACCCAGGCCCAGCTCCTCTCCCTCCTCGCCCCGCGCGAGTCCCGGGACATGGCGCTCTCGGTCCTGCGCATCGACGCCGAGAGCGGCTGGCTGCCCAAGTGGGGCTACGGCACGGTCGAGACGAACATCATGACCGGCGACCCGGTCACCCCCTTCCTCACCAACGCCTACCAGCAGGGGCTGCTGAAGGGGCACGAGGAAGAGGCGTACCGCGCCCTGAAGAAGAACGCCGACGGCGTCCCGCCCGCCGACTCCGCACCCGTCGGCCGCGAGGCCAACGTCCAGTACCTCAAGGACGGGTTCGCCCCGTACATCAAGGACCGGCAGCACGCCAAGCCCGGCGACTCGGACTACGACCACGGGGCCTCCGCCACCCTGGAGTACGCGCTGTCCGACGCGATGCTCGGCGAGATGGCCCGCGATCTCGGCCACGAGGCCGACGCGAAGCGGTACGCGGAACGCGCCCGGAACTACCGGAAGATCTTCGACCCTTCGACCGGCTTCTTCCGCGCCCGTGACGCCGCCGGGACCTTCACCGGACCCGCCGACCCGGCCGGGAGCGAAGGGTTCCACGAGGGCACGTCCTGGCAGTACCAGTGGCTCGTCCCGCAGGACCTGCCCGGCATGGTCGCGCTGATCGGCGGGAAGGACGCCGCCAACCAGCGGCTCGACTCCTTCTTCGCGTACGACGAACTGCTCGCCGACCCCGCGAAGACCGCCCGTGAGGTCTGGGTCAACGGCCCGTACGCGTACTACAACGCCGACAAGTACAACCCGCAGAACGAACCCGACCTGATCGCCCCGTACACCTATCTCTCCACCGGCCGGCCGTGGCAGACCACCGACGTGGTGCACGCGGCCCTGACCCTGTTCACCGACACCCCGACCGGCATGACCGGCAACGACGACCTCGGCACCATGTCCGCATGGATGGTGCTGTCCGCCATCGGCGTCTTCCCGGTCCAGCCGGGCACCGACACCTGGGGTCTGTCCACGCCCGCCTTCGAGCGCGTCGACATCAGCCTCGACCGCCGCTACTACCCGCGCGGCGCGTTCACCGTCAGCGCACCCGGTACCTCGGCCACCGACCGGTACATCCAGTCGGCCCGCCTCGACGGCGCGGCACGGTCGCGCACCTACCTGACCACCGACGACATCCGTTCGGCCCGCTCGCTGTCCTTCACGGTCGGCAGCGAGCCGTCGGCCTGGGGCACCTCCGCCGCGGACGCCCCGCCCGCACTGGGCTGACGGTGGTCGTGGGGCGGGCGGCGTCCCGCCCGCCCCACAGCTCAGCTGCTCAGTTCGAACTCGGCCCGGATGCGCTTGCCCACCGGCACGCGCTCGGCGGTGAGCCGGTCGCACAGCGCCACCACGATCTCCATGCCATGGCCGCCGGGGCGCGTCGGATCGGGTGAGTAGAACAGCGGCAGGGCGGTGCTGGAGTCGTACACCGTGACGCTGACGCGCTCCGCGGTGCCCTCCAGCTCCAGCAGATACGGGCCCTGGCTGTAGCGGTCTGCGTTGGTGACCAGCTCGCTCACCGCCAGCAGCAGATCGCTGCGGGTGTGCTCACCGAAGACCGCGAGCCATTCGGCGGCCAGCCGGACCAGGAAGCGGTCGGCCAGTGCCCGTGCCTGCGCGATGCAGCCGGGCTCGCCGTCGAACACCTCGGCGCTGTGCAGAACCTCCGTGGATCGGTCCGGGCAGGGGCAGCCGGCCGGTCGCGAGGTGACCTGTTCGTTCATGTGCTCCAGCCAGGGCGACGCAGGGGTGTTCGGTGACAGCTTCTCGACGTCCGCCTAC
Organism: Streptomyces sp. NBC_01363; assembly: GCF_026340595.1. GTDB lineage: Bacteria > Actinomycetota > Actinomycetes > Streptomycetales > Streptomycetaceae > Streptomyces. The sequence goes on from NZ_JAPEPF010000002.1 coordinate 1,881,816, forward strand.
CCGCGACGAACGGTCCCACTCCGGGAAGAACCCGGCAGATCTCAGCCATGGCCGGTCCGCCCGGCCGCGGTCTCCGTGACGGGTGGTTCCGCCACGGCGCGCGCGGGCGCTTCGGGGGTGACCGGCAGCGTGAAACGGACGCGGGTGCCTTCGGAGACCTCCTCTTCCAGCCAGATCCGGCCCCCGTGGAACTCCACGATCTTCCGGCACAGGGCCAGGCCGATGCCCGTTCCCTCGTACTCGTCCCTGCCGTGCAGGCGCTGGAAGATGACGAACACCTTCTGCGCGGACTCCGGCGGGATGCCGATGCCGTTGTCCGCCACCAGGAAGTGCCAGTCCTCGCCCTCCCGTACGCAGCCGACGGCGATCCGGCACGGTACGTCCGGCCGGCGGAACTTCACCGCGTTGCCGATCAGGTTCTGCCAGACCATGGAGAGCGCCGTGGCGTCCCCGGTCACCTCGGGCAGCGGGCTCTCCCGTACGACCGCGGCACCGGACTCCTCGACGACCAGCGCGAGATCGGCCAGCGCGCGGTCGAGGGTCCGGTCGAGGCCGACCGGCTTCCACTTGTCGTGCACCCGTCCCACGCGGGAGAAGGCGAGCAGATCGTCGATCAGCACCTGCATCCGGTCCGCGCCGTCCACCGCGTAGTCGATGTACTGCCGGGCCCGGTCGTCGAGCGATGGAGCGGTCCGCTTCTCCAGGAGCCGGCAGAACGAGGCGACCTTGCGCAGGGGCTCCTGCAGATCGTGCGAGGCGGCATAGGCGAACTGCTCCAGCTCCGCGTTGGAGCGGCGCAGCTCCTGGGCCTGCTCCGCCAGCAGTTTCTCGCGTTCCTGGGAATCGGCGAGCTCCTCGACGATACGGCGGCGCATGTCCTCGACGGCCGCCGCCACCGCGCGCACGTCCGAGGGTCCGCCGACCTCGATCCGGTTGCGGAACGCCCCCGAACGGACCGTGTCGGAGGCGGCGGTCAGCCGGTTCAGCGGCCGTCCCACCATCCGGTGCAGCAGCAGACTCAGCGAGACCACGGCCAGCAGGAAACCCGCGACCAGCGCGATGAACACCCGGTCCCGGGTGGTGCGGGCGGTGCTCAGATCGGCACGGGCCCGGTCGCGCGCCACGTCGAGATGGGCCTGCTGGGTGGTGTACAGCCGCCGCAGCGTGTCGAATTCGTCCTTGCTCTGCCGGATCGGGACCGAGGACTCGGAGGCCGGGCCGTCCCGGCGGACCGCGGCGACCAGCGGCTCGGCGTGCTGGCCCCGCCACTCCCGCGCGGCTTCGGCGATCCGGTCGAGATCGTCGGCGAAGGGCTGTTCGTCCCCGACGAGCGCCTGCACCCGGGCCAGCCGGAGGCTCTCGTCCCGCATCCCCTGCTCGTAGGGGCGCAGGAAGGTCGCATCACCGGTGAGCGCGAAACCGCGCACCCCGGTCTCCTGGTCCAGCAAGGCGTTCTGCAGTTGGAAGGACGACGAGCGGGCGGGCTGGATACGGTCCACCAGTTCGGTGGTGCGGTCGGATATCCGGGACAGCACGAGGCCGCCGACGATCGATCCGGCACAGACGATCAGCACGAAGACGGCAAGGATCAGATGCAGCCAGTGCTGGACCGACAGGCGCGCGGCCGGGCCGCGCCGGGTGTCCGGCGCCACGGAGCGGCGGCTCATCGCGCGCCGCTCCGTCCCCAGCCCAGGTGGAGCACGGCGACGTCGTCAGCCAGACCGCCGTACGGGGACGCCGCGTCCGCGGCCTCGTCGACCAGGGTGTCGACGAAGTCACGGGCCGCCAGCGCCCCGTGCCGACGGGCCATGGCGAGCAGCCCCTCCTCGCCCAGCCGGGAACCCGGGCCCGACCGCCCCTCGAAGAGACCGTCGGTGAACAGGACGACCCTGCCGTCCCCGGGCAGCGACAGCTCCGAGGCGCTCCACCGCCCCGTCCCCGGCACCAGACCCAGCGCCATCCCGGGCTCGGGCTCCTCCCAGCTCACCCGGGCACCGCCGCGCAGCAGCAGTCCTGGGTGTCCGGCCCGCACCACCCGCACCTGGCGCCGGTCCGGGGCGAAGGCGAGCGAGGTGACGGTGGCGAAGAGATGCGGGTCGGAGCGCTCGGCGACCAGGATCTCCTCCAGCAGCCGGACCTGTTCGAGCTGGCCGGTCGCGCACAGCACCGCCGTACGCCACGCCACCCGCAGACAGACCCCCAGCGCCGCCTCCGCCGCCCCGTGCCCCGACACATCGCCGATCACCGCGTGCACCGTCCCGTCGGACGTCTGCACCACGTCGTAGAAGTCCCCGCTGAGCAGGGCGTGCGCCCGGCCCGGCTCGTACCGCGCCACCGCTTCGAAGGAGTCGTCGAGCAGCAGGGGCACGGGCAGCAGACCGCGTTCGAGGCGGGCGTTCTCCTGCGCCATCAGCCGGTTGGCACGGAGCGCCGCCGAGGCCCGTTCGACCTGCTTGCGCTGGAGGGCGTACCGGACCGAGCGGCCCAGCGCCTCCGGATCGAGCCGCCCCTTGACGAGGTAGTCCTGGGCCCCGGTCGCGACGGCCGACAGGCCCGTATCGGCCTCGGCCCGGCCGGTCAGCACCACGATGGCCGCGTCCGGCGCCGACTCGACGATCTGGGTGACGGCGTCGAGACCGAACACATCGGGCAGATGCAGATCGAGCAGTACGCAGCACGGGGTCCGGCTCCCGGCCAGGAACCGGCGTGCCTCCGTCAGCGTCTTGCACCAGGTCAGAGCGGAGTCCAGCTCGCTGTCCGCGAGCATTTCCTCGACGAGGAGCGCATCACCGGCGTCGTCCTCTACCAGCAGGATCACGGCGTCGACGTCCCACACCGAACCGTTGCCGAGCGGGGAAGGCCCCTGCTGCGCGGGGAAGGCGTCCGAGCGCACCGGTTTCGCCGGAGAACCGCCCGCGGGGAGCCCGGCCACTCTGCACCCCCTTGTACGTATGGCACGACACGGCCCGACCCCGGCCGTATGGCAGCGAAGCATATGTGACCGACCCGTGAAGGGGGCGGCGGGGCACGGGCGGCGCGGTCGTCCACCACCCGTGCCCGGGAACCGCGCCGAACGGCCGCGAAGTCACGCGAACGGAGCAGCATCCGTTGCATGGCAGACTTGATCGGGGCGTTCGGCCCGGCAGGAGCAGGTACGGCGGTCGGCGCCACGAGAGACGGATGACAGAGGAACGGCAATGACGGTGACAGAGGACAGCCCGGAGCTCGCTCCCGGTACTGAGGAGTTCGGTCCCGGTATCGACCCGGAGCGGCTGGCCGTCTGCCTGAGCGTGCTCGACGAACTCGACACCATCGACGTCGACCACCCCGACGCCATCGTCGTGCGCCGCGCCACGGCCGGGATCTACCGGACGGTGAAGCAGCGCCGCCGCCAGGAGCGCCGCGCCGCCAAGACCGCGCACGACAAGGCGGTCACCGAAGCCACCGCGACCGGCTCGGCCGACCGGATCGACGACGAGACCCAGGGTGTCCTGCCCTCGTCGTCCGCCCGTGCCGAGATCGCGGGTGTGCTCCAGCGGCCCCGGTCCTGCTACATCTGCAAGACCAGGTACGTGGAGGTGGACGCGTTCTACCACCAGCTCTGCCAGGAGTGCGCGAAGGAGAACCGCTCGCGCCGCGACGCACGGACCGACCTCACCGGCCGGCGCGCGCTCCTGACCGGCGGCCGGGCGAAGATCGGCATGTACATCGCGCTGCGGCTGCTGCGCGACGGCGCCCACACCACCATCACCACCCGCTTCCCCAACGACGCGATCCGCCGCTTCAAGGCGATGCCGGACAGCGACGAGTGGATCCACCGGCTGAAGATCGTCGGCATCGACCTGCGCGACCCCGCCCAGGTCGTCGCGCTCGCCGACTCGGTCGCCGCCGAGGGCCCGCTGGACATCCTGATCAACAACGCGGCCCAGACGGTGCGCCGCTCCGCGAACGCGTACAGCGAGCTGGTCAACGCCGAGTCCGCGCCGCTCCCGGCGGGCGCGCTGCCCTCCGCCGAGGTCATCGGCACCTTCGGCAGCGGCACCGTCGACCGGGTCGCAGCCCTGCCGGCCGCCCGCAAGGAAGGCCTGAGTGCGCAGGACGTCACCGAGCTCGCCCTGGTCACCGGCTCCGCCTCCCTGGAGCGGATCGCCGCCGGGACGGCGATCGACGCGGGCGGACTGGTGCCCGACCTGCACGACACCAACAGCTGGATCCAGACGGTCGAGGAGGTCGAGCCGATGGAGCTGCTGGAAGTCCAGCTCTGCAACTCCACCGCCCCGTTCATCCTGATCAGCCGGCTCCGTCCGGCCATGGCGGCGACGGCCGCCGAGCGCGCCTACGTGGTCAACGTCTCCGCGATGGAGGGCGTGTTCAGCCGCGGCTACAAGGGCGCGGGCCACCCGCACACGAACATGGCCAAGGCCGCCCTGAACATGCTCACCCGGACCAGCGCCCAGGAGATGTTCGAGAAGGACGGCATCCTGATGACCGCCGTCGACACCGGCTGGATCACCGACGAGCGCCCGCACCCCGACAAGATCCGCCTCGCCGAGGAGGGTTTCCACGCCCCGCTCGACCTGGTCGACGGCGCGGCCCGCGTCTACGACCCGATCGTGCGCGGCGAGGACGGCGAGGATCTGTACGGCTGCTTCCTCAAGGACTACGCGCCGGCCAACTGGTAGTCGTCCGGTGAGGCGGCGTGGGTGGGCCGCCGTGGACCCGGCCGGGAGTCGATCCCGGTCGGGTCTTTTCCGTATGCGGTGGCTGAAAGTGACCTAGAGCACACGTTCCATCGAGCACGGAAGCGCTCGTTTGGTTACCCTGATGTGAACGGACGTAATCGAGGAGTCCACAAACCTTCCTCGACCGTCCCGGGACAGGCTTGTCAACCAAGTCGCCGTCCCGCCCCGTACCCGGCGCCACCGCGACCGAACCGTTCTTGCCCCTGCCCCACACGGGTGGCTGATTCCCGGTAATGAGGCCGGAGCATCGGCGACGCCCGGGGCTACGCGACACAAAGGAGTGCGCGGTGACGACACCGGAACTGACGAAGCACGAGAAGCGACCGGCCGAACGGCACGGAGACCGGGCCCGCAGGCCCGAGAAGCTCCGGAACATCGAGGTCTGGGCCAGGTCCGCACCGATCCGGCTGGCCGGCTACGAGGACGACCTCGCCGAGCCGCACATCCTGCCGAGCGTCGACTGACTCCGCTTCGCACCCCGGCACCAACACCCGAGCTCCGGCCCGCATCGCGCGGGCCGGAGTTCCGCCGGTCGGGGTGTGCGCCGTTCACAGGACCGCATGCGCCGCGGCCGCCCCGGCGAACGAAAGACCGACGCCCGCACCGACGGTGAGCACCAGATATCCGGCCGCCATGGCCAGTCGGCGGGCCGAGGTGAGGGTCAGTAGCTCGTACGAGAACGTCGACCAAATCGACAGCGCGCCGCAGAAGCCGGTGGCGAGCGGCAGCTGGGCCCGGGGCCCGAGATCCCCGTCGGTCACCGCCTCGGAGAGGAAGCCGAGGAGCAACGCCGCCGCCGCGTTGGCCGCGAAGGTGCCCCACGGAAAGGCGGTGTGGAGGCGGAATTTGGCATCCACACCGAGCAGATAGCGAACCGGAGCCCCCACCAGTCCGCCGGCGAGCACCAGCAGCCGGTCGGCCAGAACCGCTCGGCACCGTAGCGGGCCACGGCCCCCCGCGGCGCCGCCGACCGCGACGGCCATCACGACGGCCGGCTGCGCCCCCGGATGGTGATCGGGGTGGGTGTGGTGGTGCAGCCGCATCCTCGGGAACATCCGGCGAACCCAAGGGCTGTCCCGGACGCACGCACGCAACACGCGGAACAGCGCACTTACGGACTCGAACGGAGTAGCGGAACACCGCACGGCGAGAAGAGCCGCCCGGCATATGCATGGATGGCGGTAGGTCAATTCCCGCCCTCTTCGTCCCGTGAGGGGAGCGGCCCTTCTCCGTCGAGCTGCTGGAGCTCCCTTGCCCATCGCCGAGCCGGCAGTCGTCCGGAAACTCGAAAGCCGGCAACCGACCGCCTTCCTCCTGGCCTCGGTCCGCGGAGTCGGGCAGGTGGACCTCCAACCGTGCATCTGGACAGGCGCGTGCATCCTCGCCGGGCTGTGGGCGGCGGGCTGGCGGATCGGGCTCTTCGCCACCCTGGGCACCGTCGTCTCGACGCTGACCGCCTACGTGCTCCGCGTCGACCGGTCCGGCATCGCCCTCGGCCTCCACGGGTACTCCGGCTGCCTCACCGGCATCGCGCTGGTCACCTCGCTCGGGAACCACCCCGCGACCTATGTGCTCGCGGTCATCGGCTCGATCATGTGCACCGTACTGACCATGACGCTGACGACCCTGCTCAAGCCGTACGGACTGACCGCGCTCACCGCACCGTTCTGCCTGGTCTCCGGCGTCATGGTGCTCGGGGCGCCGTCCTTCGGACGGATCTGGCACGGAGCGCCGAAGCCCGTGTCCAGCACCACCAGCGGGGACACCGCGATCTCCTGGGACGACCTGTGGCACGCCTTCTTCACCAATGTCTCGCAGGTCTTCCTGGTGGACGCGTGGTACGTCGGGCTCATCATGCTCGTCGGCCTGGCCTTGGCCGGAGTGCGAGTGGTGCTGTACGCGGCGGCCGGCAGCGTCGTCGGGATCGTCGCCGCCTGGGCGCTCGGCGCCCCACCGCACTGATCGCCGGCGGGATCTACGGATACAACGCCGTGCTCGTCTCCATCGCCGTCGGTGCGGTCTTCCTCACCGCCACGGTGTGGAACGGGACGTACGCGCTCTTCGGCGCCGCGGCCTCCACCGGCCTGACCGCCTCACTGACCTCGTTCTTCAAACCGTTCGGCGGCCACACCTTCACCTGGCCGTTCATCCTCGTGACCTGGGTGCTCATGGCGGCCGTCCCGTTGCTGCCCCGCTTCCGCAGGAGCGGCTGACCGCCCGGCCCGTACCCACCCCGCCCCTCCCCGCATCCCAGAGGAAGGTACTGACGATGAACCTCGCACCTCGCGAGATCGACAAACTGCTGGTGTACGTCGTGGCCGACCTGGCCCGCAAGCGCCAGGGGCGTGGCCTCAAGCTCAACTACAGCGAGTCCGTGGCGCTGATCAGCGAGGCGATCCTGGAAGCCGCGCGCGACGGAAAGAGCGTCGCCGACTGCATGGAACTCGGCCGTCACGTCATCGGCGAGGACGACACCATGCCGGGCGTACGGGACATGCTCGGACTGCTCCAGATCGAAGCATCCTTCGTGGACGGCACCAAACTGGTGTCCTGCCACGATCCCATCGGCGGTTGAACCGGTGTCCGACCACTGCCGGGTGATCGCCGTGTGCGGCCACGAGGCCGCGTACGGAGAGGCGCTGTACGCCTGGTGGAGCCCGAGGCGACCGTCGTACCCAACGGGCGCGCACTGTTCCGGACCATCGCCGCGCTGAGCCGCCGGGGCGAGCAGAGCTGCGTCGTCCCGATGACGCTCGGCCGCGACCCGGAACTCGTCGCGGACGCCGCCCGCACACTGCGCGCACTGCCCGCCGCCGAACGCGCCGCGACCGTGCTGGCCGAGCCGTTCGGCACCTCCCAGCATCTGACCGCCTGGCTGCGCGCGGCGGCGGGCCGTGCCCCGGACAGCTCCGCGCTGCTGGTCACGGCCCCGGCCGGCGACCCGTTCGAGGACGCCGAGCTGTACCGGGTCGCGAGCCTGGTCCGCCGCTACGGCAGCCACGACCTGGTCGAGGTCGCGTTCACCGGGGGCGACGCCGATCTCGCCGAGGGGGTCCGGCGCTGCCGGCTGCTGGGCGCGCGGCACGTGGTGCTGCTCCCGGCGGCATTCGCGCGGCCCGAGGTGCCCGACGTGCCCGGTACACGGGTCGAATCCGCCGGTCCGCTGATCGCTCCCGCGGCGCTGGCCCGGGTGCTGGCCGAGCGCGTGGCCGATGCCCGGCGGCACCGGGGCGAGCACGGCGACGACGGCATCGCGGCCGGACTGACCGCCGCCGACAACCACGGCCACTCCCACAGCCACCCACCGGGCGGCGGACACGACCACGGTCTCGGACATCCGCACCCGCGTCGGCACCCGTACGTCCATGGTGCGGGCCAAGTCATCAGGAGCATCGCATGACGTTCCGTCAGAAGTACCTCTACGGCAAGGAACCGATCGAGATCAACGCCGGTCGCCGCACGGTGGAAATCACCGTGCACAACACTGGGGACCGCGCGGTCCAGGTCGGCTCGCACTACCACTTCTTCGAGGTCAACTCGGCGCTGTCGTTCGACCGCCAGAAGGCGCTCGGCATGCACCTCAACATCCCCGCCGGCACCTCGGTACGCATCGAGCCCGGCGGCACGCGCGACGTGGAGCTGTGCGCGTACGCCGGAACCGGCCGGCTCGTCGGGTTCAGCGGGCTGCTCAATGGCAGCCTCGCCTCGCACCCGGCCAAGGTCGAGGCCGTCCGCAAGGCGATCGACCTGGGCTTCCAGGGCACGCGGGACGGTGACGGCGACGACTCCGGGGCACCGCGGAAGGGCCCCGGGAGCAGCAGGACCACCAAGGGTTCGAAGGACTCCAAGGACTCCAAGGCAAAGAAGAAGGGTTCGCGCTGATGCCCATCCTGCCGCGCAAGCAGTACACCGACATGTTCGGCCCGACGGTCGGCGACCGCTTCCATCTCGCCGACACCAACCTCGTCGTCGAGGTCGAGAAGGACTTCAGCGAGGGCCTGTACGGGGACGAGGTCCTCTACGGCGGCGGCAAGACCATGCGTGACGGCATGGCCTCCGACCCGCAGGCCACCTCCACCCAGGGCGCCCTCGACACCGTCATCACCAACGTCGTGGTCATCGACCCCGTCGTCGGCGTCGTCAAGTGCGACATCGGCATCAAGGACGGCTTAATCGCCGGTATCGGCAAGTCGGGCAACCCGCAGACGCAGAACAACGTCCACCCGAACCTGGTCATCGGGCCGGGCACCGAGGCCATCGCCGGTGAGCACCTCATCGCCACCGCGGGCGCCATCGACTCCCATGTCCACCTGATCGCTCCGCAACAGGCCGAGCAGGCACTCACCAACGGCATCACCACACTCATCGGTGGTGGCACCGGTCCCTCGGACGGCACGAACGGCACCACCTGCACACCCGGCCCGTACAACATTGCCCGCTTCCTCCAGGCGGCCGAGACCTTCCCGGTCAACCTCGGCATCATGGGCAAGGGGAACGGCAGTCTGCCGGAAGTGCTCGACGAACAGATCGAAGCCGGCGCCTGTGCCCTGAAGGTCCACGAGGACTGGGGTGCGACCCCCGCCGTGATCGACAACGCGCTGAAGGTCGCGGACCGGTACGACATCCAGGTGGCCATCCACACCGACAGCCTCAACGAGAGCGGCTTCTTCGAGGACACCCGCTCCGCGTTCGACGGCCGCACCATCCACACCTTCCACAGCGAGGGCGCGGGCGGCGGCCACGCCCCGGACATCCTGCGGGTCGCCGGCGAGCCGAACGTACTGCCTTCCTCCACCAACCCGACGCTGCCGTACACCAAGAACTCGGTGGACGAACTGCTCGACATGGTCATGGTCTGCCACCACCTCAGCCACGACATTCCCGAGGACGTCTCCTTCGCCGACAGCCGCGTGCGTGCCGAGACGATCGCCGCCGAGTCGGTCCTGCACGACCTCGGCGTGATCAGCATGTTCTCCTCCGACTCGCAGGCCATGGGCCGGGTCGGCGAGTCCGTCACCCGCGCCTTCCAGACCGCCCACCACTGCAAGGACAAGCTGGGCACGATGGAGGGCGACTCCGCCCGCAACGACAACCAACGGGTGCTGCGTTACCTCGCGAAGGTCACGATCAACCCGGCCATCGCCACCGGCATCTCCGACCACGTCGGCTCGATCGAGAGGGGCAAGATCGCCGACATCGTGCTCTGGCCCATCCATTCCTTCGGTGCCAAGCCCAAGATGGTGATCAAGGGCGGCATCATCTCCTGGGCGCAGATGGGCGACCCCAACGCCTCGCTGCCGACCCCGCAGCCGGTGATCTACCGGCCGATGTTCGGACAGTACGGCAAGGCCCTGCAGGCGACCCATGTCACCTTCATGTCCCAGGCCGGCATCGCCGCCGGGGTGCCGGCCGAACTGGGCCTGGACCGCAAGGTGTTGCCGGTCAGTCGCACCCGGACCATCGGCAAGCACAACATGGTCCGCAACAACGCGCTGCCGGACATCAAGGTCGACCCGGAGACGTTCAGGGTGACACTCAACGGCAAGGTCGCCACCATCGACCCGGCCGAGGAACTGCCCCTCAACCACCTGTTCTTCCTGGCCTAGGCCCAATACCGGTGCTTTAGTGCTTAATTTGTGGGGTTGGGGATGTTTTGGTGGGTTCGACGAGGGTGACGGCGGGGGTGGCCGGGCGAGGTGGGTTGTTGTGTTCGGCGCGTTTGAGTGCCCAGTTGGACATTTTGCGTTTGATCACTCGCGGGTTGGACCGTAACCGCCGTGGTTCCAGGAGGCGTTCGGTGATTTCACGCAGGGTCTGCTTCAGTGCCCGGGTGAGCCGGGAGGGGGGAAAATCCCGCCTGGCTGGTGGTCTGCCGGCGGACGACGCGCAAGGTGCGGGTGAAGGACATCCGGTCCGGATCCTCCCTCTCCTGCCGGGCGGCCTGGTGCATGAGGTCGCGCAGGGCGTGGTGCACCAGGAGGAACCCGAAGATCTCCTGCTCGGCCCCGACCGGATACTGGGAGCGCAGGACGAATCCGGGTCCGCCCAGGTGGATCTTGATCTCGTCGAAGGTCGTCTCGATCTCCCAGCGCTCGGCGTAGAGCGCAGCGAGCTCCACGGCCGGTGCGGTGGCCGGGTCCAGGAGCGTGGTGACCAGCCGGTAAACGGCGCCCTCCCCACCTGGGCCCAAGGCGTATTCGATGACGCGAACCTGTGCCGGGTCGGCCCGCCGGTTCTTGTCCCGGGCGGCAACGATCTCCGACAGATACGAGCCATCGGGCAGCGCGGCCACCACGGGCAGGACCGCGTTGCTCCGGACCCGCCACAACAGGTCCGCGCCGGTCGACGCGGCGGCCCGCCACAGATCGAAGCCGAGGAAGCCCCGATCCGCCAGGAGCAGCATTCCTCTGGTCAGCGAGGGGAACAGACGGTGGGCCAGGGCCGTCTCATGCACCGCCAGTGGCGCGACGTCGGCGGCGAACACGGCGTGGGTACCGCACTCGACCAGGGCCACGGCCCTGGCCTGCGGATACGCGCTCCTGCCCTGGCCACGCCCCGTTCCCGGCCGTCCGAAGAAGGCGGCGTTGGCCTGCGTATCGGGAAGGTCGAAGGTCGTCCCGTCCACCGACACCAACCGCAGACCCCGAAACCACGCTCCCGTCGTCGCCGGGAGCGCCACGGGCCGACAGACCCTGGCGAACAACGCCTTCATCGGTTCCGCCCCCAGCCGCAACCGGGCCCGTCCGATCGCCCCGCTGGTGGGCACCCGCCACGTCTTCGACCAGCGGCGTTCGCGTTCCAGGCCCTGGGTGAGGAGCCGTCCGACCTCCTCATACCCCTGCCCCGAGAACAGGCACATCGCCAGCACGAAATACATCACCACCCGAGCGGGAAGCAGACGCTGACGTTCCTCGGTGCGTCCGCACTCCGCCACCACCTCATCCACCAACTCCGGCGGAAACGCACGCGTGAGCACTCCAAGGGCGATGCGATCCGAAAACCGATCGCCCTCAACTACCTTCAACTGTCCGGGCCTTGGCACACCAACTCAACGAGCCAGCACTATCAAAGTCACCGGTATTGGGCCTAGGCCGATGTACCGCGACGAGAGCGACCTCCTGGGCGAACCCGGCCGGGCGTCGGGCGCGGCCGTCGCCGGGACGCCGGCCGCCGAGCCCGCGCTCGGGCCGCTGCTGGTCAGTCTCCAGCTGACCGACTCGGCGTTCCCGAGCGGCTTCTACACGCTGTCGCACAGCCTGGAGGGCTTCGCCCACGCCGGGGCGGTCGACCGGGAGAGCCTCCCGCTGCTGTTGGAGGATCTGCTGCTGCACGGCGTCGGCCCGGCCGACGCCACCGCACTCGCGCTCGCCCACCGGGCGACCCGGGCGGGCGACGCGGCGGCCGTCGTCCGTGTCGACGAGCACCTGTTCGCCACCAAGCTGGGCCGTGAGATGCGCCAGGCGGCCACCCGGACCGGTCGGCAACTCCTCGATCTCGCCGCCGAGGTGTTCGACCGCCCGGAGATCACCGAACACTTCGACCGTGTCGTACGCCGGGCGGCACCCGGTACCCAGGCGGTGGCCGCGGGCGTCATCTACGCGGCCACCGGTGTCCCGGTCCGCCAGGCGGTCGCCGCGGACCTGTTCGCGTTCTGCGCGAGCTTCGCGGGAGCCGCCCTGAGGCTGCGGCTCACCGATCACCGAAGAGCACAGCGGCTGCTGCGGGACGCCGCACCCGTCATCGAGGCGACGGCGGAGGCGGCGCTGCGGCGCGAACTCGCCGATGTCGGCGCCACCGTCTTCGCCTCGGACATCATGTCGGGCCGTCATGAACGCGCCGAGGCCCGGCTGTTCGCGAGCTGATCCATCCACCCCCACGAGCCAGGGAGCACCATGGACGACAACGTACTGCGGGTCGGCATCGGCGGACCGGTCGGGTCCGGCAAGACCGCGCTCATCGAGGCGCTGGTTCCGGTACTGATCGAGCGCGGCCACCGCCCCTCCGTCATCACCAACGACATCTACACGCAGGAGGACGCCCAGCACATCCGCCGCACCCTCGACGGGGTCCTCGAACCGGAGCGCGTCGTCGGCGTCGAGACGGGAGCCTGCCCGCACACCGCCGTGCGCGACGACCCCACGATGAATCTGGCGGCCGGTGCCGAGATGCTGGAGCGCTTCCCCGACACCGACACGCTGCTCTACGAGTCCGGCGGCGACAACCTCACGCTCACGTTCAGCCCGGCCCTGGTCGACCTGTTCATCTTCGTACTGGACACCGCCGAGGGCGAGAAGATGCCCCGCAAGCGCGGTCCGGGCATCACCGATTCCGGTCTGCTCGTCATCAACAAGATCGACATCGCCAAGTACGTGCGCACCGACATCGACGTCATGGAGTCCGACGCCCACCGGGTCCGCGAGAACCGCCCGGTCGTCCTCACCGACTGCCTCACCGGCGTCGGTGTCGAGGATGTCGTGGGATTCCTCGAATCCCGCCGCAAGGCGCTGATCTGACATGCACCCCACCCCGTCGCCGCCCCGGCCGGCCGGACCGGCTGGCCCCGGACTACTACACCGCGGCCCGCGTCCCCCCGGACGTGGCGGCCCTGGCGTCCGTGCCCGACACGCTCGGGCCGGGATCGCCGGCCAAGGTCGGCATCCTGGATCTGGCCTTCGCCGTACGGGGCGGTCGCACCGAACTCGTGGAGCGCTACCAGAAGACCCCGCTGCAGATCATGCGGCCGTTGTGGATCGACCCGGCGATGCCCGGCATGAGTTACGTCTATCTGATGGCGACCGGCGGCGGTATCGCCCAGGCCGACCGCTATCGGATGGACTTCCGCTGCAGACCCGGCACCGAGGTGCACCTGACCACCCAGGCGGCCACCAAGGTCTTCCGCATGGAGCACGACTACGCGAGCCAGCGCGTGCACCTCACGGCGGACGAGGGCGCCTACGTGGAGTATCTGCCGGACCCGCTGATCCCGTTCAAGGACTCGCGGTTCTACCAGCGCACCGAGGTCACGGTCGCACCCGGCGCCACCGTGGTCGTCGGCGACACCCTGACCGCCGGGCGGCTCGCCCGCGGCGAGCGTCACGACTACCGGGTCCTCGCCACCGATCTGCACATCGCCCGGCCCGACGGCACCCTCCTCGCCATCGACACCCTGCGCCTGGCACCGGGTGCGGGGCCGGGCGGCAACGGCGTCGTCGGCCCCGGCGTGTTCGCCGGGCACGACCATGTCGCCTCGCTCTTCGTCGTCACCGACCGCACCCCGGCCACCGAGGTGGCCGACACCCTCCACGAGGCGTTGGCCGGGCTCGGCGTCCTGCACGGAGTCAGCGTGCTGCCCCGCGACTGCGGCGCCTGGGTCCGGCTCCTGGGCGACAGCCCCGTCGGGGTCGCCGCGGCGCACACCGCCGCCTGGGACGCCGTGCGCCGGCTGCTCACCGGTCACCCGGCCCCCGATCTGCGCAAGCCGTAACACATCACCGACCAGTCCCCGTGCCCCTCCCGCCCCCCCACGACGAGGTATCCGCAGATGAACACCGCTCCCGCGCCGATGCCACCCGCGTACGACTCCGGCGACACCGCCTGGCTGCTCGCCTCCACCGCCATGGTGCTGCTCATGACGCCGGGACTGGCGTTCTTCTACGGCGGCATGGTGCGCACCCAGCACATCCTGATGATGATCAAGATGAGCTTCGCCGCGCTCGCCTTCGGCACGCTCGTCTGGTGGGTGATCGGCTACTCGCTGGCGTTCGGACCGGATGTCGGCGGCGCCGGACTCATCGGCAACCTCGATCACGTGTTCATGCACGACATCGGACCGACCACCCTCACCGGTCACATTCCCACCTTCGTCCACAGCACGTTCCAGATGGGCTTCGCGATCATCACGGTCGCGCTGATCAGCGGCTCGATCGCCGACCGCGCCACGATGAAGGGCTGGCTCGTCTTCGTCGTCCTGTGGCTGCTCATCGTCTACATCCCGCTCGCGCACTGGGTGTTCGACCAGGACGGGTGGATCGTCAAGCACCTCGGTGCCCTGGACTTCGCCGGCGGTCTGCCGGTGGAACTCAATTCCGGGGTCGCCGGGCTCGCCGTCGCACTGGTGCTGCGGGCACCGCGCGACTTCGCCCGTCGCGAGGAGCGGCCCAACAACGTACCGCTCGTGGTGATCGGTGTCGGGCTGCTCTGGTTCGGCTGGTTCGGCTTCAACTCCGGTTCGGCGCTCAGCGACCAGGGCACCGCGGCCGCGGCGTTCATCAACACCCAGCTCGGCGCCGCGGGCGCCATGGTCACCTGGCCGCTGGTCGAGAAATGGCGCACCGGGACGGTCACCACCATGGGTGTCGTCTCCTCCGCCGTCGCGGGCATGGTCGCTATCACTCCCGCCTGTGGCGAGATCAACACACTCGGCGCCGTCATCACCGGCCTGGTCGTCGGGGCGGTCTGCGCCTTCGCCATCACGCTCAAGTACCGCTTCGACGTGGACGACACACTCGATGTGGTGGGCGTGCACGGCGTCGGCGGGCTGATCGGCCTGATCATGGTCGGCCTGTTCGCCACCGCGCGGATCAGCGGCAAGAAGGGGCTCTTCCACGGCGGCGGCTGGGGGCTGCTGGGCAAGCAGCTCATCGCCATCGTCTCCGTGATCGTGTTCTCCTTCATCCTCACCTGGATCATCGCGAAGGTGGTCGATCTGGCCGTCGGCTTCCGCGCGAAGGACGAGTACGAGAGCGTTCCCGGTACGGAGCGGGAGCGCGCCTACGACTTCCAGACCGCCGAGCGCCTCGGCGCCCTGGTCTCCGGAAAGGCCGTGACCAGCGACGACGAACTCGTCAGGCAGATCACCAGGCTGCTGCGGGCCCGGGAGGAGTCCAAGTGACGGGCCCTGTCGGGGCCGGGCCCTGAGGGGGCGGCTCTCATCGCAGCTTCGCCCAGTCATCGGATGAGTCTGGGGAACGTGTTTCGTTCTGTCTGGAAGATTGCATTGACAGGTTCGAGTCGCACTCCAATCATCGGATGTCATGACCGAACTTCCCAGACGCCATGTACTCGGAATGACGGCAGGGGCGGCAGTCGGCGCCGCCCTGCTCACCCCCGCCACCGCCGATGCGGCCCCGCACCCCGCGGCCGCCCCGCGCACCGGAGCAGGCACCGATGACGGGAGGTGGGGCACCGTTCCCGCCGCCGTGCCCGTGCCTCTCGACAAGTGGTTCGACAACGACGGCATCGACACCGCCGACGCCCGTGGCGGCGACTTCGACGGTTCCGGCTACACCTTCCCGGGTGAGGAACTCCCCGCCGGGGAAAGGGAGATCGGCGGCACCGCTTTCCTCTTCCCCGGCTCCGCGGCGGGTGCCGGGAACAACGTCGTCGCCCTCGGCCAGCGCATCGACCTGCCGCCCGGCCGCTATCTCTCAGGCCTCTTCCTCACCTCGTGCAGCTACGGCGCCGCGTCCGGCAGGGCCACGGTCCACTACGCCGACGGCACCACGACGACCCCCGTGCTCGGGGGGCCCGACTGGTACGGCGGCAGCGGCGCCCTCACCGCCGCGTACCGCTACACCGCCGACGGTGCCAAGGACCCGCACCAGGTGTCCATCGCCGTCAGCGAGATCGCGCTCGACCCGGCCAGGGAAGCCGTCGCGCTCACCCTGCCCACCACCCAGCCCGCCGAGGCGAACAAGTCCTCCCTGCACATCTTCGCACTCTCGCTCCAACCGGCGGCCCAGGGAAGGGCGTTGGCGCTGCGCGACGCCCACTCCACCACCTCGCTGCTGGACTCCGGAGCCCAGAGCGTCGAGGCCACCGTCGTCAACGCGGGCACGGTCGGCATCCTCGCCGCCGACGGCCTCACCCTCTCCGTGGACGTGCCCGGAGCCCGTACCGTCGCGCCCGCCCGCGTCTCCCGCCTCGCCCCCGGCGAGCAGGCCCGCGTCCGCATCGGCATCCGCAGCAGACCCGGCACCGCACCCGGTACCACCCGGGAAGGCAACGTTGTCGCGCGCGGACGCGGAGCGGCGGCGGCCACGGTCCGGCGCTCGCTCACCCTCGGCGTCCCCGACTACGCACCGACGGACGCCTCCCTCTCCACCCACCAGGCGCCGTACTGGTTCCAGCAGGCGAAGTTCGGGATCTTCATCCACTGGGGGGTCTACTCCGTACCGGCCTGGGCGCCGGTCGGCACGCAGTACGCGGAGTGGTACTGGAACCAGATGCAGGACCCCGACAACCCCACCCACGCCCACCACCGCGACACCTACGGCGAGTCCTTCGCCTACGACGACTTCATCCCGAGGTTCCGAGCCGAACGCTTCGACCCGCGTTCCTGGGTGGAGCTGTTCCGGGACGCCGGCGCCCAGTACCACGTCCTCACCTCCAAGCACCACGAGGGCTTCGCGCTCTGGGACACCAAGCTCTCGGACCGCAACTCGGTGAAGATGGGACCCGGGCGCGACCTGGTCAAGGAGCTCTTCGACGCCTCGCGCCGCTACACCCCCGAACTCCACCCCGGGCTGTACTTCTCGATGCCCGAATGGTTCAACCCCGACCACCCGTGGATGGGCCACGCCCCGCGCAATCCGTACACCCTGGAGCCCGTCCCGTACACCGGGCACACGGCCGGCAAGGACTACGTCACCGAGTTCCAGGGGCCGCAGATGCTGGAGCTGATCCACGGCTACGACCCCGAGATCCTCTGGTGCGACATCGGCGGCGACAACGACAGCCACCGGGTGCTGGCCGAGTACTTCAACCATGCCAAGAACCGGGCCCGCCCGATCGAGGTCACCGTCAACAACCGCTCCGGGATCGGCCCGTACGACTTCACCACACCCGAGTACACGACGTACGACCAGATCGTCACCGCCAAGTGGGAGTCCAGCCGTGGCCTCGACCCGTACAGCTACGGCTACAACGCCCAGACGCCGGACGAGAAGTACATGACGGCCGAGGAGGTGGTGCACTCGCTCGTCGATATCGTCTCCAAGAACGGCAACTTCCTGCTGGACATCGGGCCCAGGGCCGACGGCACGATCCCCGACATCATGCAGCGCAGGCTGCGCGAGACGGGGGAGTGGCTGAAGACGAACGGGGAGGCGATCTACGACACCACGTACTGGTCACGGATGCCGCAGCTCGGTGAGGATCTGCGGTTCACCCTGCGGCCGAACCGGGCGTTCTACATCCACTCCCTGGCGCGGCCGGGCGCGACCCTCACCGTCGAGGCACCGGTGCCGGTCCGCAGCGGTGACCGGATCACCCTGCTCGGTCACGACCGGCCGCTCAACTGGCGCGTCCGGGGCGGTTCGCTGGTGATCGACGTACCGGCGGCGGCCCGCGGGACCGGGAAGCACGCCTGGGTGTTCAAGATCGCCTGGTCGGGCTGAGCCAGGAGGGACCGAGCGAGACGGGGGGCATGAAGTCCCGCACATAGGTACGGTGCCACCAGCGTCCCGTGGCCCGCAGTTCGCGCCAGGTCGTGTACCGGTAGTGGTACAGCCTGGCGCGGACATGCGTGGGCGGGGTATCCGGGAACGGGTTGTGACGCAGCAGCCGCAGCGTGTCCCGGTCGTTCTCCAGCAGCCGCTCCACGAACTGGCCGAACCAGGGGCCCGCGTACGCGGGGGACAGCGCCGCGAACCACATCAGCCAGTCGAGCCGCAGATGGTACGGGGCGAACTGGCGGGGCAGTCGGCGCGGATCGCCCGGCTTGCCGCGGAAGCCGTACTCCTGCCAGACGGTGCCGTCGTGGAGCGCCTCCTCGTCCGTGCCCTCGACCACCACCTCCAGCCGGACCCGGCTGATGCTGCCGAACGCGCCGTAGGTGTTGACCAGATGCAGTGGATCGAACGAGCGGTTCATCACCTGGCGGCGGGAGACCAGATTGCGCGCAGGGCGGTAGCTGAGGAACACGACCAGCGCGGTCACCGCGATGACGACGATCTCGTACCAGAGCGGCGGCGCGGACTGTGCGGGCGGCTCGGTGAACAGGGACCAGTCGACGGCGGACAGGGCCAGGGTGATCGTCACCCAGTTCAGCCAGGCGAAGTTCCCCGAGACGACCAGCCACAGCTGGGTGACGATCATCAGCCCCGCGGCCGCACTCGCCACCGGTTGCGGAGTGAAAAGGAGCACCGGCACCAGGAGTTGAGTGACATGGTTGGCCGCCACCTCGGCCCGGTGGACGGGCCTGGGCAGCCGGTGGAAGAACCAGCTCAGCGGTCCCGGCATCGGCTGGGTCTCGTGGTGGAAGTACAGACACGTCAGCTTGCGCCAGCACTCGTCGCCGCGGATCTTGATCAGTCCGGCGCCGAACTCCACCCGGAACAGCACCCAGCGCAGCAGCCACAGCACCAGCACGGGCGGCGCTGTGTCCGCGTTGCCGAGAAAGACGGCGAGGAAGCCGGTCTCCAGCAGCAGGGACTCCCAGCCGAAGCCGTACCAGGTCTGGCCGACCTGGACGATCGACAGATAGAGCGCCCAGGGCAGCGCCCAGAGCACCATCGCGGCCCAGAGCGGAAGGTACGAGTCCGCGCCCGCGAGCAGGGCGACGGAGATTGCGCAGCCGGTCCAGCAGACGAGGGCGAAGAAGCGGTCGGAGTAGTGGAGCCGGAAGAGGCCGGGCGCGCTGCGCCAGTCCGTACGCCGCAGGAAATCCGGTACGGGCAGCATGCCGCGTTCGCCGATCAGCGCCCGGAACTGGAGCGCGGCGGTGAGAAACGCGACCAGATAGATGCCGGCCAGAGCCCGCTGGAAGATCAGCCGGCTGAGCCAGTACCCGTCTGCGGTGAACCACTCCATCGCTTCCAGTATCGGTCCGCCGGCTCTGCTCAGCCCCTCAGCCCCTCGTAGTGCGGCCCTCGGCGACGATCCGGAGCAGCGTGGATCCGAGCCGGCGGGCGTACCACCGCTGGGTCATCGGCACGAGCGGTCCCGCGAGCCGGGTGTACCAGGCGGCCGGGCGGCTGAACGCCATGACGGTGAACCACACCGTTCCGTCGTCCGCCGACTCCACGACGAAGGACTCCTCGCCGCACTCGGGGTGCTCGGTCAGTGTTCCGTAGGCGAATCCGACGAGGTCCTTCTCGTACGCCGCCCAGACGACGCGGCAGGGAGCGGTGAGCCGGAACGGTCCGGCGCCGAGCGACACCCGGACGGTGACCCCGGCCTCGGCGCGGTCCGCCGACGCGTGGACCCCGGCCCCGGAGGCGCGGTGCATGCGCCAGCGGGTGACGGCGGCGCCCGCCGCTTCGAAGTCGGCCCGGCCGCGGCCGACCCGGGTCCGGTGGTGGAGGTGGTGGTATCCGTCGGGGAGCGGGTCCAGCCGGGTGGCTCCGACCTCGGGGTAGGTGAGTGCGGTCATGCCGTCCTGCCTTCGTGGTCGGTGCGGTTCTGGAGCCTTTGCCAGGCGAGCAGCGAGCAGAGCGCGAAGCCCAGTGCGTTGCCGAGGCCGTGGGTGGCGGCCATCCAGGTCAGTGTGGGGTGGGGGAGCCCGGTTGCTTCGCCGAGTGCCCAGCTCAGCGCCAGCACCATGGTGACCGCGAGCACGGCGGACGAGACGGCGAGCAGCAGCCGGGTGATCCCGTCCCGGTTCCGGTCGCGGATCGATCGCCAGGTGAGCAGGGCGACGGTCCACATTCCCGAGGTCAGCACCACCGCGCCGGCCAGTTCGGCCCAGTCCCCGATGAAGTAGCCGATCAGGACGAGCAGGGTGCCCAGTGGCACGCTCAGTGCGGCGAACCTCCCCGCCGGGCTGTCGTCGATCCGGCAGACGAGCCCCGAGACCAGCGCGGCGGCGAATCCGGCGAAGTGGAAGTGCGGCACGGTCAGCGCGAGGATGCCGAGCCCGAAGCCGAAGAGCGGGTGCCCCGAGCGTTCGGCGACCAGGGCCGTGGCGGCGACGGAGGGTGTGACCAGGGCGGTCAGCAGCGCTGTCTCGGCGGGTGTCACCGTGGGCGTCCCGGGCGTCCGGTGGTTGCGGAGCAGTCGCGGCGGTGCGTGCAGGGCGAGGAGCAAGGTCCCGAGCGCGTAGCAGGCCGACAGGACGGTCGCCGGGCCGCCGCGCGGCAGCCAGAGGGCGACGGCGCCGGGCACGGCGAAGAGCGGCCAGAGACGGCGTATCCGGTCCAGCTCGGGGGCGCCGGCCAGCCGCAGCCCCACCGGGACCACCACCAGCATGCCCAGCATCACGATCAGACCGACCAGCACCGACATCACGACCCCCTCGACTTGAACGTGTTCAAGTGTGTTCGGTGGTGACTCTACGGCGCTTCTTGAACGCGTTCAAGAAGGGGGTGCGGGGAGGGCGGACGGTGCGGGGTCCGGCACCGCCGGGAGCATGCCCGGCACGGAGATCATCCCCGGGCGCGTCGTCGAGGGCGTGTCCGGGGCGTCGTTCAGCTGTTTCAGCGGCGAGTGGAGGCGTCCGGCGCCGGGCGCCTCACAGGGCTCCCCGGCGCCACTCCCGTATCAGCAGATATCCGAGGTACAAGCCCCCGATGGCCATCGTGTAGATGCCGACGGGCAGGTTGTCGAAGAGTGGCAATTGCTGGGCGCAGAGATCCGCGAGCACCAGCAGCAACGAGCCGGTCAGCGCCGACAGAGCCAGATGCGGGCCGGATACCCGGGTGATCCGCTTGGCGATCTGCGGAGCCGTGAGCGAGATGAACGCAATGGGTCCGGCGACGCTGACGGCACCGGCGGAGAGCACGATCGCGAGGACCACCGCGAGGGTCTTCGTGTTGCGAGGCTCCGATCCGAGCGCGCCCGCGATGTCGTCGCCCATCTCCCCGATGTCCAGCCGCCGCGCGATCAGTGCCGTGAGCGGGGCGACGACCAGCAGCACCAGCCAGATCGTGGTGGCGTCGTCCCAGGACCGTGCCGACAGGCTGCCGTTGACATAGGCGGTGAGTACGGCGGCCCGGTCCCGCTCCATGGCGTAGACGACGTACTGGGTGATCGCGGTGCCGATCGCGGCGACGCCGATGCCCGCGATGACGAGCCGGGCCGGGTTGCGGAATCCGGTCCCGGTCGACACATGGACAAGCGCCATGGCCAGCACGGCGCCGAGCAGCGCTCCGAGCGCCACCGGCACGGTGTCCGGGAACAGCAGCGCGGTGATCGCCGCGCCCGCCCCGGCGCCGGACGCCAGCCCGATCACATCGGGGCTGCCGAGCGGATTGCGGGTGACGGACTGGAACAGCGCCCCGGAGAGCCCGAGCGCACCGCCGGTACCCACGGCGACCACCAGCCGCGGCCCTCGCAGCCGCTCCATGACGAACGTGTTCTTGCCCTCGGCCCCGCCGGTCACCGCCCCGGCGAGTTCGGAGAGCGGAATGCCCAGCCGCCCGAGCGACAGCGTGGCGACGGCACCCGCCACCAGCAGCAGGAACAGGGCGAGCGCCGTCAGCACGGACACCCGCCGGACCGGCAGGGCCACCCGCCCGCCGGCCGTGAGGACCTTCCTCGGTGAGGCGGTGCGGATTCCGGCCTGATGCGATGTCATGAGTTGCCCCTCATCCTGCGTACGGCAATGAGCAGAGCGGGTGCCCCGATGAACGCGGTCACGACACCGACCATCAGCTCCTGCGGGCGCATCACCACCCGCCCCACGACATCCGCCAGGAGCAGCAGCGCCGGGCCGACCAGCGCCGAGTAGAGGATCTGCACCCGGAAGTCGACCCCGACGAGCGCCCGCACCACATGCGGAACGGCCAGTCCGACGAAGGCGATCGGGCCGACCGCCGCCGTGGCCGCCGCGCTCAGCAGCGTGGCCGAGAGCAGCCCGCCCGCCCGCACCAGCGCCGGACGGGCCCCCAGGGACGCCGCGGTCGAGTCACCGAGGGCGAGCGTGTTGAGGCCGGGGCCGAGCACCGCGGCCAGCACCAGGCCGGCCATGGCGAACGGCAGGACCGACCAGAAGACGTCGAAGTCCCGTCCGCCGAGCGCGCCGACGACCCAGTACCGGTAGCTGTCGAACACCTTCGGGCGGCTCAGGGTCACCGCCTGGATGAATGCCATCAGCACGGCGGAGAGCACCGCACCGGCGAGCACCAGCCGCACCAGCCCGCTGCCCGAACCCGCCGAGCCGATTGCATGGACGAGCAGACCGGCGATCAGGGCACCGGGCAGCGCCCACCACATGGTCTCCGTGCTGCCCGTCGCTCCGAGGAACGCCGTCGCGGCGACGATGCTCGCGGAGGCGCCCGCGTTGATCCCGAGAAGGCCGGGATCGGCCAGCGGATTGCGGGTCACGCCCTGCATGAGGGTGCCCGCGACGGCCAGGCAGAGACCGGCGAGCACACCGAGCGCGGTGCGCGGACAGCGGCTCTCGACGATGGTGGTGACATTCGGATCGGCGGTGCCGGACAGCACGTGCAGCACATCGCCGAACGAGGTGGTCCGGCTGCCGAACATGATGCTCGCGAACACGGCGAGTACGAGAACGACGAGTGCGATGACGAGGGAGGACACCCGCCGAGCGGTGCCGGCCCGTGAGGTGCCGGCACCGCTCGGCGGTGCGTGCGTGGTGGTGGCCATGTGGGTGGTGGCCGGCCTCAGCCGTTGTCGGCGGCCTTGATGGCCTTGTCGATCAGCGGAAGGTAGCGGTCGATCGCCCACGGCACGGTGAGCGGGTTGATGATGGAGGAGGCCGTGACGAAGGAGTTGTCGTTGCTGTACACCATGGCGCCGCTCTTGACCGCGGGCATCGCCGCGTACAGCGGCTGGGCCTCGATCTCCTTGCGGGACTTGTCATCCATGTAGAAGGTGAAGAGCAGATCGCTGTTCTTCAGCTTCTCGGCGTTCTCCAGGCCGATGAGCGCCGAGTCGGTGCCCTTGGTCTCCTTGAAGGAGTTCACCACCGGGTCGACGGTGAGACCGAGCGAGGTGAGCATCTTGACGCGCTGCTCCTCGGGCTTGAACACGCCGAGGGTGCCGGGGCCGGTGTTGTAGATGTACGAGAACTTGTACTTCTTGTAGTCCGGCCGGGTCGCCGCCGCGTCGGACAGCTGCTTCTCGATCTTCGAGACGAGGCCCTTCGCCTCGTCCGTCTGTCCCAGCGCCTTGCCGATGATGTCGATCTGCTGGTCCCAGTCCGTGCTCCACGCCAGATCGGGGTAGGCGACGGTGGGGGCGATGTCCTTGAGGATGTCGTAATCCTTCTGCGTGATCCCGGACCACGGTGCCAGGATGACATCCGGCTCCAGCTCGGTGATGGCCTCGAAGTCGATGTCCTCACCGCCCGTGAACTGGGTCGGCAGCTTGTCGCCGGACTTCTTCACCGCCTCGTGGATCCAGGGCAGATAGCCCGTCTTGTCGCTTCCCCACTCGTACTTCTCGATGCCCACCGGGGTGTGGCCGAGCGCGATGGCGGTCTCGGCCGAGCCCTGGCCGAGGGTGACGACCCGTTCGGGCTGCTCCTTGATCTCCGCGGTGCCGAGCGCGCTCCTGATGGAGATGGGGAAGGCTCCGCCGCTCTTCCCGGATGCGCCGGAGGTCTCCTTGCCGCCGTCGCTCGACGAGCAGCCGCCGAGGGCGAGAACGAGGGCTGCGGCGGCGGCAGTTGCGGCGAGCGTCCGGCGACGCGCACGGGTGAACCGGGACATGGATGTTCCTCATGTTTGGCGGATGGAGCGACAGGACCCTGCAGCTGGGGGAGGGCACGCCGAAGATCGTCGTACGGAATACGACGGGCGGCCCCCATGCAGATCGCAAGGAGTTAGGCAAGCCTAAGCTAAGTCATTGTGCGGCGACAACCGGCCCCTGGGAATCGCTTTCGACCACCTGTCGCGCCGGTCCGGTGCCGGTTTCGAGTTCGCGGCCCGGCGGCTTCTTTGGTCCAGACCTATTGACGGAAGGTTCGGGCCTCCCTAGCGTGTGGCGAGCCGTGAAATGCGAGAGCGCATTGTGTCAGTTGTCAGGGGCATGCCATTCACGCGCCGACTCGCCCTGCGCCGGGCCGCCTCGGGCATCCGCACCGCCCCGGTGGCGCCCGGCCGCGACAGGAAGGGAAGTGAGCATGTTCGGTCCGACATCGCGCCTGCTGGGGGTCGGCCTCGCGGCGGCATGTGTCGTACAGATGCTGGTGGGCGCAACGCCGAGCGCCGCGCAGGACGAGACCTGCGCGGTCAAGTCGAAGCCCGCCGGAAAGGTGCTCCAGGGGTACTGGGAGAACTGGGACGGCGCGTCGAACGGTGTGCACCCGCCGCTCGGCTGGATCCCGGTCACCGACAGCCGCATCGCGCAGCACGGCTACAACGTGATCAACGCGGCCTTCCCGGTCATCCTCTCGGACGGCACCGTCCTGTGGGAGGACGGGATGGACTCGACCGTGAAGGTCCCGACCCCGGCCGAGATGTGCCAGGCGAAGGGGGCCGGGCTCACCACCCTGATGTCCATCGGGGGCGCGGCCGCCGGTATCGACCTCAGCTCCGGCGCGGTCGCCGACCGGTTCGTCGAGACGGTGGTGCCGATTCTCAAGAAGTACAACTTCGACGGCATCGACATCGACATCGAGACCGGTCTGACCGGCAGCGGGAACATCAACCAGCTGTCGGCCTCGCAGTCCAACCTCATCCGCATCATCGACGGCGTACTCGCGCAGATGCCGTCCAACTTCGGACTGACGATGGCGCCGGAGACCGCCTACGTCACCGGCGGGAGCATCACCTACGGTTCGATCTGGGGCGCGTACCTGCCCATTGTGAAGAAGTACGCGGACAACGGGCGTCTGTGGTGGCTGAACATGCAGTACTACAACGGCAGCATGTACGGGTGCGCCGGCGACTCGTACTCCGCGGGCACGGTCGAGGGATTCACCGCTCAGACGGACTGTCTGGACAAGGGGCTCGTCGTCCAGGGCACCACGATCAAGGTGCCGTACGACAAGCAGGTTCCGGGACTGCCGGCCCAGCCGGGCGCGGGTGGCGGTCACATGTCGACGGGTCAGGTGTCGCAGGCCTGGAACCACTACGGCAACGCGCTCAAGGGCCTGATGACCTGGTCGCTCAACTGGGACGGCTCGAAGGGGTGGACCTTCGGGGACAACGTCAAGGCGCTGCAGGGTCGCTGAGGCGCCGGGGGACCGAGGACCGGGCAGCTCCGCAGAGGTGGACGGAGCTGCCCTTCCGGCCGGCCGCGACGGCGGCCGGCCGGTCGGTACGCCGTACGGTCAGGAACGGGGCTCGGAGGCGTCCAGCATGCCCTCGCGCTCCACGACCTTGATCCGCTCGCGACCCTGCTCCGCGCCCAGGGCCTTCTCGTGCGCGTCCAGGCGGTACCAGCCCTCGCGGGTGGTGTAGCGGACGCCGCGCTCCTCCAGGAAGGCGGTGACGGCCTCCGGCTCGGGCCGGACCGGGGCGGGCAGCCGGCCCTCGGCCCGGTCCTCCAGCAGGCAGGCCACGGTCTCGTTGGCGTCGCCCTTGGTGTGGCCGATCAGGCCGACCGGACCGCGCTTGATCCAGCCCGTGACGTACACCGAGGGCATGTGCTCCCCGCCGTCGACGACGCGTCCCGCGGCGTGCGGGACCGTGCCGGAGACCACGTCGAACGGGAGCTTCGGGAGCTCCTGCGAGTAGTAGCCGA
Organism: Streptomyces sp. NBC_01363; assembly: GCF_026340595.1. GTDB lineage: Bacteria > Actinomycetota > Actinomycetes > Streptomycetales > Streptomycetaceae > Streptomyces. The sequence goes on from NZ_JAPEPF010000002.1 coordinate 1,908,152, forward strand.
CCGCGCGGTAGACGCTCCGCACGTCCCAGTCGGTGAAGTTTCCGGTGCCCTTGACATTGCCGGTGCCGTCCAGCTCGGTCCGCTCGGTGCGCAGGCCGACGACCCGGCCGTCCTCGCCGAGGATCTCCACCGGGGACTCGAAGAAGTGCAGGAACAGCTTGTGCGGCCGGTCGCCGACATCGCGGATGGCCCAGTTCTCCAGCGTGGAGGCGACCATGTTGGCCTGCTTGTTGCCGCGCCGGGTCTCGATCGAACCCGCGTCGTACTCGATGTCCTCGGGGTTGACGATGACCTCGATGTTCGGCGAGTGGTCCAGCTCCCGCAGCTCCATCGGGCTGAACTTGGCCTGCGCGGGACCGCGGCGCCCGAAGACGTGCACCTCCAGGGCCTTGTTGGCCTTGAGGCCCTCGTAGACGTTGGCGGGGATCTCGGTCGGCAGCAGCTCGTCCGCCGTCTTGGCGAGGATGCGCGCCACGTCCAGGGCCACATTGCCTACGCCGAGCACGGCGACCTTCTCCGCCTCCAGCGGCCAGGTGCGGGCCACATCGGGGTGGCCGTCGTACCAGGAGACGAAGTCCGCGGCACCGTGGGAGCCGTCGAGCTCGCTGCCGGGGATGTCGAGCGCGCGGTCCGCGTCGGCGCCGGTGGAGAAGATCACGGCGTCGTAGAAGGACCGCAGATCGTCCAGGTCGATGTCGTTGGGGTAGTCGACGTTGCCGAACAGTCGCAGCTGCGGCTTGTCGAGAACCTGGTGGAGTGCCTGGACGATGCCCTTGATCCGCGGGTGGTCCGGGGCCACTCCGTAACGGATGAGGCCGAAGGGGGCGGGCATCCGCTCGAACAGGTCGATCGAAACACCCGGTTCCAGGGCGGCCTCGGATTTCAGCAGCGCGTCCGCTGCGTAGATGCCGGCGGGGCCGGCTCCGACTATGGCGACGCGGACGGGGCGGGTCATCAGGTGTTGGTCCTTAGAACGGGCTGATGCGGGCAGTGCAGCTCAGGGTAAAGGTAAGGCTGGGCTTACCGTGCTCCATGGGACACGGTATCCGTTGCCGGATCGTGGCCTCGGGGCGGTTCGCCCTACGAGACGTCCGGCCCCGTCGTCCGGCGCCCGCAAGGGTGCGAAGTGCACTCGGGTGGCGAGAGGGAGGATTCGCCCGACCGCGCGAGGTTCGCTCGAAGAATCGGACAAATGATGGCAGAGTGACCCGCATGGATGATCGGGTAGCGGGTGCCCTGTCACTCCCGGACGACTGGCCCGCCCACCCGGATCTCAGCCTCGCCCTGAACCGTATGGGCAGCTTCGACTGGGATCTCGACAGTGGCCTCATGCACATGGACCGGCCCGCGCTCGACGTGTTCGACCTGCGGGCGGACGAGTACGACGACCGGCCGGAGTCGCTCGGGCGGCGGGTGCCGCCGGACGAGGGCGTACGGCTCGACGCCATGGTCGCGGAGGCGCTCAAGAGCGGGCAGAGCAATTACGGGGCGTACTTCAGGATCAGGCGGCGCGACGGCGGCCTCCGCTGGACCCACACCCAGGGCTTCATCCGGCGGGACGGGACCGGCCGCCCACACCGCATCATCGGCATCGTCCGCGACGCGACCCAGGAACTGGCCGACTCCACCGCCCGCCGCGAGCTGGACGACGAGCGCCGCCGCCGCACCAGCCTGGTGGACGGCACCACGGCCGCACTGGCCCACGCCCGCACCGTCGGGGACGTCATCGAGGTGCTGAAGAACTCCCAGGGCCTGGCACATCTCGGGGCGACCAGCCTGGTCATGGGGCTGATAGAGGCCGGACGCATCCATCTGGTGGCCGACGGCCCGGAGGACTCGTTCGTGCCCGGCACCCGGTACACCCGGACGGACGAGCAGTACCCGATGAGTGAGGTCGTACGCACGCTCACGCCCCGCTTCATCGAGTCCGCCACGGACTTCGCCACCTCGTACCCGATCCTGTGGCCCCACATCAGCCACCTCGGCATCACGTCGGCCGCCTATCTGCCGCTGATCGCCCAGGCCCGGCCCATCGGCGCGCTCGGCCTGCTCTACAGCGACAAGGACGGCTTCACCGGCGACGAGCGCAATCTGCTGGTCGCGCTCGGCAGCTCCATCGCGCAGAGCCTGCAGCGGGCCATGCTCTACGAGCAGGAGCACGACCTCGCCGAGGGCCTCCAGCAGGCCATGCTGCCGCGCAGGATCCCGGACGTGCCGGGGGCGCAGATCGCCGTCAGGTACCGCTCGGCCCGGCTGGGCCGGGACATCGGGGGCGACTGGTACGACGTCATTCCGCTGCCCGGCGGCCGGGTCGGGGCCGTCATCGGGGACGTACAGGGCCATGACACCCACGCCGCGGCCGTCATGGGGCAGCTGCGCATCGTCCTGCGGGCCTACGCGGCCGAGGGGCACAGCCCCGCCACGGTGATGGCGCGGGCCTCCGTCTTCCTGCACGAACTGGACACGGACCGCTTCGCGACCTGCACCTACGCCGAGGTCGATCTGACGACCGGCGTGGTGCAGCTGGTCCGGGCCGGCCATGTCGATCCGCTGGTGCGGGAGAGCGACGGCAACTGCCGCAGGCTGCCCGCGGAGGGCGGGCTGCCGCTGGGGCTCTCGGCCGAGTTCGGGCGGCTCGAATACCCGGTCAGCACCGTCGAGCTGGACCCCGGCCAGACCCTGGTGCTGTTCACCGACGGTCTCGTGGAGCTGCCGGGCGCCGATCTCGACGAGGGCATACAGCTGCTGACGGCCATGGTGCGCAGCGGTCCGCAGGACCTCCAGCGGCTGGCCGACCGGCTCTGCGAGGAGGTCGACGAGCGCGGCGGCGAGGACGATGTCGCGGTCCTGCTGCTGCGCCGCAAGGCGGCTCACGCACCCCAGCCGGGCGGTCGGCTCCAGCAGCACGTCGCACAGAGCGACCCGGAGGCGCTCAGCTCCGCGCGCCACATGATCCGGGCGGCGGTGCGGGCCTGGGGTGCCAAGGTACGGGCCGACGAGGTCGAGCTGGCCGCCGACGAACTGATCACCAACGCGCTCATGCACACCGACGGCGGGGCCATTGTCACCATCCGGGTGCTCACCGGACCCGAGCGGCGCCTGCGGGTCGATGTCGAGGACCGCTCCAGCGCGCTGCCCAGGCGCCGGGACGCGGGGGAGGCCGGAGTGTCCGGGCGAGGGTTGATGCTGGTGGACCGGCTGGCGGACCTGTGGGGCGTGGAATCCCGGGGCAGTGGCAAGTGCGTGTGGTGCGAATTCGTCATCCCGGCACACGAGTGACAGAAACTTGCTTACCTACCCGACAGTAACAGAACGTAACATGTCTGTACTTGACCGTAACCGACCGCGAGCGATTGACTGCGACTCCGTCAGTCTTTGTCTTCGATGACATGAGGACCCGTTGGGAACTGAGCTGCTGGCACCCCTCGATCTCGCCTTCTGGCATCTCGAATCCGATGCCCACCCGATGCATCTCGGCGCGCTCGCCGTCTTCTCCCCGGCCCCCGGCCCGACGCGCGGCGCCGACGCGGGGACCGTGCTCGAACTGCTGGGAACCCGTGCCGCCGCCATTCCCCGGCTGCGGATGCGGGTCAGGGACGTACTGCTGCCCGTCGGCGGTGCGGCCTGGTTCGTGGACAAGGACTTCGACGTCCACCGGCACATCCGGCGGGTGCGGCTGACCGGGGCGGAGTCGCGGGACCAGGACGGCGGATTCATGGCGGGCGCCACCCGGCTCGCCGGTGAACTGATGGAACGGCCCCTCGAACGGGGGTTGCCGCCCTGGCAGATGTACGTCATCGGCGGCGCCGACGGCGGTCCGTTCGCGGTGCTCGTCAAACTCCACCACGCGCTGGCCGACGGGATGCGCGCGGTCGCCATCGGCGCCGGGATCTTCGACGAGATCGCCGCCGTCGGCCGCGCCCGCAGCGGTGTGCCGGTCCGCCGGGCGCGCGCCGTCCCGCCCCGCTCATGGATGCCGGGCCCGCGCCAGGTGGCGGGCCTCGCGCTCGGCCGGATCGAGGATCTCGGGCGGGCGTTCGGCGTCGGCGCCTCCATGGTGCGGGCCAGCCGCCTCGATCCGCGCGGCGCGCCCGCACTCACCGCGAGCTCCAGCGGCACCCGGCGGCTGGCCACCGCGGACCTCGACCTCGAAGCCGTCCGGCGGATCCGCCGCGCCGCGGGCGGCACGACCAACGACGTCCTGCTCGCGATCGTCGCCGGAGCGCTGCGCCGCTGGATGCGGGAGCGGGGCGAAGCGCTGCCCACCGAGGACCCGCGCGCCCTGGTTCCGGTCTCCCGCCGCAGGCCCGGCCAGGCCGGGGGGACCGGGAACAGGCTCTCCGCCTATCTGCTCGGGCTCCCGGTCGGCGAACCCGATCCATGGAAGCGGCTGGGCGCCGTCCGGACCGCCATGGACCGCAACAAGACCGCGGGCCCCTTCCGCGGCGCCGGCGCGGTCGCCGTGCTCGCCGATCAACTGCCCTCGCTGGCCCACCGCTTCGGCGCACCGATCGCCGGGAACGCGGCCAGGATGCTCTTCGACGTCCTGGTCACCAGCGTGCCCCTGCCGCGCTCGGCGCTCTCGCTCGGCGGCTGCCCGCTGCGGGCGGTCTACCCGATGGCGCCGCTGGCCCGCGGCCAGGCGCTCGCCGTCGCGCTGTCCACGTACGGCGGCCGGGTGCAGGTCGGGCTGGTGGCCGACGGCAAGGCGCTGCCCGATCTGGAACGGCTGGCGCGCTGCGCCGACGAAGAGGTGGCGGAGCTGCTCGCACTGCTGCCGGCGCACTGAGCGGCCGACGCCCCGACCGGTCATAGATCGGACAGATTTCCGGGAAAGCGTCATAGTTGTTGACGCCTGAGGTGTTGACGCGCCCAAGTGATCCGATGAATATTCGCTGTGTGCAGGAAGCGATCATCGGGGAGGGCGGCGGAAGCATGCGGCGAAACAGGCTGGGAAGCAGCGCGGTCGAGGTCACCGAGCTGTCCTTCGGGGCGGCCGCCATCGGCAATCTCTTCACCGCCGTCGAACCGGCGCGGGCCGCCGCCGCCGTGGACGCCGCCTGGGGCGAGGGCGTCCGCTACTTCGACACCGCGCCGCACTACGGACTCGGCCTCTCCGAACGGCGGCTGGGCGAGGCCCTGCGCGGCCGGCCCCGCCACTCGTACACGCTGTCCACGAAGGTGGGGCGGGTGCTCGACCCGCTGCCCGCCGGCTCCGGGGCCGGCCCCGACGGACTCTCCGAGGGCTTCGCCGTACCCGCCACCCACCGCCGACGCTGGGACTTCAGCGCCGACGGCGTACGCCGCAGCATCGAGGACAGCCTGGAACGGCTCGGTCTCGACCGCATCGACATCGCCTATCTGCACGACCCGGACGACCACGCGGAGACCGCGTTCCACGAGGCCTACCCGGAGCTGGAGAAGCTGCGCGCGCAGGGCGTCGTCGGAGCCATCGGCGCCGGGATGAACCAGACCGCGATGCTGACCCGGTTCCTGCGCGACACCGATGTCGACGTGGTGCTCTGCGCCGGGCGCTACACCCTCCTCGACCAGTCCGCACTGACCGAACTGCTGCCCGAGGCGGCTGCCCGAGGCCGCAGCGTGGTCGTCGGAGGGGTCTTCAACTCCGGGCTGCTCGCCGACCCGCGCCCCGGTGCCACGTACGACTACACGGCCGCGCCCCTCTCCCTCCTGGACCGGGCCCTGCGGATCAAGGCCGTCACGGAGGGCCACGGCGTGCCGCTGCGGGCCGCCGCCCTCCACTACCCGCTCGCCCACCCGGCCGTCGCCGGAGTGCTCGTGGGCACCCGCTCCCCGGACGAGGTGCGCGACGCCGCCGCACTGCTCCGCCGCGAGATCCCGGACGAGCTCTGGGACGAGCTGCGCGCCGAGGGCCTGCTGACCGAGAACGGACACTGACATGAGAATCGCCCTGCACACCAAGGTCCGCGCCGACCGCATCGAGGAGTACGAGGCCGCACACCGCGAAGTCCCGGCGGAGCTCACCGCCGCGATCCGCGCTGCGGGCGCCACGTCCTGGACGATCTGGCGCAGCGGCACCGACCTCTTCCACGTCATCGACTGCGAGGACTACGCCGCACTCCTCGCCGAGCTGGAGCAGCTTCCCGTCAACGTCGCCTGGCAGGCCAGGATGGACGAATTGCTCGACGTGGCGCACGACTACTCGGCCGATGGCGCCGAGGCCGGGCTCCCGGTCGCCTGGGAGCTGTGACATGACCGGTCAGGAACGGATCGTCGACGCCCACCACCACGTGTGGGACCTGTCGGTGCGCGACCAGGACTGGATCACCGGCGACGAACTCGCCCCGCTCCGGCGCGACTTCACCCTGTCCGACCTGGAGTCCGAGGCGCGCGCCGTCGGGGTGGACGCCACCGTCCTCGTCCAGACCGTCACCGTCGCGGAGGAAACCCCCGAGTTCCTGGCCCTCGCCCGGGACAGCGACCTCGTCGCGGGTGTCGTCGGCTGGTGCGACCTCACGGCTCCCGATGTCGCCGACACGCTGGCCGCGCTGCGTGGACTCCCCGGCGGCGACCGGCTCGTCGGCATCCGCCACCAGGTCCAGGGCGAACCCGACCCCGCCTGGCTGCTGCGCCCCGATGTCCGGCGCGGACTGCGCGCCGTCGCCGACGCCGGGCTCGTCTACGACCTCGTCGTCCAGGCCCGCCAACTGCCCGCCACCGTCCAGGCCGCGGCACTCCTGCCCGAGCTGACCTTCGTGCTCGACCACGCCGGCAAGCCACCCGTCGCCGCCGGTGGACTGCGCCCCTGGGCCGACGACGTCAGGGCCCTGGCCGCCCGCCCCAACACCGTCTGCAAGCTCTCCGGCCTGGTCACCGAGGCCGATGTGCGCTCCTGGACCGTGCGCGACCTGCGCCCGTACGCCGACACCGTCCTCGACGCCTTCGGCCCCGACCGGCTGATGTTCGGCTCGGACTGGCCCGTGTGCCGGCTCGCGGCGACGTACGAAGAGGTCGTCGACGCGGCACGCAGCCTCACCGACGCTCTCACCGCGGACGAGCGCGCCCGCGTCCTCGCCACCACGGCCGAGCGGGTCTACTGTCTCTGACAGGCGTCCCGCCGGGCCTTTTGGCAGTCTGGAACCATGCCCGAACTGCCGGAAGTCGAAGCCCTGCGGGTCTTCCTCGACGACCACCTGGTCGGCAAGGAGATCGACCGCGTCCTGCCGCTCAACGTCAGCGTCCTCAAGACGTACGACCCACCGCCGACCGCCCTGCACGGCGCCACGGTCACCGGCATCGCCCGGCACGGCAAGTTCCTGGACATCGGGGCCGGCCCGCTGCACCTGATCACCCATCTCGCCCGAGCCGGCTGGCTGCGCTGGAAGGACGAATTCCCCGTCGTGCCGCCGCGCCCAGGCAAGGGGCCCCTGGCGCTGCGTACCGTGCTCACCGGCGGCGACGGCTTCGACCTCACCGAAGCGGGCACCACCAAACGCCTCGCCGTGTACCTGGTGCACGACCCGGCCGAGGTGCCGGGCATCGCCCGCCTGGGCCCCGACCCCCTCGACGACTCCTTCGACCGCGACGCGTTCGCCGCGCTGCTCGCCGGGGAGCGCCGCCGGATCAAGGGCGCCCTGCGCGACCAGTCCCTGATCGCCGGCATCGGCAACGCCTACAGCGACGAGATCCTGCACGTCGCGAAGCTGTCGCCGTATCTGCTCACCGCGAACCTCACCGACGACCAGATCACCCGGCTCCACACGGCGATGCGCACCACGCTGCACGACGCGGTCGCACGCTCCAGGGGACTCGCGGCCGGAAGGCTCAAGGCCGAGAAGAAGAGCGGGATGCGGGTCCACGGACGCACCGGCGAGGCATGCCCCGTCTGCGGGGACACCATCCGCGAGGTGTCGTTCAGCGACTCCTCGCTCCAGTACTGCCCGACCTGCCAGACCGGCGGCAGGCCGCTGGCCGACCGCCGCCTCTCCCGGCTGCTCAAATGACCCGCCGGGGTGCGCCGGCCGGCCGGTACGCGAAGGAGCGGTGCATCACCCGGCCCCGCACCCCCGTGCGCGCTCTACACTCCGGCCCATGCTGCGCGTACTCGCCGTCGACGACGAAGAACCCGCCCTGGAGGAACTCCTCTACCTCCTGCGCGCCGATCCCCGGATCCGCAGCGCCGAAGGGGCCACCGGGGCCACCGAGGCGCTGCGCCGCATCGGCGGCGCGGTCGACGCGGGCCCGGACGACCCGGCCGCCATCGACGTCGTGTTCCTGGACATCCACATGGCGGGCCTCACCGGTCTCGACGTGGCCCAGCTGCTGGCCGGCTTCGCCGCGCCGCCGCTCATCGTCTTCGTCACCGCGCACGAGGGCTTCGCCGTCCAGGCCTTCGACCTGAAGGCCGTCGACTACGTCCTCAAACCGGTACGCCGCGAGCGCCTGGCCGAAGCGGTGCGCCGCGTCGCCGAACAGGTCGGCGACCGCTCCGCACCCGTGCTCGACACCGCGGGCGACCAGATCCCGGTGGAGCTCGGCGGAGTCATCCGGTTCATCCCGATCGACGACATCGCCTACGCCGAGGCCCAGGGCGACTACGCCCGGCTGCACACCGCCACCGGCAGCCACCTCGTCCGCGTCCCCCTCACCACCCTGGAGGAGCGCTGGCGCACCCGCGGCTTCGTACGCATCCACCGACGCCACCTCGTCGCCCTGGGCCGGATCGACGAACTCCGCCTCGACGCGGGCAGCATGAGCGTCCGCATCGGCACCGCGGAGCTCGCCGTGAGCCGCCGCCACACCCGCGCGCTGCGTGATCTGCTGATGCGCCAGACCGGCCGCTGACCAGCGCCTACCAGGCTCCGGCCTTCCCACTGCGGTCCGGGGCTGCGTACACTCCGGGCCCATGTCCGCAGAGCCAACGCCCCGGCGCGAAGTGGTGACGGGGGAGCCCCGGCGGGTGCGCCCGCTGCCGCGCTACCGCACCCAGTCGGAGATCGACGAGCAGACCGCACTCGGCGGCGCGTACGTCCGTTCCCTGATGCGCAGCCAACTGCGGGCCGGACTCACCGCGTTCACCGTCCTCGCCGTGGTCGTCGGGACGCTGCCGCTGGTCTTCGAGGCCCTGCACAGCGCCGCCCTCGTCTGGGCGGTCCTCGGATTCGCCGCCTACCCGCCGCTCACTCTGATCGCCTGGTGGTACGTGCGACGGGCCGAGCGCAACGAACGCGACTTCGCCCGGCTCGTGGAAGGCCGCCCCGCGCAGTGAGCCGTACGTACGCGGTGGCGGCGGTCGCCGCCGTCGTTCTCGCCACCGTCCTCGTCGGCGGTTTCGGACTGCGCATCTCCCGCACCACCTCCGACTTCTACGTCGCCTCGCGCACCGTACGGCCCCGGCTCAACGCCGCGGCCATCAGCGGCGAATACCTCTCCGCCGCCTCCTTCCTCGGCATCGCGGGTCTGGTGCTCGTGCACGGCCCGGACATGCTCTGGTACCCGGTCGGCTACACCGCGGGTTATCTCGTGCTGCTGGTCTTCGTCGCCGCACCGCTGCGCCGCTCGGGGGCGTATACGCTGCCCGACTTCGCCGAGGGGCGGCTGGAATCACGACAGGCGCGCAGACTGGTCAGCGTCTTCGTGGTCGCGGCGGGCTGGCTGTATCTCGTACCGCAGCTCCAGGGCGCGGGGCTGACGCTCAAGATCCTCACCGGGGCGCCCGGCTGGCTCGGCGACGTACTCGTGGCGTCCGTCGTCGTCATCGCCGTCGCCGCGGGCGGCATGCGCTCCATCACCTTCGTGCAGGTCTTCCAGTACTGGCTGAAGCTGACCGCGCTCCTGGTCCCCATGATCTTCCTGGTGCTCGCCTGGCAGGGCGACGGGCGGCCCCGGGTCACCTTCGACGAGCAGCTCTCCGTCTTCCGCGCCGACCATCCGCTGTACGCCACCTACGGGCTGATCGTCGCGACCTTCCTCGGCACCATGGGCCTGCCGCACGTCGTCGTCCGCTTCTACACCAGCCCCAACGGCCGTGACGCCCGCCGCACCACGGTCGCCGTCCTCGCCCTCATCGGCGTCTTCTACCTGCTGCCACCGGTCTACGGCGCACTGGGCAGGCTGTACGCCCCCGAGCTGATCCACGGCGGGGACGCGGACGCCGCCGTGCTGCTGCTGCCCGGCCGGGTCATCGGCGGGCTCGGCGGGGATCTGCTCGGCGCTCTCATCGCGGGCGGCGCCTTCGCCGCGTTCCTGTCGACCGCCTCCGGGCTCACCATGGCCGTCGCCGGAGTCATCACCCAGGACGTGCTCCCCTCGCGCGGGGTCCGGCACTTCCGGCTGGCGACCGTCCTTGCCATGTGCGTACCGCTGGCCGGTTCGCTGATGGTCAGCCGGGTACCGGTGGCCGACTCCGTGGGGATGGCGTTCGCCGTCTCCGCGTCCTCCTTCTGCCCGCTGCTGGTCCTCGGCATCTGGTGGCGGCGGCTCACCCCGCCCGGCGCCATCGCCGGACTGCTGCTCGGCGGCGGCTCCGCGTTCCTGTCCGTCGCCATCACGGTCAGCGGCGCGGTATGCCCGCCGGGCTGGCCGCACGCCCTGCTCGCCTGGCCCGCCGTCTGGTCGGTGCCGGTCGGCTTCCTCGCGATGATCCTGGTGTCCCTCGCCACCCCCGGCCGGATACCCGCCGGCACCAACGCCGCCATGACCCGCTTCCACCTGCCGGAAGCGCTGTGAGGGCCAGGCGGCGGGCCCTCCCGACCTCGCCGGGGAGAGACCGATGACCGGAGCCGGATACGCGATGGTCGTCCTGCTCGCCCTCCTGCTGCTCGGCGCGGGCTTCCTGCTCGGCCGCCGCACCGCCCGCCCCGTCCGCCCCAGCGACGTCGGGACCCCCGTCGAGCACGCCACCTTCGAGACGCTGCACACCGCCTCGCTCGCCGCGCCCCCGCTGCGCGCCGGGCTCACCGAGGAGAGCGCCCGCAGAGCCGCCCGCAGGCTGCGCTCCCTGCTCGGCACCGACGCGCTCTGCCTCACCGACCGCGACCGGGTGCTCGTCTGGGACGGCGCGGGCGAACACCACGGCCACCACGTCATGGACCAGGTGCAAGGCCTCCTCGCCAGCGGCCGGGACACCGCCTTCCGCAGCGACTGCGACGACCTCGACTGCCCGCTGCGCTGGGCCGTCGCCGTGCCGCTCACCGTCGACAACCGGGTACTGGGCACCCTGATCGCCTACGCACCACGGGAGTCCGCGGTGCTGGCGAGAGCCGCCGGAGAGGTGGCCCGCTGGGTCTGCGTACAGCTGGAACTCGCCGAGCTCGACCGCTCCCGCACCCAGCTCATCGAGGCCGAGATCAGAGCGCTGCGGGCCCAGATCTCCCCGCACTTCATCTTCAACTCACTGGCCGCCATAGCCTCGTTCGTCCGCACCGACCCGGAACGGGCCCGCGAACTCCTCCTGGAATTCGCCGACTTCACCCGCTACTCGTTCCGCAGCCACGGCGACTTCACCACCCTCGCCGACGAACTCCACTCCATCGACCAGTACCTGGCTCTCGTACGGGCCCGCTTCGGCGAGCGGCTCGCGGTCACCCTCCAGATCGCCCCCGAGGTACTGCCCGTCGCCCTGCCGTTCCTCTGCCTCCAGCCACTGGTCGAGAACGCCGTCAAGCACGGCCTCGAAGGAGCCGTGCCCGCTCCCCGGGACGCCGCCTCCGTCCGGATGGGGGAGAGCCCGACCCGCATCACCATCAGCGCCTTCGACGCAGGCTCCGAGGCCGAGGTCGTCATCGAGGACGACGGCACCGGAATGGACCCGGAACGCCTGCGCCACATCCTGCGCGGCGAGGGCGGCCACTCCACCGGAATCGGACTGCTCAACGTCGACGAACGGCTGCGCCAGGTGTACGGGGACGACTACGGACTCGTCATCGAGACGGGCATCGGCGCCGGGATGAAGATCACGGTGCGGCTGCCGAAGTACCGTGCCGGGGTGCACGGTTCCTGACCGGCGGGCCGGGCACCGCTCAGTGGAGATGGATCGCCAGATGCCCGAGCGGCAGCCCCAGCTGCCAGGCCGGCGTCCACACCTGGGCCGCCTCCTCCGCGTCCGGCTCGTCGCCCACCGGTTCCCGGGACGGCGCACCGATCGCGTCGAGGTCGGCCGCGAGCAGATCGGTCTCCTCCAGCCAGCGCCAGGCCGCACGGGCCAGCGCCAGATCGGGATCCGCGCCGGCCGTACCGGACACCGGGGCCGCGCCGAGCGCGTCGAGCCGCTCACGGACCCAGCCGCACCACGCCGCCCCGTACGCCGTCAGCAGGCGCAGCTCGTCCAGCCGGGCCGCGGGCAGTGCGTCGGGCACCGCGCCGTCGGAGAGGAATACGGTGAGCGCGAGGGCATCGCGCCCCGCGCGGTACTCCAGTGTGGACGGCTCCATCAGATCGCCGGTCCGCAGCATTTCATCGGCGATGTACTCCGCGTACATCCAGGCCATCGGGACCAGCAGCCCGCCCCCACTGGTTCCATCCTGACGCTCCGGGCGCATCCCGTCTCGCCTCTTTCTCTCTTCGGCACCGCACTTCACGGAGCATTGAACCGGGCGAGTGCGCCCCGCGTGGCCAGAAGGACAGGATCCGTCAGGACCGGATCTGTCAGGACCGGATCCGTTCACGACACGAGGATGCGATGACCGCCGATCCCGGGGAGGGCCCGCACGCGCGGGATGTGCTCGGCGCCTACGTACTCGATGCGCTCACGGCCTCGGAGACCCGCGCGGTCTCCCGTCATCTCCAGTCCTGCGACCGCTGCGCCGCCGACTACGTGGAGGTCGCGGAGGCCGTCTCGCTGCTCGCCCTGCTGCGCGAGGAGAACCTGCTGGAGTAGCCGGGCAGGTTGCGGGAGAGCTGGCGCAGCGCGTAGTAGGACCGGGACTTGACCGTGCCCGCCGGGATGCCGAGCACCCGGGCCGTCTCGTCCACGGTGAGTCCACGGAAGTACATCTGGACGAGGACCGCGCGGTGCTCCGGACCGAGGGTGCGCACCGCATCGCGCACATCGAGGGCCGAGACCGTGGCTTCGGCGGTGTCCTGACCGGCCGCGGTGGTCTCCAGCACGGCGTCGCAGACCTCGGTCGGCCGGGCCTGCCTGGACCGGCGCGCATCGATCGCGAGCCGCCGCGCGACCGTGAAGAGCCACGGCCGCATCGAGTCGTACGGGGCGTCGAAGGCCTCCGGATGCTGCCAGGCCCGGACCAGCGTCTCCTGGAGCAGGTCCTCGGCCCGCTGCCGGTCGCCGAAGGTCAGACCGAGCAGGAAATGGAAGAGGGCGGGCCCGTGCTCCCGCTGGAGATCCGTGAGGGCCCGCTCATCGGTCGTCGTGGTGGTCATCGTGAATGCCCTTTTCGCCGAGGTCCCTGCCGCTTCACTGCCGACTGGCGTATACGAACGCATCGGGGCGCCGAGGAACAGGCGGCGGGCGGCTCCGTGCGACGAGCGGTCGCACAGTGCGGCGAATGGTGCGGTGAACGGTCGGGCGGCGGCCGGCGCGGGGTGCGCACGGGTGCCGGGCAGCCGCGGCACGGTCATCCGGTCAGCCCGTCTCCGTACCCGTTCCCGGAGTCCTCGCCATCTCCGACTTCCGGTACGAGTAGCCGAAGTAGATGACCAGTCCGATCAGGAACCAGACCACGAACCGCACCCAGGTCTGCCACTGCAGGAAGGTGATCAGCCAGATCGAGAACACCACGCCGAGGGCCGGGACGAACGGCATGCCGGGGGTGCGGAAGGTGCGCGGCAGATCCGGCTGCTTGTAACGCAGCACGATCACCGCGATGCACACCACGACGAACGCCAGCAGAATGCCGATGTTCGTCAGCTCGGCGGCCTCGCCGATCGGCAGGAACCCGGCGATCAAGGCCGAGGCGGCACCGACGATCCAGGTCACCCGGGTCGGCACGTGGCGGGTCGGGTGGGTCTTGGCGAACCACTTCGGCAGCAGTCCGTCACGGCTCATCGAGAACCACACCCGGGTCACCCCGAGCATGAAGGTGAACATCACCGTGAGGATGCCGATGATCGCGCCCACCGCGATCACATCGGCGAGCCGGTCGAGCCCCACCGACTTGAAGGCCGTCGAGAATCCGGACTCCGGATCGATGTCCTTGTAGCTCTGCATCCCCGTCAGCACCAGACACGCCGCCACATAGAGCACCATGGAGATCCCGAGGGAGCACAGGATCGCCTTCGGCATGTGGCGCTGGGCGTCCTTGGACTCCTCGGCGGCCGTCGACATGGCGTCGTACCCGAACACCGCGAAGAACACCGTGGCCGCACCGGTGAAGGCCCCGCTCACCCCGAACGGGAAGAACGGCTTGTAGTTGGCGGTGTTGATGTGGAACACGCCGACGCCGATGACCAGCAGGACGACCAGGACCTTCAGGACGACCACGATCGTCTCGAAGCGGGCCGCGTTCTTGATCCCGAGGGTCAGCAGGTACGCGACGAGCAGACAGAGCAGCGCGGCGAACAGGTCCACCCGGTGGCCGTCGCCGGTGCCGGGCGCGCCCAGCATCCACTTCGGTACTTCGAGCCCCATCTCCCCGAGCAGGAAGCTGAAGTAGCCGGAGATGCCGATCGCGACCACCGCCACGATCGCCGTGTACTCCAGCAGCAGGTCCCAGCCGATGAACCAGCCCACCAGCTCGCCGAGCACCGCGTAGCCGTAGGTGTACGCGGAGCCGGCCTTCGGGATCAGGCCCGCGAACTCCGCGTAGCTGAAGGCGGCCGCCGCGCTCGCCACTCCCGCGATCAGGAACGAGAGCAGCACCGCGGGACCGGCGGTGCCGTTCGCCACCGTGCCGGCGAGGGTGAAGATGCCCGCGCCGATGATGCCGCCCACACCGATGGCGGTGAGCTGCCACAGTCCGAGCGTTCTGGTGAGCTGAGTGGCGACTTCCCCCGCGGGACCCTTCTCGTCGATGTGCTCGATCGGCTTGCGGCGCAGTACGCCCTCGCCCACTCGGAGCCTTGCCATGAGTCACCTCTCCGCTGCCGGCTGTCCCTGACGGGCGCTCATGATGGCCCAGGCGGAGCCGGTGCGGAAGACGGCGTGCCGTCCGACGGAGCGGAGGATTCCGCGGTGCTTACGGGACCACCGTGACGGGCCAACGGCCCGCCTTCACCAGCCGGATCGCCACCGAGCCGATGAACCGGTGCCCGGCCGACTCCGAGGCGCCCACGACCACGGCATCCGCCTTCAGCTCGTCCGCCGCGGTCACGAGTCCGTTGTACGGGTCGCCGCGGAAGGTGTGGAACTCCCAGCGCACATCCCATATGTCCTTCATCCGCCGTGTCGCCTCCCGGATCTCGCTCACCAGCCCCTCCGCGATCTCGCCCGTCGCATCGGCGACCGGTGCACCGAGCGAGGCTCCCGCGGGCAGCACGGGCTGGACATAGACGAGGGCGAGCATGGCGCCCTGGCGGCGGGCCAGCCCCGCAGCGTATGCCGAGGCACGCATGGAGGAATCGGACCCGTCGAGGCCTGCGACGATCACTTTCGGGCCGTCTGTGCCACGTTCGAACATATGAGGCTGCGGTTCTGTCACGGCAGTGAGGCTATCCGCTGCCCGGTCCGACCCCGGAGCGGGCAGCGGTACGGCCTCGTCCGAAGCTGCCGGATGGATCGCCGGAGATCCCTCCATTGGGTGCAAAACCCTCCGCGGCCGGTGTCGATGGCAAGGGCCGGGCCGCCGCCGTGCGAGCAGTTGGTCATGAAACATGATCAGAGGCTGCCGGGGCGCAGGACGCTGCTTCGACTGGCCGCCGGACTCGGTGCGGCCGCAGCCGTGCCCGTGATCGCCGCGGATCCGGCCGGAGAACCGGTCAGGGCGGCCGCACCGCCCACGGCCGGGGCAGCCGGACTGCCGTCGGCCCTCCGGGCGGGGCCCACCGCCTACCGGCTCCAGCCCATGACCGCGGGCACCCCGCCCCGCTTCCGGCCGGCGGCGCCGCCGGTCCGCACGAGACCCTTCGAGGAACTGCCCGGGATCGGGCATGCCATGGTGCTCACCTTCGACGACGGACCCGACCCGTTCTACACCCCGCACATCCTCGCGACCCTGCGCGAACACGATGTCCGCGCGATGTTCTTCCTCTGCGGAGAAATGGCCAACGACAACCAGGACCTGGTGCGGGCCATCGCCGACGACGGCCACACCATCGGAAACCACTCCTGGAACCACCCTCTGGTCACCAGACTCTCCCGGGCCGGTGTCCGCGCCGAACTCGAACCCACCAGCGAGGTCATCGAGAGGATCACCGGTGCCGCGCCGCTCTGGTACCGGGCACCGTACGGAGCGTGGAACCGCAACTCCTTCGAGATCGCTGCCGACATGGGCATGGAGCCGATGGCCTGGACCGTCGACACCTTGGACTGGACCGAACCCGGAGTCGGCACGATCGTCCGCCGGGTCCGGGAAGGGGCCGCTCCCGGCGTCGTCGTGCTGTCGCACGACGCCGGGGGCGACCGTTCGCAGAGCGTGGCCGCGCTGCGGCGGTACCTGCCCGAACTGCTCGACGACGGCTACCGGATCACGGTGCCGCAGCGCCGTTGAGCGGGTGGCGGCCGAGGGCAACGGTGCTGCCGTCAGGGCCGTCGTCGTCCGTGAAGCCGCCACCGCAGGCGACGACGCACAGGTCCGTCCTGCCGGTGTCGCCGTGTGCCGGGGCGTCCGGTGGGATGTCCGCACCGTTGCGGATCAGGGCCAGCCCGGTGAGCACCACCAGGGCGACGGCGCCCCACGGTGAGTGCCTGGTCCGTTCGACGCGCCAGCTGTCCCGGCCCATGATGCTCCCTTCGTCGCGACGATTGGAACGCTAGGCGCGGGACGGCCGGGCTGCGATCAGGGCGGGGCGAACGGGTGGCGCCCCGACGGCCCCGCCCGAAATGCGCTGGGCCGAACCTCTGGTGAGGGTTCGTCATGGGAGGCGTTCTCGTCGATCCGTCCCGGGGCGCGAAGGGCTCCGGGCGCTTCCCGCCGGAGGTTCGGACGATGCGTGCTGCACGTGCTCTCGTGGTCGCGGCGACCGCCGTCGCCGTCATCGGGCTCGCCGCCCCGGCGGCCAACAGGTTCTTCGTGCCGGACGGCCCGGGTGCGCCGGGCGGCCTGGGCGGCTCGGTGGCGGCCGTGCCCGCGGAGATGGACCTCGGCGCCGGTCCGGTCGTCACGGCGATCGTCGGCGGAGGTGTGTTCCTCGTACGCCGCCGGAAGAAGAACCGTGCGGGATCCTGACCGGGACGACACCGGCACAGGCCCGATACGTCCGTCGCCCCGGGTCCTGAGGGAGGACCCGGGGCGACTTCTCGTCCGGTCGGCACTGCCCCTGCTCTCAGTGCGAGCGGCTCTCCCCACGACGGCGTGCCACATGGACGGCGCCGGTTGCCACGACCACCGCCAACGCCGTTCCGGCGGCGATCTTCGTGGTGTTCATCGTGCCGATGCCGCCACCGAGCCCGCTCTGGACACCGGCCGGAGCCACCGTGGAACCCGTGGTGGGCGGCTTCGGGGCCGCGGCGATCGTGAGACCGGACTTCACCGGGGAGCCGGGCGACGTGTTGCAGATGAACGTCACTTCGTAGGAGGCGCCGGGTTTCGCGTCCCAGTCGACCGTGGCCGCGGCGGAGCGACCTCTGGGAATGGTGACGGTGTCGAAGACGCCCGAGCCGGCGGTTGCGGTGGTAGAGCACCCCCGGGCGGCCAGGACGACCTGGCTTCCCGGCGCGATCACCGACGGAGTGACGGTGAATCCGGTCGCGGAGGACGCGCCCCCCGACGTCGCGGCATACACGGGTGCGGCCGGAGCGGTCAGGGCGATGGCGGCGGCGCCGAGCAGGGCGACGGGTGCGACACGTATTACGCGCATGGGTGATTCCTCCGGGTCCCCGAGGAGCACTTGCGGAACGAGTTTCCACAAAGCGTCAGAAATGCACCTCGACGCGCCAAACGCTAGGAGTCGTGCATATTGCTCGCGATCGGAGTGCGCCGCTCGGGGCACCGGCTTCGCCCGAGCGGCGCACCGGCCGCCTTCTGACGGACCGAAAGGGCCTGTCCGGCGGATCGGGACCGGCCGGGCCCTATCCGCCCGCGGCGCGTGGGAACAGATCGAGGAACGGCGCCGCGGTGGCCGAGATCTCCCGCCCGAAGGGGGAGTCGAAGTCCCAGATCAGGAAGAGCAGAAAGGCGATCAGGACACTGAAGAGGCCGGCCAGCAGCAGTTCGCGGAAGGTTCTGCGGATCTGCAGCGTGAACATCAGCCCGACGGTCACCAGGGCTCCGATGATCAGGCCGAACCAGACCACGCCCGGCATGGTCGCACCGGCGCTCTGTCCGCGCGCGCTGCGTGCGTCGTCGGCCGCGGCCACCTCGTCGACCAGTGGCTGATATGCCTGCCCCTCGTGGTCGTTCCTCGGTCGGTACTGGGTGACGTCGGCACGCACCTGGCCCAGGAGGCGGGTCCCCTCGGCGGTGAGGGTGCCGTGCTCGCTCATCGCCCGCCACTCGTCGTGGACGACATGGTGGACATAGGCATCGACGTCGGCCCGGATGCGGGAGCGCACCTCGGTCGGGTAGACGGCGGAGCGGACGTGCACCTCGTGCAGGGCCTGGGCCTCCTGACGTACGTACTCCTGGGCGGCGCCGCGGCCCTCCCAGACGCCCGCGATGGCGAGGCCCAGCACGATCGCGTAGACCACGCCGATCATCATGGTCATGTACTCGATGACGTCAGGGGTCTCGGACGGGTCGTCGTCCTCCCCGATCCGGCGGTTGTTGAGCACGGCGATGGTCAGGACGACGGCGCTGGCCGCGACCATGGCGAGGGCGAGAACAAGCCATTCCGACATTGTGATCCTCCGGAGGTCAGCGGGAGCGGGGACGCAGTACGGCGACGGCGAACACCGCGGGCGCCGTGATCAGCAGGGTGAAGGTGACCACGGAGGTGCCGTGCCGCACGACCTTGCGCGGTGGCTTGCGGTAGGCGGGCAGCGCCACGGGCCGGGGCGCGGGGGGTGTGGGGCGTACGGAGGGCGAGGGGGTGGGCGTGGGTGTGGGAGCCGGCGCAGGGGGTGGTGGCACGGGCTCCGGCCGCGGCGGTGCTGGTGACGGCGGGGGCGGCGGAGGGGGAGGTGGCGGAGGAGGCGGTGGCGGTGGCGGTGGAGGAGGCGGTGGTGGCGGTCGTGGGGTGGGTGGTGGCGTCGGCTCGGGCAGCGGGCCCGCGTGGCAGTGACCGTCGCCCGACGTGGCGACCGATGAACTGCCGCCGTTCTCACCGATGGAGGCGTACGCGCAGCTGTCCGCGACCGCGGGCGCCGGGGCGCTCAGCAGCCAGAGAAGGGCGACGGCTGCCGTGAGCCGTCCTATGAGTGATCCGTACACGACCGGGAGCATGTTCCGGCCGGTCGCGGGACACGCGGCTGTGGCGCCGGATTCGCCTGATGGTGGGGACATGGGGCGGCGGGTGTTTGGCGCCGGTGGAGATCATGAGGTCCAGTTGAACCAGGTGGGGACGCGGTCCGTGCCGGAGGTCGGGGACGAGGCGAGCGCGCTTCGCAACAGGGACGCCTCGTACGGAAGTTGACGCGGCCTCCGGCCGAACCTCTTGCTCGTGACGGGTGGAAGGCGGCGGGCCGACGGCGCGGAGCCTGCTCGTGTCGCCGGGCTTTCGGCCCGCAGGGATTCGGAACTCGGAGACACCGCCGCGGAAGAGCACGGCATGACGGCCCATCGGTTCGAGAAGGCCGCCGCACGGCCGGCGAAGCAGGCCCGTGCGGGCGGCTGTCCCTTGGAGCGACCGTTCATTGCCTCATTGGTAAAGAATGCTGCCAATGGCGTCACGCCAAGGGATTTTCCACCCACAATCGGCCCCGCCCACTCAAGTGGCCGGACATCGGCCGCCGTCCGGTCCAGACCTTTTTCCGGGATGTGAAACCGGCCGCATCACCGGATACATCAACGGCCAAGGTGTGAGCGGTGCATGGCGCCCCGATATCACCCGACGTCCCACCGGGGCGGGTTCGACGTCCAATGTCACACGCAGCGACGGGCTGGTTGCACATGCCACTGGTGTGTGACCAATAACGGACGGCTAATTTCCGTTTCCGCTCGCTCTCTTGGCAGACGATCAGTAGCCTCTGGTCAACACTGACCATGAACATGGCCGGATCGCCGTGGCGACTTGTTGGAGACATTGATGGAGCGTCCCGCCTGGGCACCGCGAGGCATAGACATTTCGGTGCCGAGCGTGTCCCGCATGTACGACTTCTATCTGGGCGGATCGCACAATTTCGAGGTGGACCGGGAAGCGGCGCGCAAGGCCATGGAGTTCATGCCGGGGCTCCCCAAGATCATGCAGGCGAATCGCGCCTTTATGCGCAGAGCCGTGCGTTACGCGGTGAGCGAGGGCATCGATCAGTTTCTGGACATCGGCTCCGGAATACCGACCTTCGGTAATGTTCACGAAGTCGCCCAGGCGGCCGACCCCGGGGCCCGGGTGGCGTACGTCGATCACGACCCGGTCGCGGTCGCGCACAGCCAGGCCGTACTCGACGGAAACGACCGGGCGGTGATCGCCGCCGCGGATCTGCGCCGCCCGCAGGAGATCGTGAAGAGCCCGGAGGTCTCCGGACTGCTCGACCTGGACCGCCCGGTGGCCCTGCTGCTCGTCGCGGTGCTCCACTTCATCGAGGACTCCGACGACCCGCAGACCGCGGTCGCCGAACTGTGCGAAGCGCTCGCCCCCGGCGGCCTCATCGTCCTCACCCACGCCTCGTACGAGGGCATTCCGCTCACGCGTGAGGAGGCGGGCGGCACGGTCGAGGTCTACAAGAGCATCCGCAACCCCCTGGTGATGCGGTCCCGCGACGAGATCGCGAGCTTCTTCGAGGGGTACGAGATGGTCGAGCCCGGACTCGTGTCGATGCCGCACTGGCGCCCGGACAGCCCGGTGGTGGCGGAGCAGGAGGACCCATTCGCGTTCTCGGGCTTCGCGGGAGTGGGACGCAAGGCGTGAGTATTCCCGCCCAGTCGTCCGGCACACCGGACACGGAGCCCGACGGTCCCGAGGACCGGCTCCGGAGATTCGCCACGATCTGGAGCAGGGCCATCTTCCCCTCGACGGCCACCTCCTTGACGCGCGCGGAGTTCGAACAGCACCTGCTGCCGCTGGCCCGCGGGCTCAGCGACATCCTGCACGCCCGGCCCTTCGACGCGGCTCCCGCGAGCGAGGTGGGTGCCGCCCTGGTCGCCGCGCACTGCACGGACCCGGACGCGCTGAGCAGCACGCTCGGCGTCGTCGACTCGTATCTGGTGCTCTATTGCGGAAGCAACGGCGTGACCGCGTTGTCGACCGAGGACAGCAGGGCCCGTTGCGCCCGGATACAGCACGCCCTCGCGGGCGGCTTCACCCAGGCGCTGCGTGAACGCACCCTCACCGAGCAGGAGGCCATCGCGCGCTCGGCGCTCACCGCCCGCTCCGACGCCGAACGAGCCCTGCACACGACCGAGGCGCGGTTCCGCGCCGTGTTCAAGGACGCGGCCATCGGCATCGGCATCGCCGACCTGGACGGCAATGTGCTGGAGGTCAACGACACCCTCACCCGGATGTTCGGCGGGCTCGACCACCATGTGCGCAGCCACAAGGTCAACGAGTGGGTCCACCCCGAGGACTCGCCGCACGTGTGGAAGTACTACGACGAGCTGGTGCGTGGCGAACGTGAGCACTACCGGGTCGAGAAGCCGTACTACCGCAACGACGGCACCGTGCTGTGGACCAATCTGACGGTGTCGCTGCTGCGTGACGCCGAGGGCCGGCCGCAGTATCAGCTGGCGCTGATGGAGGACACCACCGAGCGCCGGCTGCTCAATCTGCGGCTGCGGTACGAGGCCACGCACGACGCGCTCACCGGCCTGCCCAACCGGACGCTGTTCTTCGAGCGTCTGGAGAAGGCGTTGTCCGCCGCCGACGGCAGCCGTTTCGGCCTGTGCTACCTCGACCTGGACGGCTTCAAGGCGATCAACGACAGCCTCGGCCACGCGTCGGGCGACCGGCTGCTGGTCGAGGTGGCCGACCGGCTGCAGAGCTGTGCGACCGCGCCCGGCGAGATGGTCGCGCGGCTCGGCGGCGACGAGTTCGTGGCCCTGACCACCGGCCCCGACACCGAGACGGAGGTCGACGAGCTGGCCTGCCGCATCCTCGGTGTGCTCGGCACCCCGATCCGCCTGGACGGCCGTGAGCTGACCGTACGCGGATCCATCGGGGTCGTCGAAGGCCCGGCCGGAAAGCGCAATGCCGCCGAGGTGCTGCGCAGCGCCGACATCACGATGTACCGGGCCAAGTCCGCGGGCGGCAACCGGTTCGAGCTCGCGGACGACGAGGCGGATGCCCGCGCCATCACGCGGCACGGGCTGACCACCGCGCTGCCCGCCGCCCTGGAGCGCGGTGAGTTCTTCATCGAGTACCAGCCGCTCGTGCACCTCGACGACGGCACGGTGCACGGTGCGGAGGCGCTGGTGCGCTGGTGCCACCCGCAGCACGGGGTGCTCGGCCCGGACAGGTTCATCCCGCTCGCCGAGCACACCGGGCTGATCGTGCCGCTGGGCCGCTGGGTGCTGGAGGAGTCCGTACGGCAGGCCAACTACTGGCAGGAGCGGCACACCGACGGCGGCCCGCTGCGGATCAACGTCAACCTCTCACCGACCCAGTTGCACCATCCCCGGCTGGTCGCCGAGACGGTCGACGTGCTGGAGCGGTCGGGGCTCGAACCCGGGGCGCTCTGCCTGGAGGTCACCGAGTCCGCGCTCATCGGCGCGGACGACGACCTGCTCAAGCCGCTGCGGCAACTGGCGGACATGGGAGTCGACATAGCGCTCGACGACTTCGGCACCGGGTACTCGAACCTGGCGAATCTGCGCCGGCTGCCGGTGAGCGTGCTCAAGCTGGACCGTTCCTTCACGATGGGCATGCAGCAGCATCCGGCGGACCCGGTCGACCTGAAGATCGTCGAGGGGATCGTCTCGCTGGCGCACAGCCTGGACCTCGCGGTCACGGTGGAGGGCGTGGAGACCGGGGCCCAGGCGGAGCAGTTGCGGAAGCTGGGCTGCGACACGGCTCAGGGCTGGTACTACGCCAGGCCGGGTGCACCGGACCGGATCCACTCGCTGCTGCTGGCCGACGCGGTGTGAGCGGGCGGGGTACGGGGCGCCCGAGGCCGTCCCGTACCCCGCCGCCGGACGGTCCGGCTCAGGCCCGTCCGGCGGCGAGCAGCACCTTCTGCAGCTCGCGTGCCGCACGCGGCGGAGCGACGTCGCTGCGGTGCGCGAGCGCGATCGTGCGCCGCAGGCCCGGCCGGGCCAGCGGTGTGGTCCGCAGGTCGTGGCCGGACCGGACGGCGACCATGCTGGGCACCACCGCGATCCCGAGCCCCGCCCGGACGAAGCCGAGCACGGCGTCCATCTCCCCGCCCTCCACCGTGAACGACGGCTCGAACCCCTCCGCCCGGCAGGCGGCGACCGTCAGCTCCCGCAGGTCGTAGCCGTGCCGGAACATCACCAGAGGCTCCCCCTGGAGGTCGGCGATCCGTACGCTCCCGCCCCGGCCGGGCCGCGGCGCCCCGGCCGACGACACCACGACCAGGTCCTCCTGGAGCAGCTCGACCGTCGTGAGCGCGGGGGACGCGGCGGGCAGCGGCAGCACCACCAGGGCGAGATCCAGTGCGCCGCGCGCCAGCTCCCGTACCAGGTCGAGCGAGCCGCCCTCCTCCAGCAGCAGCTGGATCCCCGGATGCCGGTCGTGGAAGGCGCGCAGCACCTCGGGGAGCAGGCCGGTGCAGAGGCTGGGCGTCGCGCCGAGCCGGACCCGGCCCCGGCGCAGCTGCGCCAGCTCCTGCACCTCGTGGCGTGCGGTGTCCGCGTCCGCGAGGATGCGGCGGGCCAGCGGCAGCAGGGCCTCGCCCGCGTCGGTGAGCGTGATGTTGCCGCGCGCCCGGCTGAACAGCTCCGCCCCCAGCTCGTTCTCCAGTGCTCTGATCTGCTGGGAGAGCGAGGGCTGCGAGACATGCACCTCCTCGGCGGCGCGGGTGAAGTGACGGGTCTCGGCCACGGTCACGAAATACGTCAGCTGTTGGAACTGCATGAGCCCTCACTCCCAGGTCGTGTCGTCCTGACTGGCAGGATAGCCTCAGCCTATGAACATGAGCCATACCATGTCTTGGACTGATGGGGTGGATCGGTCCTAACGTCGTGTCCATGGCATTGGCAACCCGGACGGACCGACGGCCGTCCATGACACGTACGCTCTGGGACTCGTCCCTGGGCAAGAAGACGGTCATGGCCGTGAGCGGCCTGATCATGCTCCTCTACTTGGTCGCCCATTTGATCGGCAACCTGAAGGTCTTCTTCGGGTCCGGCGAGTTCAACCATTACGCGCACTGGCTGCGGACCATGGGCGAGCCCTTCCTGCACTACGAATGGGCCCTGTGGATCGTCCGCGTCGTACTCGTCGCCGCCGTGGTGCTGCACGCCACCTCCGCGTACCAGCTGAGCCGCCGCGACATCCGGGCGCGTCCCGCCAAGTACGTGCACAGGAAGCCACGCGCCAGCTATGCCACCCGCACCATGCGCTGGGGCGGGATCATCCTCGCCCTGTTCATCGTCTGGCACATCCTCGACCTGACGACGGGCACCGTGCACTCCGGCGGATTCCAGGCCGGGCATCCGTACCAGAACGTCATCGACACCTTCTCCACCTGGTACGGCAACACGATCTACATCGTCGCCATGCTCGCCCTCGGGCTCCACGTCCAGCACGGCTTCTGGAGCGCCGCCCAGACCCTCGGCGCTGGAAGCGCGACGCGTGACCGCGTCCTCAAGACCATGGCCAACGCCCTCGCACTGGTGCTGACGCTGGGCTTCATCTCCATACCCGTCGCCGTCATGACCGGAGTCGTGAGCTGACATGACCGACTACCCGCACTACGAGACCGGCGCGCCCGTCGTCGACACCAAGGCCCCCGAGGGCCCCGTCGCCGAACGCTGGGACACCCGCCGCTTCCAGGCCAAGCTGGTCAACCCGGCCAACCGTCGCAAGCACACCGTCATCGTCGTCGGCACCGGCCTCGCCGGCGGCTCGGCCGGCGCCACCCTCGCCGAACAGGGCTACCACGTGGTCCAGTTCTGCTTCCAGGACTCGCCCCGCCGCGCCCACTCGGTCGCCGCCCAGGGCGGCATCAACGCCGCGAAGAACTACCGCAACGACGGCGACTCGATCCACCGGCTCTTCTACGACACCGTCAAGGGCGGCGACTTCCGCGCCCGTGAGTCCAATGTCCACCGGCTCGCCCAGATCTCCGTCGAGATCATCGACCAGTGCGTCGCCCAGGGCGTCCCCTTCGCCCGCGAGTACGGCGGCCTCCTCGACAACCGCTCCTTCGGCGGCGTCCAGGTCTCCCGCACGTTCTACGCCCGGGGCCAGACGGGACAGCAGCTCCTGCTCGGCGCCTACCAGGCGCTCTCCCGGCAGATCGCCGCGGGCAACGTCGAACTGCGCGCCCGCACCGAGATGCTCGACCTGATCATCGTCGACGGCAAGGCCCGCGGCATCGTCGCCCGCGACCTCGTCACCGGGAAGATCGACACCTACTTCGCCGACGCGGTCGTCCTGGCCAGCGGCGGCTACGGCAACGTCTTCTACCTGTCGACGAACGCCATGAACTCCAATGCCACCGCCGTCTGGCGCGCCCACCGGCGCGGCGCGTACTTCGCCAACCCCTGCTTCACGCAGATCCACCCCACCTGCATCCCGCGTACCGGCGACCATCAGTCCAAGCTCACGCTGATGAGCGAGTCGCTGCGCAATGACGGCCGGATCTGGGTCCCGAAGGCCGAGGGCGACACCCGTCCCGCAAACGAGATCCCCGAGGACGAGCGCGACTACTACCTGGAGCGCATCTACCCCGCCTTCGGCAACCTCGTCCCCCGGGACATCGCCTCCCGCGCCGCGAAGAACGTCTGCGACGAGGGCCGCGGCGTCGGCCCCGGCGGCCAGGGCGTCTACCTGGACTTCGCCGAGGCCATCCAGCGGATGGGCCGGGACAAGGTCGAGGAGAAGTACGGCAACCTCTTCGACATGTACGCGCGGATCACGGCGGAGGACCCGTACGAGACGCCGATGCGGATCTACCCGGCCGTGCACTACACGATGGGCGGACTCTGGGTCGACTACGACCTCCAGACCACCATTCCGGGCCTCTTCGCCATCGGCGAGGCCAACTTCTCCGACCACGGTGCCAACCGGCTCGGCGCGTCCGCGCTGATGCAGGGCCTCGCCGACGGCTACTTCGTCCTCCCGTCGACGATCAACGACTACCTGGCCCGCAATCCGCACCACGACGAGGTCGACGCCTCGCACCCCGCGGTCGAGGAGGTCGTCGCCGACACCGAGGACCGGCTGAACCTGCTGCTCTCCGTCGACGGCGACCGCACCCCCGACTCCTTCCACCGAGAGATCGGTGAACTGATGTGGGAGTACTGCGGCATGGCGCGCACCGAGGACGGGCTGCGCAAGGCGCTCGACCGGATCCCGCAGATCCGCGACGAGTTCTGGCACCGCATCAAGGTGCCGGGCACCGGCGACGAGTTCAACCAGTCGCTGGAGAAAGCCAACCGCATCGTCGACTACCTGGAGCTCGCCGAGCTCATGTGCCTCGACGCACTGCACCGCGCCGAGTCCTGCGGAGGCCACTTCCGCGAGGAGTCGCAGACCCCGGACGGCGAAGCCGCCCGCCGGGACGAGGAGTTCTCCTACGCCGCCGCCTGGGAGTTCTCCGGCACCGGCCGGGCCCCCGTTCTGCACAAGGAAGACCTCGTCTTCGAGTACGTCCACCCCACCCAGCGGAGCTACGCATGAAGCTCACCCTGCGCGTCTGGCGCCAGAAGAACGCCGACGCACCCGGCGCCATGTCCACCTACGAGGTGGACGGCATCTCGCAGGACATGTCGTTCCTGGAAATGCTCGACACCCTCAACGAGGAACTCATCCTCGCCGGCGACGACCCCGTCGCCTTCGACCACGACTGCCGCGAGGGAATCTGCGGCGCCTGCAGTCTCGTCATCAACGGCGACGCCCACGGTCCCGAGCGCACCACCACCTGCCAGCTCCACATGCGGTCCTTCGAGGACGGCGACACGATCGACGTCGAACCGTGGCGCGCCTCGGCCTTTCCGGTCGTCAAGGACCTGGTCGTGGACCGTTCGGCCTTCGACCGGATCATCCAGGCCGGCGGCTACATCTCCGCCCCGACCGGCACCGCCCCCGAGGCGCACGCCACCCCGGTACCCAAGCCGGACGCGGACTTCGCCTTCGAGCACGCCGAGTGCATCGGCTGCGGCGCCTGCGTGGCGGCCTGTCCCAACGGCTCGGCGATGCTCTTCACCTCGGCGAAGATCAACCACCTCAACGTCCTGCCGCAGGGCGCCCCGGAGCGCGAGACCCGGGTCCTCGACATGGTCGGCCAGATGGACAGCGAGGGCTTCGGCGGCTGCACCCTCACCGGCGAATGCGCCACCGCCTGCCCCAAGGGCATCCCGCTGCCGTCGATCTCGGCCATGAACAAGGAGTGGCTGCGGGCCACCCGCAAGGTGCGCCGCTGAGCGGAGTGCGAGTTCCTGGTCCCGGAGGCCGCCCACCCCCGGGACCAGGAAGCCTCATCCGCTCCGGCGGATCAGGACGTCACGGAGATGTCGTCGCCGTAGGCCGTGCCCTGCCCGTACCAGCCGTGCAGATAGACGGTCACCGTGCCGGTCGAACCGGTGGTGAACGTCACCGACTGCTTGGCGTAGCCGCTCGACGAACCCCAGACGCTCGCCGTCGCGTCGCCGCGCACCCCGAGGTATCCGTAGCTGCCCTGCACCCAACCGCTCAGCGCGTACTCGGTGTTGGGGGACAGGGTGAGGGTCTGCGCGCACTCGCCGGTCTGCGACGCGGTGGCCGCCGCGGCGAGCGCGTGCGAACCCCCGTGCACCGGCGTGGAGACGACCGCGCCACCGGACTCACAGGTCCAGGGACCGAGCGAGCCGGTCTCGAAGTCACCGTTCACCAGGGCTCCGGTGCCGCCGCCCGGCCCCGACACCGTCAGAGTGAGGACCGCCGCGTGGCTGAGCGTGCCCGAGGTGCCGGTCACACTGAGCTTGTACGTGCCCGGCGCCACGGACGCCGACGCGCCGACCGTCAGCTTCGACGTCCCGCCGGCGGTGACCGAGGTCGGGCTGAGCGTCGCCGTCACACCGGCGGGCGCCCCGCTCGTCGTCAGGGCGACGGTCTTCGCGCTGCCGGAGGTGACCGCGGTGTTCACCGTCGCCGTCGTGGAGCCGCCGGGGGCCACCGTCGCCGCAGCGGGCGCGACGGCCACCGAGTAGTCGTCCGTCACCGGACCGGTGCCGCCGCCCGTGAACGGGGCGAAGGTGTGGCTGAAGTACCAGGTGTCCTGCGCGATGCCGGAGCAGGTGTCGCTCCCGCCGGTGCCGGGGCAGCCGCCGTTGTCGCGCTGGAGCGCCCAGAACGACAGGGTGCTGACGCCCTTGGCGACCGCCCAGTTGTAGACCGAGGTGGCATCGGCCGTGGTGAACGTCTCGGCCGGACCGTAGTCGTCGATGCCCGGCATCTCGATGATGCCGGTCATGCCCCACAGCTGGGCGTCGGTCTTCGACGGGTGCAGGTCGGCCAGTCGGCCCTTGAGCCCCGTGATCGCCGTCTGGGTGTCCTGCGCCATGTTGTGCGAGGCGCCGTCGTAGTAGTCGAACGTCATGAGGTTCACGACATCGACCTCGGCGCCGTTGGACACCGCGTTCTCCAGCACCGCGAGACCACTGTCGGCCAGACCGCTCGTGGTGGTGGGCAGGGTGTACGAGATCTGCACCGAGCGCCCGTTGGCGGCCGCCCAGTCCTGGACCTTCTTGATCGCCTTGTTGCGGCGGTCGATACCGGCGCTGTTCTCCAGGGAGTTGTCCTCGATGTCCATGTCGAGGCGGGACACGCCGTACGTCGTGATGACCTTCTCGTACGCCGCCGCGATGGAGTCGACGCTCGTACAGCTGTCGGCGATCTCGGTGCCGCCGTTGTCGGCCGTGTAACCGCCGAACGACGGGATCACATCGCCGCCGCGCGAGCGGATGGTGGTGAAGTCGGCGCCGAACTCGGACTGGGCGATGGGCGTGCCCGAATCGCCGTTCCAGTAGGGGGTGCAGGAACCGCGGGCCTCCGTCTGGATGAAGGCCATGGTCAGGTACTTGGCGCCGGACGCCTGCGAGAGCGCGGCCGGGCTGTCGCCGTTCCAGGCCTCGAAGTACGGGGCGAAGACGTGCGCGGGCAGGGGAGTGGCGGCGGTCGCGGCGGCCTGTGCGCCGACGCCCGATCCGAGGATCAGGCCTGCGGACGCGACGGCGGTGGCGAAGGCGCTCAGGACGGCGCCGACTGTTCTTGGACGTCTCATGGGGCAGCTCCCAGCGGGGTGAGGCAACGGGCGGATCGCACGGCTCGGCCGCACCCGGTGAAGGGCGCGGCCCGTTCCTGTGATTCCCGGCCGGGGTCACGTACCGCACGGCAAGGAGCGGCCGTGAGGCAAGCCCATAATTGGTCTGGACCAGCTAACTGTCAACGTTCTTTACTGTTTCATTCCCCTTTGCTTGCCCGGGTGGGCAACTCGCGTGGCAAATGGGGGAGTTGACGAAGACTGGGCACTCAGTCGAGAGGGAGTGCGACTCGGAGGTACGGAGCCGTCCGGCTCTCCCGCGTCCGGGCCACGTCCCCGGGTGGACCTGCCGCCATGATCCGGCCGCCCCGGTCGCCGCCGCCGGGGCCGAGGTCGATCACCCAGTCGGCACCCGCCACCACCGCCATGTCGTGCTCCACGACCACCACCGTGCTGCCCGTGTCGACGAGGCCGTGCAACTGCCGCATCAGTACATCGACATCGGCGGGGTGCAGCCCCGTCGTCGGCTCGTCCAGCAGATACAGGGTGTGGCCCCGACGGGTGCGCTGGAGCTCGGTGGCGAGCTTGATCCGCTGGGCCTCACCGCCCGACAGCTCCGTCGCGGGCTGCCCGAGCCGCAGATAGCCGAGCCCGACATCGAGCAGGGTCCGCAGACTGCGCTCGGCGGCCGGCGTGCCCGCGAAGAACCCGGCCGCCGACTCCACCGTCAGGTCCAGCACCTGGGCGATGTCCAGGCCGCGCAGGGTGACCTCCAGAGTCTGCGGGTTGTACCGAGCGCCATGGCAGTCCGGGCAGGGCGCGTACGTACTGGGCAGGAAGAGCAGCTCCACGGAGACGAACCCCTCGCCCTGGCAGGTCTCGCACCGCCCGCCCGCCACGTTGAAGGAGAACCGTCCGGCCTTGTAGCCGCACTCCCGGGCCGTGTCCGTATCGGCGAACAGCTTCCGTACGACATCGAAGAGACCGGTGTACGTGGCCAGATTGGACCGGGGGGTACGGCCGATCGGCCGCTGGTCGACCTGTACGAGCCGGTCCACCACCTCCAGCCCCTGTGCCGACACGCACCACGGCGCGGGGCGCTCCGAGGGCGGGCCGTCCGCGGCGGCGGAGGCCTGCCGGTCGGCCAGCACACCGGCCAGGACCTGGCCGACCAGTGTCGACTTCCCCGACCCCGAGACCCCGGTGACGGCCGTGAACACCCCGAGCGGGAACGCGGCGTCCACGCCCCGCACATTGTGCCGGTCGACCCCGTTCAGCCTCAGCCACCCCGATGGCGTACGCGCCTCCCGGACCGGCGCGGGCCCGACGTCGAAGAGGAACCGTCGGGTGGCCGACTCCATCACCTCCGCGAGCCCGGCCGGGGGGCCGCTGTGCAGCACCCGGCCCCCGTGCTCACCGGCCAGCGGCCCCACATCGACCAGCCAGTCGGCCCGGCGCACCACATCCATCTGGTGCTCCACGACGAAGACCGAGTTCCCGGCCTCCTTCAGCCGCCCCAGCACCCCCAGCAGCGACTCGGTGTCCGCCGGATGAAGACCGGCCGACGGCTCGTCGAGCACATAGACGACACCGAACAGGCCCGAGCGCAACTGGGTGGCGAGACGCAGCCGTTGCAGCTCGCCCGAGGACAGCGTCGGGGCCGTGCGGTCGAGGCTGAGATAGCCGAGGCCGAGCTCGGTGACCGTCTCGATCCGGGCCAGCAGATCCGCCGTCAGCACCCGCGCCGTGTCGCTGCCGCCCGCCGTGCGCAGCAGCTCGGCGAGAGAGGTGAGCGGCAGCGCGGCCAGCTCCGCGATCGTGCGGCCGGCGAAGGTGACGGCCAGCGCCTCCGGACGCAGCCGGCTGCCGTGGCAGGCCGGACACGGGGCACTGGTCAGGAACCGCTCGGCCTTCGCCCGCAGGGTGCGGCTCCTGGAGTCCGCGAAGGTGTGCATCACATAGCGGCGGGCGCTCATGTACGTGCCCTGGTAGGGGCGTTGGATGCGCCCCGCCTCCCGCACCGGATGGACCGTCACCACCGGCTGCTCGTCGGTGAACAGGATCCACTCGCGCTCCTCGGCGCCCAGTTCGCGCCAGGGCCGGTCGATGTCGTGGCCCAGGGCGTCCAGCACATCGCGCAGGTTCTTGCCCTGCCACGCTCCCGGCCAGGCGGCGATCGCGCCGTCCCGGACCGACAGCGAGGGGTCGGGGACCAGCAGCTGCTCGGTGGTGCGGTGGACGAGACCGAGCCCGTGGCACTCCGGGCAGGCCCCGGCGGCGGTGTTCGGCGAGAAGGAGTCGGAGTCCAGCCGTTCGGCACCGGTCGGATACTCCCCGGCCCGGGAGAACAGCATCCGCAGGAAGTTGGAGAGCGTGGTGACCGTCCCGACGGACGAACGGGCACCGGGCGCCGAGCGGCGCTGCTCCAGGGAGACGGCGGGCGGCAGTCCGGTGACCTCGCCCACCGCGGGCGCGCCGACCTGATGGATCAGCCGGCGGGCGTACGGGGCGACGGACTCGAAGTAACGGCGCTGGGCCTCGGCGTAGATCGTCCCGAACGCGAGGGAGGACTTCCCGGAACCGGAGACACCGGTGAAGACGGTGAGGGTGTCGCGCGGGATGTCGACCGAGACGTCCTGGAGATTGTGCTCGCGGGCGCCGCGCACCCGGACGTACGGATCGTGGGGGGTGGACATGTGCGCGGGGACTCCGTACGGATCGGGGCAGGGCCGACGGCCAGGGGACAAACACTCCGATTCTAGGCATGGGGCGGAGGTCGCCGTCCGGGCCCGGAACGACCGGAGGCCGGCCCTGCCGGGCCGGCCTCGCGGATCAGTTCGGGCAGGGGCCTATCGGGAGGGCCGCAGGGCGCGCTTGATGGGCCTTCCCACGACGCTGCGGGCGCGCTGGTACGTCGAGCGCTGGACGGGCAGCGCGGAGTTCTTCTGGAGCTTCCGCTTGAGCTGGGTGTTCTCGGCGGTGAGTTCGGCCAGCTGGGACTGGAGCCAGTTCAGCCGCGGTGCCATCGTGGCGGCGTCGGTGCCGACCCAGGGGCGGACGCCCGGAGGGAAGGCCAGCCCGCTCATCCGGCTCTCGAAGGCCGTGCCGCCGTCGCCGTGGGTGAAGGTGTTCTCCAGGCCGTTCTTGTCGAGGAAGTTCAGGAACCGGTCGAATCGCTCCTGGTGACCGCGCATCAGCGGCCCGAAGTCCGCCGAGGCGTAGAGATCGGCGGGGTCGAGGTCGGCCGGGACCTTGTTGAGCATCCGGTGCGGGATGTCGAAGTAGCGGCACAGCTCCAGCGTCCGGGAGTCGCCGCAGAGCACGGTGGCCGGCGTTCCGGCCAGCAGCGCCGCGATGTTGCCGTGGATCCGGGAACCGAAGGAGAAATCGAAGCCCCGGAGGTCCTCCATCCAGGTGACCGGGTCGATGTAGACCCGGACCTTGCCCTCCCCGTACATGGGGTGGTCGGGATGGGTGGGGATGCCGGTCACCGCGGCGTTCTGATGCGACAGGTCGCGCCAGTGCAGCTGACGGGCTTCGGAGAGGTTCTGGCCGATGAACCGGAGGTGGGGGTAGCGCGCGTGGGTGCGGTCGATGATCTGCCCGAGCTTGTGCTTGCGCACCGCGTCGTGCGATCCGTTGACGGCGATGCGCGACTCGGGCCCGAGCGCCCGGCCGTCCTCCCGGATGACGAGCCTGCTGCCGTGGAGGAACATCGAGGGGCAGCCGATGACGTCCACGTCGCGGAAGCCCATGTCCCGCAGGTAGCGCTCGGTGAACTCCCCGCGCACGCCGATCGAGGCGCTGTGGTCGAGCACGGCGGAGACGAACTCGTAGACCGTGGACTGCATCGGCTTCAGCCGGTCCGCGGAGTAGTTGACACCGGTCTGGGCTCCGACGCCGGGGACGACGACCGGGATCTTCAGCTTCGAGATGAGCTGGGTGAGCCGCTTCAGCTGCGGTTCGAAGGACGGCCGGAAGGCGTTGGCGAGCGGGATGACGAAGACGTCGTACTCGCTGTTGATGCGGTCCGCGTCGGCGACCCTGGTGGTGATGCCGTTCGACACCACCTCGGCACGTGGCGTCTCAAGGATCTTGTGAGCGGCATCGCTGAAGATCAGGTTGCCCGAGTTGGTGGCGAACACGTCCTCGTGGAGAGCGCGCTCGACAGGGACGACGTCGTAGGGGCTCTTCCCTGAACGCAGGAGTATTCGCTTTACATGATTAACGTTGGATGCCACAAACCTGAATATAGCTTTACGAACGCTTTTGATTCCATGCGCATCCTGTACAACCTTTTAAGATCTTCGCGGAACGTGAGCGAAAGATCACTCATCCGCGCGCGAGCAGGCGCGCACGTGAGGTGCAACGGGTGCCGGGTGCAGCCCTCATGGGCTCCTCGTAGGCCCTCTTGAACGCCGGACGGCCCCGCCCGTACGCTGCGTCGGGCGCGTGGGCGCGCCTACCGGGGAGGTGGAAGCGCCGTCATGGCCGACGCACTGTCCGAGGACGACATCCTCGAAGCGATCGCCCGGCACACCGGTCGCCCGGGGCAGGGGCCGCAGTTGCGGCGGACCGGCACGGACATCGCCCGGCTTCCGATGCTCGACCTGCGCATCGTCCGTTGCGTGGAGACCCGCAGCACGCGGCCGGAGACCAGGCCCGGCAGGTACGACATATCGGGGCGGCCGACGTACGAGGGGGAGCTGCGCGACCATCCGGTCGAGCCACCGAAGGACCCGGCCCGCTCGCGGAAGGTGGAGCTCGTGCTCCACGGCTCGGTGCGGACGGTCGCCTGTGGCTGCGACGAAGGACGGCAGCCGTGCTCGCGCTGCCGGGCCAAGGGGAAACTGCCGTGCGACACCGGCCCGTTGTGTCCGACCTGCAAGGGCGTGGAGCCGTGCACCTGGTGCGACGGGACAGGGGAACGCCGCAAGGACCGCGGGCCGGCCGGGCCGGCCCGGGAGAAACAG
This sequence comes from Streptomyces sp. NBC_01363, assembly GCF_026340595.1. GTDB lineage: Bacteria > Actinomycetota > Actinomycetes > Streptomycetales > Streptomycetaceae > Streptomyces. The sequence continues at coordinate 1,942,616 of NZ_JAPEPF010000002.1, forward strand.
CCTCCCGGGCGGACCACCTGTCTGAAGTGCCGCAAGCCCCGCACCGCTTGTCCGCAGTGCCGGGGCCGGGGCACCGAGAAGTGCCGGCAGTGCGACGACACGGGCTTCAGGGACTGCCCGGTCTGCGCGGGCGAGAGGTCGACGAAGCACACCCCGTGCGACGGCACGGGCCTGGTCACCCGGTGGACGGGCGGATCGGTCGGACACACCCCGCAGCGGAGCGCGGCGAAACTGCCGGATCCCTCGCCGCCGCTGCGGGTCCGCCAGCAGACCGGACGCACCGGCGCGTGGCAACGCATCACGCTGACCTCGGCCGGCGAACCGCTCCCCGACGCCCTGGACCCGGCCCACGTCGAGGCGGTCGAATCGGCACTCGCGCCCCGGCCGGGCGAGGTGGCCAGACGCGTCGACATCGGGTGGCTGCAACTGGTGTCGGTCGCGATCCCGGACGACCCCGACCACGTCTTCTACGTGTTCCCCGGAGCGGACGGTCCCGAGGTTCTCCCGATCTGGTCGCGGCGCCGGTCCCTGCGGGTCGCCGCGGTGGTGGCCGGGGTGGTCGTACTGGTGCTGCTGGTGGCCGCGCTGGTCTGATTTGCTGGGGGTGTGAGAAGCGACCACCGGCCCCTGGCCGTATTCGACCTGGACGGCACGCTCGCGGACAGCGGCCATCGGCAGCACTACTTGGAGGGGCGCCGACGCGACTGGAACGGCTTCTTCTCCGCGGCCGTCGACGACCCGCCGCTTCCCGAAGGGGTGCGGCTGGCGCTGAGCAGCGCCGAGCGGTGCGAGGTCAGGTATCTCACCGGACGGCCCGAGCGGTGCCGCCGGGACACCGTGGCATGGCTGGCGGAACACGGCCTGCCCGAAGGGCGGGTGTACATGCGCCGTGACGACGACCGCAGGCCGGCCCGGCACACCAAGCTGGAGATCCTGAAGCGACTGGGCCGGGAGCGTGAGGTCCGGATGCTGGTCGACGACGACGAACTCGTCTGTGACGCGGCGGAGCAGGCGGGCTTCGCCGTGGTGCGGGCCCGCTGGGCGAAGGAGTCGGCCGCGCTCAAGGACGCGCAGGAGCGCGAGGGCCGTACCTGAACCGGGCGCGGTGCGACCGGGCGGACGCGGCCCGGTCCGGTCGCGCCGGACCGGCGGGATCAGCTCGTCTCGTCGAGCCGGAAGCCCACTTTCAGGCCCACCTGGTAGTGCTCGACCCGGCCGTCCCTGATTTCGCCGCGCACCTGCGTGATCTCGAACCAATCGAGATTGTGCAACGTTTCCGAAGCTCTTGCGACGCCTCTGCGGATGGCGTCGTCGACGCCCTCGTGGGACGTTCCCACGATTTCGGTGACCCGGTAGGTGTGGTTTGACATCTTATGTCTCCTCTCGTCCCTACCACGGTGCCCCACCCGGCTCGAGTCCGCGAGAGGTCGACGTGCAGAGTGTTCCGTGAACGGGCCTTGACCAATTCATTGGTCCATACCAAAATCCAGCCACGCCCGTGCGAGCACCGCCCGCAGTCCCCCACACCGGGTCCCTGAATTCAGTCGTGCCGTTTCGCAGAAGGTGAACCTGGTGAAGAACCGCATACTCGTCGGAGCCGTCGCGCTCGTTTCCACCTTTGTGCTGGGGGGATGCGGACTCGGCTCGGGCTCGGAGGCGTCCGGCAGCAAGAAGGTCACGGTCTGGCTGATGAAGGACAGCGTCTCCGCCGATTTCCTGAAGCGGTTCACAAAGGCTTATCAGGACGAACATCCTTCCATCGAGCTCGAGTTCAAGTTCCAGAGCTGGAGCGGAATCGGCCCGAAGGTCATCGGCGCCCTCAAGGGCAAGGACACCCCGGATGTCATCGAGGTCGGAAACACTCAGGTCGCTCAGTACGCGGAGAGCGGTGGCCTGCGCGATCTCACCCTGGAGTCCGTGCGCGATCTCGGTAGCGAGGAGTGGCTGCCGGGTCTCGCCGAGCCGGGCAGCATCGACGGCATGCAGTACGGCATTCCCTGGTACGCGGCCAATCGAGTGGTGATCTACAACAAGGAGCTCTTCGCGCAGGCAGGCATAAAGAACCCGCCGAAGACCCGGGACGAATGGGTCACCGACAGCCAACTCCTGAACCGGAACGGCAATCAGGGCATCTACCTCGCGGGCCAGAACTGGTATGTCCTCGCCGGATTCATCTGGGACGAGGGCGGCGAACTCGCCGAGGAGAAGGGTGGCGAGTGGGAAGGCACCCTGGACAGCCCCGCCGCGCTCAGGGGCATGAACTTCTACAAGGAACTCCAGGTGCTCGGCGACGGTCCCAAGGACGCGGACGAGGAAAAGCCCCCGCAGGCCGATGTGTTCGCCGAGGGGAATGTCGCGCAGATCATTTCGGTGCCCGGTACCGTCGCGCAGATCGAGAAGCAGAATCCCGAACTCAAGGGAAAGCTGGGCTACTTCCCGATCCCGGGCAAGACCGCGAAGGCGCCCGGCGCCGTCTTCACCGGCGGATCCGACCTGATCGTTCCGGACAAGGCCGACCAGCGTGCCGAGGGCATCGAAGTGATCAAGGCGCTGGCGGGCCGGAAGTGGCAGGAGGAGCTCGCCAGAACCATGAGCTACGTGCCCAACAAGCCCGGTCTCGCGAGCGTCGTCGTGGGTCAGGAAGGCGCCGCGGCGATGGCCCGTGGCGCTACGAAGGGCCGAGCGACCCCCAATTCGCCGCAGTGGGCGGACGTCGAGGCCGACAACCCGATCAAGCCGTACATGACGGCGGTGCTCGAAGGCGGCGACCCGCAGCGGGAGGCGAAGACCGCCTCGGAGAAGATCACCTCCAAGCTCGCCGGGAGCTGACCCGCGCGGTCCATCGGCAGTCAGTCGGGTGTGGAGGGCCGTCGTCGGTCGCCCCGGAACGGTCGTTCTCGGCCGCCCCCGGCATTCAGCCTTCGCACATTTCGGCTCTCCCGAGCGGTCATGTCGAATCCAGCCGGTCGCGGAAGAAGTAAGGGGCCGGGCCTTCGCACACAGTGCGGCGGCCCGGCGGCCGCCCTTGCCGATCCGTCCCCGGAGATTGTCATGAACGCGCTGCCCGTCACCTCCCTCCCCGCCGCCCCCGCCGTTCCCCCGCAGCCCGTCGTCCCCGCACAGTCCGTCGCTCCCGCTCCGCCGCGCTACCGGGTGTCCCTCGCCGCCGACCAGGACGAGGTCCGTGCCGCCCAGCGACTGCGCCATCTGGTCTTCGCCGGTGAGCTCGGCGCCAGGCTGGAAGGACCCGAACCCGGCCTGGACGGCGATGCGTTCGACGCGTACTGCGACCATCTGCTGGTACGGGAGGAGGCCACCGGCGACATCGTCGCCACCTACCGCGTGCTGCCGCCCGACCGGGCACGGATCGCCGGACGCCTCTACGCGGAGAGCGAGTTCGACCTCGGGCGGCTCGACCCGATCCGCGACGACCTGGTCGAGGTCGGACGGTCCTGCGTCCACCCGGCCCATCGGGACGGTGCCGTCATCGCGCTGATCTGGGCCGGACTCGCCCGCTACATGGAACGCACCGGGCACAACTGGCTGGCGGGCTGCTGCTCGATCCCCCTCGCCGACGGAGGCACGGCGGCGGCCGGGGCGTGGGAGACCGTACGGACCAAGTACCTGGCCCCCGAGGACCACTGGGTCACTCCCCACCGCCTCTGGCAGCCCACCGGGGGAGGGGCCCCGGTACCCACCGGACTCGCCACGCTCCCTCCGCTGCTCCGCGGCTACCTGCGCCTCGGCGCGCAGGTGTGCGGGGCGCCCGCCCACGACCTCGACTTCAACGTCGCCGACCTGTACGTACTGCTGTCGCTGCGCCGCACCGACCCGCGCTACCTGCGCCACTTCCTCGCGCTCGCCCCGCTGCGATGAACCCCTGGCTGCCCACCGCACCCTGCACCCCGCGCACCTGCGCCGGTCACGAGGGCCGGATGCGGGGCCGCCCGGCCGCCGCGGCCCTGCTGCTCGCCGGGTGCGCGTGCATCCTGGCCGGCGCCTTGGCCGCCCCGTTCGTGCCGTTGCTGGGCGCGGCACGGCGGGACCGGCTGATCCGGCGCTGGGCGTACGGCGTCGTGCGCTCCTTCGGGGTGCGGGTACGGATCACCGGCACACCCGCGGCGCCCGACGGCAACCCCGGGGCGCCGGGCACGCTCGTCGTCGCGAACCACATCTCCTGGCTGGACATCCCGCTCGTCGCGGCCGTGTTCCCCGGCCGGATGCTGGCCAAGAGCGAGATCCGCGGCTGGCCGCTGCTCGGCCCGCTCGCCGCACGCGGTGGCACGCTCTTCGTCGAACGCGACCGATTGCGCGCACTGCCCGCGACCGTGCGCACCATCGGGGCGGCGCTGCGCGGCGGATCACGCGTGGTCGTCTTCCCGGAGGGCACCACCTGGTGCGGGCGCGGCCCCGGGGGCCGGTTCGGGCCCGCCGCCTTCCAGGCCGCGATCGACGCGGACGCCATGGTCCGGCCGGTGCGCATCACCTACCGCGCCGCACCATCGCGGAGCACCGGGACCACCGGTCGGACGGGGCCCGCCGCGGGTTGCCGTCCGGCCGGCCACGAGGGATCCGCACCGGCGGAGCACACCGCACCGGCGGAACACACTGCCCCGGCCGGTGCGGCAGCGTTCGTCGGCGACGATCCGCTCCTCGCCTCACTGTGGCGGGTGGTGACGGCGGCCGGCCTGACCGCCGAGATCCGCGTCCTGCCGCCGATCCCGGCGAGCGGCCTGCCCGACCGCCGTGCCCTGGCCCGCCGCGCTCAGACCGCCGTCGCCAACGAGAGCGCGAACCGGCCGCCGGAATCCGTCCACCACTGATCCAGTCGCAGACCGGCCGTGTCCAGTTCCGCCCGGACACCCTCCTCGCGGAACTTGGCCGACACCTCCGTACGCAACTCCTCGCCGGCCTCGAAGGCCACCACCAGATCCAGGTCCGGGATCTTCACGGCGTGCGCCCGACGGGCCCGCAGCCGCATCTCGATCCATTCACGCTCCGGATCCCAGAGCGCCACATGATCGAAGGCAGCCGGGTCGAAGTCCGCACCCAACTCCCGGTTCACGACCCTCAGTACGTTCCTGTTGAACTCCGCGGTCACCCCGGCCGCATCGTCGTACGCGGCGACCAGCACCTTCTCCTCCTTCACCAGATCGGTGCCGAGCAGCAGCGCGTCACCGGGGGAGAGCAGCGACCGTACGGACTTCAGGAAAACCGCACGCTCGTCGGGCAGCAGATTGCCGACCGTGCCGCCGAGGAAGGCGACCAGCCTGGGCCCCGGTGTTCCCGGCAGTGCGAGGCCGCCCGTGAAATCGGCGATCAGGGCGTGCACGGAGAGCTCGGGCCGCTGGGCGAGGAGGGCCTCGGCGGCGCCGCGCAGCGCGCTCTCGCTCACATCGACCGGTACGTAACTGTGCAGCGCGGGCAGCGCGTCCAGCAGGTGCCGGGTCTTCTCGGACGACCCCGACCCCAGCTCGATCAGGGTCCGCGCCCCGGACACCCGGGCGATCTCGTCGGCGCGGTCGATCAGGATCTCGCGCTCGGCGCGGGTCGGGTAGTACTCGGGCAGTCGGGTGATCTCCTCGAACAGTTCGCTGCCGTGCGCGTCGTAGAACCACTTGGGCGGCAGTGTCTTCGGGTGCCGGGTCAGACCGTGCAGGACATCGGCGCGCAGGGCCGCGTCCGTCGCGTCCACCGGCAGGGTACGGGTCAGCAGAAAGGGACTCACTCAGTGGGCTCCTTGAGCGGGGTCAGCAGAACGTCGGTACGGGTCGCCGTCAGCAAGGTGCGGTCGGGGACCGTGCGCCAGCGTGGATCGTCGTCGTACGGCTCCGAGGCCACGACCGCGCGCAGGCCCGGCTCGGCCAGATACGACAGGGTGTCGCCCCAGGCCGTCGCGACGATCGTCGCGCCGTCGGTCAGCAGCAGATTCAGCCGGGACTCCGGCGCCGCGGCCGCCACGCCGAGCACGGTGTCGGCGACGGCCTGCGGCAGTTCGTCGCCATCGGCCAGCCGGTGCCGCACGAGGGCCCAGACGAGGGCCGAGTCGCAGCGCGCGGTGAGGGCGAGCAGTTCGGCCGGCGGCAGCGCCGCGGCGAGCGGAGCCACGGAGTGCGGCCAGCCCTTCACCGCACCGTTGTGGCTGAACAGCAGGGGCCCGGCGGCGAACGGCGCGGCCGCCGCCTCGCCGTCGGCGCCCGCCTCGGTGGCGTCCCGGACGGCGGCGAGCAGCGCTGTGCTGCGCACCACCCTGGCCAGGTCGGCGAAGGTCTCGTCGCCCCAGACCGGGCCCCGGCGCCGGTAGCGTCCGGGCACCGGATCGCCGTCCACGTACCAGCCGACGCCGAAGCCGTCCGCGTTGACGGTCCCGTACCGCTGGTGTCTCGGCGCCCAGGACTGGCGCACGAGACAGTGGGGCGGTCGCGTCAGCAGTTCACCGAGGGGCACCGGCGGTCCCAGATAAGCGATATGACGACACATCACATGTCCCTCGCGGTGCGGAACCCGGAGAAGACCTGACGCCGCACCGGTAGGTCCCAGTTGCGGAACGTCCCCCGGCACGCCACCGGGTCCACGGCGAACGAACCGCCGCGCAGCACCTTGTGGGCCGGTCCGAAGAACACCTCGGAGTACTCGCGGTACGGGAACGCCGAGAAGCCGGGATACGGGAGGAAGTCGCTCGATGTCCACTCCCACACGTCACCGATCAACTGCCGTACGCCGTACGGGGACCGGCCCTGCGCGTACGCCCCCGCGGGTGCGGGCCGCAGATGGCGCTGACCCAGGTTCGCCAGCTCGGGCGCCGGGTCCTCGTCGCCCCAGGGGTAGCGCCGGGACCGCCCCGACACCGGGTCGTGGCGCGCCGCCTTCTCCCACTCCGCCTCCGTGGGCAGCCGGCGCCCGGCCCAGCGGGCGAACGCGTCGGCCTCGTACCAGCTGACGTGGAGCACCGGCTCGTTCCCCGGCACCGCCTCGGTGATCCCGAAGCGGCGGCGCAGCCACTGACCGGCGTCCAGGTGCCAGAACAGGGGAGCGGTCAGTTCGTGCTCACGGACCATCGCCCACCCCTCGGGCGCCCACCAGCACTGCTCGGTGTAGCCGCCGTCCTCGATGAACTCCTGGTACGCGCCACAGGTGACCGGGGCCGTGTCGATGAAGAAACCCGGTACGTCGCGCACATGCGCAGGACGCTCGTTGTCCAGGGCCCACGGCTCGGTGGACGTCCCCATGGTGAACGGGCCGCCCGGGACCGGGACTTCTGCCGGAAGGCCCGCCGCGTCCGTGGGGGCCGGCGGCACGGGTGCGGCCAGCACGGCAGGGCCCGAACGGAGCTGATGGGTGATCAGCATCGTTTCGTCGTGCTGCTGTTCGTGCTGGGCGATCATGCCGAAGGCGAACCCGGCCCGCACCAGGGGGCGGCCGCCGTCGAGCGCGGTGCCGTCGAGGACGTCCAGGGCCCGGCCGCGTACCTCCGCGGCGTACGCGCGTGCCTCGGCGGGGGCCAGCAGTGGCAGCGAGGGGCGGGTCGCCCGGGGGTGCTCGAAGGCGTCGTACAGCCCGTCGATCTCCGGGCGCATCGCCTCCCGCCCGGCCACCCCGCGCAGCAGCCACAGCTCTTCCTGATTGCCGATGTGCGCGAGGTCCCAGACCAGTGGGGACATCAACGGCGAGTGCTGGGCGGTCAGTTCATGGTCGTCCACGCTGTCGGTGAGCAGCGTGGTGCGTTCACGGGCGGTGAGCAGCGCGGCGAGGGCGCGCTGCCGGAGTGCCTCGGCGTCCGCCCCGTGAGGCGCGGATCCGGTGGGAGTGGGGGAGTCGGTCATGAGCGGGACCCCTCGGAGTGCCGGCCGGAACCGCCGGGCGGAAGCGATGCGAGCAGTTCGGGAAGATCGTCGGCCGGACAGCGGCCCCGGGCCACGAACCGGTCGCTGAAGCCGGCCACGGCGTCCTGCACGGCCTTCGAGGCGCCCATCCGGGGCAGCGCCTCCAGCGCGACCTCGAAGCAGGTGGCCGCCGCCGCCCGTAGCTCGGGGTCGGTCAGGCCGTCGCGGGCGGCGCCGACCCAGAGCGGATTGCGCGGCGCCGGCGCTGCCCCGGCCGTCTCGGCCAGTGGTTTCACGGTGCGGTACACGGTCTCGGCGGCCTCCGGGTCGTCGAACAGGGCAGTGGTGACGGCGAGCGGCACCAGCCACCCGTCCGCACCGTGCTGTGCGTCGATCATGCGCAGCTCCAGATGACCGCGCGGGCGTGCGGGCGGGAAGAGCGTGCTGATGTGGAAGTCGAGATCGGCGCGCACCGGTGGTCTCGGCGCGCCGGTGCGGATCCAGTCGCGGAACGTCAATCCCTCCGGCACGGCCCACGGGCCCGTGTCGCCCCGGACGCACATCACCGGGGTGTCCAGCACATGTGCGGTCCAGGCGTCGCGCGGCGGCAGGCTGCCGGGCGGTGCCAGGGGCCGCCACGGGTCGAGGTCGGCCCAGAGCGACTGCCGGGTGGACCGCCACGGTGTCGGGCGGCCGAGCCGCAAGGGCGAGTTCGCGAACGCCGCCACCAGGACAGCGCCCAGCAGATGGCACAGCTGCCAGCGCCGCCCGTAACCGAGCGGACCGGGTTCCTCCTCTCCGGCGTCCAGGCAGACCTGGACGGACGCGGTGGTGCACATCATGGCGCGACCGGCCGGTCCCGAACGGTCGAACAGGACCTCCATGGCGTCGTAGCGGGGCTCGCGCAGCAGCCGGCGCGGAGCGTGCCACGGGTCGACGCCGATACCCACCGGTGCGAGCTCCACCCGGTCCAGGGCGTCACGTACTGCCGTGAGATCGGCGGCGGTGGCATCGACGCATGCCATCAGGGAGTCGGCGGGGCGCGAGCTGAGCTCCAGCTGGCCGCCTGGTTCGAAGGTGAGCGCCGCGTTCAGGGGCAGGGCCCGGAGAATGTCGGCGGCCGCTTCGAGACGGTGGTGCGGGACAGGAACGCGGGGATGTTCCCGGTCGTGAATGAGCCATTCGAGTTCGACGCCGACCTTGTGGGGCGGTCCCGTCTTGAAGCAGATGCAGCGCAGTAAATCCTCGGCCTCGCCCTCGCCCAGGGGCGGGAACTGGCCGGGCGGACCGTGGTCCCCGGGGGTGTCGTACGACATGCCGGGCCTCCTTTTCTCGGTGCCTCCCCACCACCCAAACCCTTACGGATCGATCGCACAAGGGTGCCCCTGTGCGTCGGAAATCCGGTTGCGTCCATGCCGTCGGAGCGTCGAGCATGCCCCGTATGCACCACACGGGGGAGTACCGATGAGCGCACGGTTGCGCGGCATCGCGCGTGAGACCGAGGCCATCGTCGAGGCCGACCGCTACCGCACGCAGGACGGGCGGGAGGTGAGCATCGAGCGCGCGCTGACCACCGCGCTCTCGGGCACGAGGCTGTACGGCCCGCAGCCGGTGCCGGTCGCGGCGCTCGACTCCGACCGGGCGCCGGTCGTCGAGGTCACCGGCGAGAGCAGCCTCCGGGCGGCGCGCCGGATGACCGGCGAAGGCCCCGGCAAGGTGGCCGTGCTGAACTACGCCTCCGCCCGCAATCCCGGCGGCGGATACCTCAACGGCGCACAGGCCCAGGAAGAGGCGCTGTGCCGGGGCTCCGCCCTGTACACCACCCTGCTGCGCGCCCCCGACTACTACGCCCACCACCGTGCGGAACGCAGCGCCTTCTACACCGACCGGGTGATTCACTCACCGGGCGTCCCGGTGTTCCGCGACGACCGGGGGCGGCTGCTCGACACCCCGTACACCGCCGGTTTCCTGACCTCCCCGGCGCCCAACGCCGGAGTCATCCGCAGCCGCGCCCCCGAGGAGGCCCACCGCATCCCCGCCACGCTCGCGTCCCGGGCGGAGCGGGTGCTGGAGGTCGCGGCGGTGCGGGGGTACCGCAGGCTGGTGCTGGGCGCCTGGGGCTGCGGTGTGTTCCGCAACGATCCGGCGCAGGTGGCCCGTGTGTTCCGGGCGCTGCTCATGGACGGCGGCAGGTTCGCCGGTCACTTCGAGCAGATCGTCTTCGGCATCCTCGACCGCAGCCCCGAATCCGCCACCCGGTCCGCCTTCGACCGGACGTTCGACCAAGGCCTCCCGGGGCCTTCCAGGGCCTCCGGGCCCTACTTCCAGTCGTAGCGCTCCCGCAGCCGGCCAGCGACCAGGTCGAACCTGTCCCGGTCCAGCGCGCACGCCTCACGCCGCATCCCGTCCTCGTGCACCCGCAGGACCCGGTCCAGATCGACCCACGACGGGCGGCCGGAGCTGTCCCAGGGGCCGGCCCCGAGCGCCACCCACTCGCGGTCCTGGTCGTGCTGCTTGCTGGAGAGCTGTACGGCGAGCAGCGTGCCCGCCGCCTCACGGGCCACCACCAGGACCGGGCGGTCCTTGCCGCGCCCGTCGTTCTCCTCGAACGGCACGAACGTCCAGACGATCTCACCGGGGTCCGGGTCGCCGTCCCGGTCGGGGGCGTACGAGGTGCGGACCGGCCCCACGTCGCGCGGGTCGGCCTCCGAAGTGGCGGTCGGGCCGGTGCGGCCCGGGAAGTCCGCCGAGTTGTCGATGCTGTCGTCACGGTGCTGGATGGTCATCCCCACACCGTATGACCTGCGGGGCCGATTCCGTGGAGCGGGGCCGGTGCCCGCCCCGGGTTGCTGGGCGTGCACCGGCCACCGCCGGACCGGTCAGGAGGGCGAGCCGTCCTCCTGATCACCCGTCACCGGAATCCGCTGCTTGCGCGGTGAGGGCGGGGTGGCCGGTGCCACCCCGTTCACCTGCGGCGCCGGTTCCGCCGGGTCGCTCTGACTCATCGTCGACAGCAACTGCCGGGCCAGTCCCAGGCCCGTGCCGCCCATGGTCAGCGCCTTCGCGAACATGTCGGACATGCCGTCGGCCCCGTTCAGCAGCACCATGTGGTCGACGCTGCCGAAGGCGCCCGCGCCCGCCTGGACGATCTCCGGCCACTTCTCGGCCAACTGCTGGGCGACGACCGCCTCCTGGTTCTCCGCCAGGGCCGCTGCCCGCGCCTTGATCGCCTCCGCCTCGGCGAGACCCTTGGCACGGGCCGCCTCCGCCAGCGCCAGCCCCTTGGCCTGGGCGGCGGCGGCTTCCGCCTCGCCCGTCGCCCTGGTCGCCGTCGCGGAGGCGGCGCCGCGTGCCTTCGTCGCCTCCGCCTCGGCGAGTGCCGCCGTCTTGACCCGGTTGGCCTCCGCGACCGCGGCGAGCTCCGTCTCCCGCGCCTTCGCCTCGGCGGCCGAGATCCGGGCGTCGCGCTCACCCTCGGCCAGGGTGCGCTTCTCGTACGCCTGGGCGTCCGCGGGCTTGCGCACATCGGCCTGGAGCTGCTGCTCGCGCCGCTGGGCCTCCAGTTCGGCGACCTTGGTCTCCTGGACCACGACCTCCTGGCGGGCCGCCGCATCGGCCAGCGGACCCGCCTGCCGGGAGCTCGCCGCCGCCTTGTCCCGCTCGGCCTGATACCCGGCCTGCAGGATCTCGCTGTCCCGGGTCGCCTCCGACATCCGGGCGGCGGCCTGCTGCTCCGCCTCGGTGGCCAGGCGGTTGGCCTCGGCCTGCGCGATCCGGGCGTCCCGCTGCACGGCCGCCGCGTGCGGCATCGCCAGGTTCTTGATGTAACCCGTCGGGTCCTCGATCTCATGGATCTGGAGCGAATCGACGATGAGCCCGAGCTTCTCCATCTCGGTCCCGCACGCGGCCCGCGTCTGCCCGGTGAGCTTCTCCCGGTCCCGGATCATGTCCTCGACCGTCAACCCGCCCACGATGGACCGCAGATGTCCGGCGAAGACGTTGTGCACCCGCTCCGACATCAGCTTCTGCTGATCGAGGAAGCGGCGGGCCGCATTGGCGATCGACACGAAGTCGTCGCCCACCTTGAAGATGACGACGCCCCGCACCCGCAGGGGAATCCCCTGATGCGTGACGCAATCGACGGACAGCTCGGTCTCGTTGAGATCCAGGGACATCTTCCGCACCGCCTGGACCCCGGGCAGGACGAGCGTGCCGTGACCGGTGACGATCCGGAACCCCATGCCCTGACCCAGGCCCTCGGTCTTGTGCTTGGAACCCGATATGACCAGTGCTTCGTTCGGCTCGGCCACGCGCCACATCAACTTGAACAGGCCGAACAACACAATGATGGCGGCGAGTGCGAGACCCGCCGTGACGCCGATGAACATCGGCATGCGCCCCCTTATCACGGCACCCCGTCGGCACCGCTGAACACGGGGGAGTCTTCTCCTGCTCGCGACGGTGCAGAAGACGCGTGCGGATCCTTGCCGAATTCTTGACGACGAATGCCGTCAAGAGCCCTCCGCTCGGGCCTCAACTCCCGTACGCGGGAGCCACATAGACCGTGCGCGGTGGCAGATGCTCGATCACCGTCACCACCGTGCCCACCTCGATGCGCTCCTTCGCCGTGGCCGGATGCGCGAGAAAGTGCTCGGCGCCGCCCCGGATCCGTACCATCACCTCGCCGACCAGTCCCGGCCCCACCGTCCCGGTCACCCGGCCGAGCAGCCCCACCATCGAGGATTCATCCATGCCCCGGAGCGTACCCACGCACCGCGGGTCTGGAAGACTGCCCGACGCCATGAGCCAGTTACCGAACCAGCCCACCGAACCCCCCGTCCCCACCAGCGCCGACGTCGCACGGCTCGCCGGGGTCTCCAGGGCCACCGTGTCGTACGTGCTGAACAACAACGCGTCCGTACGGATCAGCGAGACCACCCGCCGCCGGGTCAGGGAAGCGGCCACCGAACTGGGCTACGTGCCGCACGCCGCGGCCCGGAGTCTGCGCGCCGGACACACCCGCATGGTGCTGCTGCCCACCGTGAACCTCCCGACCGGCCCGCTCCACCACCGCTTCTTCCACGAACTGGAAGCGGGGCTGCGCCGCCTCGACTACACCGTCGTCCAGTACGGCAGCACCGGACTGGACCCCGACGATGCGCCCCGCGCCTGGGCCGAACTCCGCCCGGTCGCCGTCATCGCCCCCGGCACGATCGACCTCACCCCGTACGGGATATCCGTGCTCAAGCGGTCCGGGGCCAAGGCCGTGATCACCCTCGGCCCGCGGCCGGTGCCGGGCGCCCACGCCCTCGTCATGGACCAGCGGGAGGTCGGCAGCTGCGCGGTCGGACACCTGCTGGACAGTGGCCGGCGACGTATCGGCGTGGTCATGCCCGAGGAATGCGGACTGGGCCCCTTCGCCGAACCCCGGCTGACCGGGGCCCGGCAGGCCGCCCGGTTCCACGGGGCCCGGGTGGAGCCGCTGCCGCTTCGGTACGACGAGGAGTCGGCCGCCCGGCTCGCCGCCCGCTGGCGCACCCTGGACCTCGACGCCGTGTTCGCCTACAACGACGAATACGCGATGCTCCTGATGCGGGCCCTCCAGGACGCGGGCGTCGAGGTGCCCCGCGAGACCGCTGTGATCGGTGCCGACGACCTGATGCTGGGCAGGCTGCTGCGGCCCCGGCTCAGCACCGTACGCATGGAGCTGGCCACGGCGCAGCCCCTGGCGGACCTCGTGGACCGGCTGGTGCGGGACCCCGGCGGTGCCCCCGAACACCACGACCTCCTGCGGGTCGGGGCGGTCCGGCGCGAGTCCGCATGAAGCGCCGGAGTCCGGTCGCGACGGCCGGACCGCACCGTGCGGCAGCGCGGCAACGTGCGTACCGCGTGCCGCTTGCCTAGCGTCATGACCATGAGCCATCCGCAGAGTTACGAGATCCTGCTGGTCCCCGGATTCGCCGAGGACACCACCGAGGCCGCCGAGCCGGGCGGCGCCATCCGCTCGGCGGTCGTGTCGGCGACCGGTGAGACGGGAGCATCCGGTTACCCCCGGTATTCCGGCGAGGGCATCGTCGCGGACATCGACCCCGCGACGCACTCGGTCGAGGCCCTGCTGGTCGACGGCGCCGAGCTGGCCCTCGGCCTCACGGCCCGGATCGAGGAACGGGACGCCGGGACCGACGCCGACCGCTGAGGCCGCGCCGCCCGCTCCCGGACACGACGAGGGGCCCGACCGCCCGGACACTGTCCGCCCCGGCCGGGCCCCCGATGTGACGGCATGATCCAAACGAGAAGCCCTAGCTGTTCTGCCCCTTCTGCTGCTCCTCGATGGACTTGCGGACGTCGTCCATGTCCAGCTTCCTCGCCTGCCCGATCACGTCCTCCAGCGCCGCCTCCGGCAGCGCCCCGGGCTGTGCGAACACCGCCACGTTCTCCCGGACGATCATCAGCGTGGGAATGGAGCGGATCTCGAAGGCCGCCGCCAGCTCCTGCTGCGCCTCCGTGTCGACCTTGGCGAAGACCAGGTCGTCGTGGCGCTCCGACGCCGCGTCGTAGACCGGGGCGAACTGCCGGCACGGGCCGCACCAGGAAGCCCAGAAGTCGATCAGGACGAAGTCGTTCCCACTGACGACCTGATCGAAGTTTTCCTTGGTGAGCTCAACGGTGCTCATTGTCTGCTACCTCTTCCTGTGCCCGCTCGGACCTGTCCGAACAACGGTGCCTGCACTTGCGCTATTCCGCCTGCCCATGTGGCCGCCGCGCACACCCACGACCAGACTGTCCCCATGACAGATGCTTCCCTGAACGCCGAGTACGACGTCGTGGTGATCGGAGCGGGTCCGGTGGGCGAGAACGTCGCCGACCGGGCCCGCGCCGCCGGGCTGAGCGCCGCCGTCATCGAGGTCGAACTCATCGGCGGCGAATGCTCCTACTGGGCCTGCATGCCCAGCAAGGCCCTGCTGCGCCCGGTGGTCGCCCGCGCCGACGCCCGCCGCGTCCCGGGCCTCAGCGACGCCGTGCAGGGGCCGCTGGACACCCCGGCGGTCCTCGCCCACCGTGACACGTACGCATCGCACTGGAAGGACGACGGACAGGTCGCCTGGCTGGAGAGCATCGGCGCGGACATCTACCGGGGCCAGGGCAGGCTCACCGGCAAGAAGGCGGTGTCCGTCACCGCGCCCGACGGTACGGAGCACCGGCTCACCGCCCGCCAGGCCGTCGCCGTCTGCACCGGCAGCCGCGCCGTCGTCCCCGACCTGCCCGGCATCGAGGGGGCCCGCCCCTGGACCAGCCGGGAGGCGACGAGCGCCAAGAAGGTGCCCGGCCGCCTCGTGATCGTCGGCGGCGGCGTGGTCGGAGTGGAGATGGCCACCGTCTGGCAGGCCCTCGGCGCCCGGGTGACGATGCTGGTCCGCGGCAAGGGGCTCCTGCCGAGGATGGAACCCTTCGCCGGCGAACTGGTCGGGCAGGCCCTCACCGAGGCGGGCGCCGACATCCGCACCGGGGTCTCGGTCGCCTCCGTACGGCGCGCGGTCCCGGACGGCCCGGTCACCGTGGAACTGGCGGGCGGCGGACACGTCGAGGCCGACGAGATCCTCTTCGCCACCGGCCGGGCCGCGCGCACCGACGACCTCGGACTGGAAACGGTGGGCCTGGAGCCCGGATCCTGGCTCACCGTCGACGACAGCTGCCGCGTCGAAGGCACCACCTGGCTCTACGCGGTCGGTGACGTCAACCACCGGGCGCTCCTCACCCACCAGGGCAAGTACCAGGCACGCATCGCGGGCGCCGCGATCACCGCCCGCGCCGCCGGCGTACCGCTGCTGGAGACCGACCGCTGGGGCGCCCACGCCGCCACCGCCGACCACGCGGCAGTCCCCCAGGTCGTCTTCACCGACCCGGAGGCCGCCTCGGTCGGCCTCACCCTCGCCGAGGCCGAGCGGGCAGGTCACCGGGTACGTGCCGTCGACCAGGACCTCGCCGCGGTGGCCGGCTCGGGCCTGTACGCGGACGGCTACCGGGGCCGCGCCCGCATGATCGTGGACCTCGACCGGGAGATCCTGCTCGGTGTCAGCTTCGTCGGACCGGGCATCGGCGAGCTGCTGCACTCGGCGACGATCGCGGTCTCGGGCGAGGTCCCCATCGACCGGCTGTGGCACGCCGTACCCGCGTATCCGACGATCAGCGAGGTCTGGCTGCGCCTGCTGGAGGCGTACCGGGACGCGTAGCCCCCCGAGGCGGGCCGGCCGTGAGGACGGCCGCGAGCAGCGATTTCGTGTACGGATGCCGCGGCGCGTCGAACACCTCCTCGGCCGAGCCCTCCTCCACCACCGTCGGTCCGCAGCGCGACGCGGACACCGGCGGGCATCGCGGCCCGCCCGATCCCGCCCTCCGGCAGATGCGGTTCCGCCTCCTGGTGGGGCACCCGCCAGGGCGCGACCCAGCCCGGTCCGTGCTGCAACGACACCGCTCCGCGAAATCGCAGCACGGGATCGTCCCCGGCCACGACACGTTTCGACGGCATTCCCGCCACCTCCCCGAGTAGACCGCCATCCTCGGCGGGCGGGGCGGTCGCAACCAGTCGTTTGCGGATGCTGTGACCAGGACTCACCGGCAGGGCCGACTGGTCAGACAGGCGGCCGGAGATCGCTGGTGGTGACCCGCACATGGTCGACGACGAGCTGCTGCGGGAAGGAGGTGCTGCCGTCCGGGTCGCCGGGCCAGTAGCCGCCGACCGCGAGGTTGAGGATCAGGAAGAAGGGCTTGTCGAACACCCAGTTGTTGCCGCCGAGGTCGGCGGGCGTACGGCGCTGGAAGACGTTTCCGTCCACCGACCAGCTCACCGAGCCGGGCGCCCAGTCGACGGCGAAGGTGTGGAAGTCGTCGGCGAACGCCTGGCCGCCGGGCAGGGTGTAGGCGGCGCCGATGCCACCGGAGCCGGAGTAGCCCGGACCGTGCAACGTGCCGTGGACCGTGGATGGTTCGAAGCCGACGTTCTCCATGACGTCGATCTCGCCCGAGTTCGGCCAGCCGACCTGGCCGATGTCGTCGCCCAGCATCCAGAAGGCCGGCCACATGCCCTGACCGCGCGGCACCTTCATCCTCGCCTCGACGTGTCCGTACGTCTGGGTGAACCTGCCGGCGGTGTTCAGCCGTGCCGAGGTGTACTCGCAGGTCCCGTACCAGCACTGGTAGTTGTTCGGATTCTCGCGACGCGCCGTGATGACCAGATGACCCTGGCCGTCGAGCGCCGCGTTGCTGTTCCCGGCCGTGTAGTACTGCCGTTCATGGTTGTTGACGTTGTCGCCGGTCTCGATCTGCCACTTGGCGCCGTCCACGGCGGAGCCCGCGGGGCCGTCGAAGTCATCGGTGAACGCCGCTGCCGCGGCCCGCGGTCCGGGCGCGGGCACTCCGGCCGCGAGACCGGAAGAGGCCGGGACCAGGGCGAGTGCGGACAGCGCGCAGAGCGCGGACAGGAGCAGTCGGCGGGGTGGGCGGGGGGAGGTCATGGGGGTCCTTCCCGTGCGGAACAGAGTGGTCGAGTGATTGCCATGCATATGACAAAGACCAGTTGTGGGGGGAGCAGGGAGAGGTCTTGGTTCTGTATGAGATTTAAGAAGTGAACCAACACGGTGTCAAGGGCTTGGTATGGACCACACTTCTTGCATTCAGCGACGGGATCAGTCGGCCGGTGCGGGGGGCAGCGGCTGTCCGCACCGCAGGTTCCACCGGCCGGACCGGCCGCTGAGCCCGGTCAGGGTCAGTGGGGCGACGTCCAGCCGCCAGAACGCCTCCGGCGGCAGGGCCAGCGCCCCGACGATCACCGCCCGCACCACCGCCGGCTCGACGACGCCCAGCACGCGGAGGCCCGCCCCGCCCCCGGCGGACTCCAGCGTCTCCAGCCAGCGCCCGGCCCGGGAACAGAGCTCCAGCAGGGACTCGCCGCCATGGGGAGCCGCCGAGGGGTCGGTGAGCCACGCCGACACCGCCTCCGGCTCCTCGGCGCCGACCGCCGCCAGCCGTCGGCCGCTCCAGCGGCCCATGTCCCAGCCACGGACGGCCGGTTCGGGCCCGGCGCGCAGCCCCAGCGCGTCGGCGGTCCCGGCGCACCGCTCGGACGGCCCGCGCAGCTGCCGGTCGGCGGCGGGCACCGCTGCCGCGGCGGCTCTGCACCGGCGGGCCCCCGCAGCGTCGAGCGGCGCGTCGCCGTCGAAACGGGCCTCGCGCAGCGCGGCGTTGAGCGCCGGTGAGATCAGCATCACCTGTACCGTCATGACCCGCTCGACTCCCTGAACTCCGGCCCCTCTGTGCCCACCATGGCATCAGGGCGATCCTGCCCGGTCACCGGCACCATGGCGGTGCCTGTCCCCAAGCGGTATGGTCACGGCGAACATGACGTAGGTGTGACGGAAGTCCGGTGAGAATCCGGCACGGTCGCGCCACTGTGAACCCGTACCTGTGCGGGAAGTCAGACCCAGCACCCACGTCTCAGGCACCACGATCGGGACGCGTGTTCCCTCAGGAGGTTCTGCCATGGCACAGACTGCTGCCCCCGCCACCGCCGTACCGGCGATCACCCCCATCTCCCTGAAGGCCATTGCCCCGTGGGCGGTCTTCTTCGGCATCCTCATGCTCGTACTGCTGTACTTCGTCGGCGCCGAGCAGGGCGCCACCGCGGTCATCTCCGGCGAAGGTGTCCACGAGTGGGTCCACGACGGCCGCCACCTCCTCGGTTTCCCCTGCCACTGACGTACCGTTCGATCCAGGGGAACCCTCATGAACTCCATATCTGTCAGAGCCCTGCTCGTCCGCGGCATGCTGGCCGGCCTCGCCGCGGGTGCGCTCGCTCTGCTCGTCGCCTACTTCCTCGGCGAGTCGCGTGTGGACGCGGCCATCGCTCTGGAGGAGTCGCACAGCCATCACCACGACGGCGGCGAGGAACTGGTCAGCCGCACCATGCAGTCCACCGCCGGCCTCGCCACCGGTGTGCTCGTCTTCGGTGTGGCGATCGGCGGCATCGCCGCCCTCGTCTTCTGCTACGCCCTCGGCCGGATCGGCAGATTCGGCCCCCGGGCCACGGCCGCGCTGATCGCGGGTGCGGCCCTGCTGACGGTGTACGTCGTGCCGTTCCTGAAGTACCCGGCCAACCCGCCGGCCGTCGGCAATCCCGACACCATCGGCAGACGTACCGCCCTGTTCTTCCTGATGGTCGCCTTCAGTGTGCTGCTGGCCGTCGCCGCGGTCATCCTCGGCAGACGGCTGGCTCCCCGCCTGGGCAATTGGAACGCGACGATCGCGGCATCCGTCGCCTACGTCCTGGTGATCGGGCTCGCCTACGTGTTCCTGCCCTCGTACAACGAGGTCGGCAAGGACTTCCCGGCCGCCCTGCTGTGGGAGTTCCGTCTGAGCACCCTCGCCGTGCAGGCCACCCTCTGGGCGACCTTCGGCCTCTTCTTCGGCTATCTGACGGACCGGCTTCTCGTACCGGGAACCGGCACCGCCGCGGCCGCGAACAGCGGCGCGAACCGGGCGGCCACTGCGGCCGGCTGACCGGCACGACACACGGCATATGCGGGCAGGCCGTCGACCGGAACCGCGCCGGGAGCTCCCGGCGCGGTTCCGGCGTTTGCCGTGCGCGGGCCGGGCCGACGGCCGGACCCGTCACCGCGGGCCCGGCGGCCACCGGCTCACTCCTCGGCCCGCGGGCCCCAGTCGATCCGGTAGTACTTCAATGTCCCGTCCTCCTTCACCAGGCGCATACCGACGGCTTCCATGACGCGCTGCGACGCGATGTTGTCCAGGTCGGCGTCACCGTGCACACGGCTCACACCCTGCTCGCGGGCGAACCGGAGCAGGGCGCGCAAGGCCTCGGAGGCGTACCCCATCCCCCGGGCCGAGGGGACGAGGCCGTAACCGATAGTGACGTTCCCGTTCTCGTCGGGCGCGCCGTGGAACCCCATCCCGCCGATCACCCGGCCGTCCTCGCGGCGGCGTATCTCGTACGAACCGAAGGGGCTGGGATCACCGGTCCTCGCGCAGGTGTCGAGAAAGCGCTCGGCCGCGGCCTTCTCGCCGGGGGAGGGGTAGCCGGGCGCCCAGTGCGCCCCGTCCCCCGGTGTGCCCGCCCTCACATGCAAGGCGTCGGAGGCGTTCATCGGGTGGAGCAGGAGGCGTGGGGTCTCTAGGTCGGTCATGAGCGAGTGAAGTATCACGCGGGACGGGCGGCCGGCATCCGAATTGAATGGTCCGGCCGGGATCCCACCGGCCGGAGGCGTGGGGCGCGACCCCGTCGGGGCCTTCCCGGGCTCACCCGGTGGAAGGCTCCGGGGAACTCGTCCCGCCTGAACCGGAGTCGAAGTCGAAGTCTCCGGAGAACACCGCCGCCATCCGCAGATGACCGGCTGCCTCCGCGCTCCGACCCTGGCGCTCAAGCGTGCGGCCGAGCATCAGCCGCGCGTAGTGCTCCACCGGGTCGCGCTCCAGTACCGCCCGCAGCTCCGCCTCGGCCCTGCCGAGCCGTGCCGAGTGGTAGTAGGTCCGGGCCAGCAGCAGACGCGGCGACACCTGCTCCGGGACCTCCTCGACCAGCCCTTCCAGGATCCGGGCCGCGGTCATGTACTCCTTCGCCTCGAAGAACATCTGCGCACGGTTCCAGCGGTCGGCAGCCGTGCCGAACTCGTAGTAGGTGTCGCTCACTTGACCTCCTCCGTCATGGATCGTCCCCGGATCGCGCCCGGCTCCGTCCAGCCACTGACCCGGCTCCCGCCCGGTCATCCCGCAATGGCCGCAACACGGCATGGTGGTTGAATATTCCACTAAATTGTCGGCGTGGGTACGTCATCCCCGGCCCCGCGCAGGAATAGGTTGAGCGCCATGAGCAATCTCGATCGCCAGGCCGCACTCTCCGTCTGCGGGGGACGTGGCTTCGTCGTCGCCGAGCCCGTACGCGAACTCCTCACCCCTCGCCATGTCCGGCTGGGCGAGTCCACCGAGGTTCGCAGGCTGCTGCCCAACCTGGGCCGCCGGATGGTCGGCGCCTGGGCCTTCGTCGATCATTACGGCCCCGACGACATCGCGGGCGAACCCGGGATGCAGGTGCCGCCCCACCCTCACATGGGTCTGCAGACGGTCAGCTGGCTGCACGACGGCGAGGTCCTGCACCGGGACAGCCTCGGCAGTCTCCGCACGATCCGTCCGCGCGAGCTGGGCCTGATGACCTCCGGCCGGGCCATCAGCCACTCCGAGGAGAGCCCGAAGTCCCACGCGAGGTTTCTGCACGGCGCCCAGCTCTGGGTCGCGCTGCCCGACGCACACCGCCACGTCGAGCCCCATTTCCAGCACCACACCGACCTGCCGGCCGTTTCGGCCCCGGGCCTCACCGCCACCCTGATCCTGGGCGAACTCGACGGCGCCACCTCGCCCGGCACCGCGTACACCCCGATCGTCGGCGCCGACATCGCCCTGACCGCCGGTGCCGAGGCCAGGCTGCCGCTCGACCCGGACTTCGAGTACGCGGTGCTCTCCATGTCCGGTCAGGCCGAGGTCGACGGCGTGCCCGTGCTTCCCGGTTCGATGCTCTACCTCGGTTGCGGCCGTACCGAACTCCCCTTGCGCGGGGATACCGACGCGGGCCTCATGCTTCTCGGCGGCGAGCCGTTCGAGGAGGAGATCGTCATGTGGTGGAACTTCATCGGACGGTCCCACGAGGAGATCGAGGAGGCGCGGAGGGCGTGGATGGGCGGATCCCGCTTCGGCGAGGTCCACGGCTACGACGGCGACCGGCTGCCGGCCCCCGAACTGCCGCCCGTGGCGCTGAAACCACGAGGGCGGGTGCGTTGACCGGACGGTGACGCCCGGGTTCAGAGGCCGAAGTTGCTGAGGCGGGACTCGTACCGGATGGTGAGGGCCTCGGCCTCGTCGACCGGGTCGCCCCGGAGGGGCCCCAGGGACTCCGATCCGTCGAAGATCGCCGTGGTCGGCAAATGGGGCGGGGTCACCTGGGCGCCGCCCACCGAGGGTTCGGTCCAGCGGGGCGCGTTCGCCCCGGGTACCGCAGCGTGATCAAGACTGACGGTAACCTGCATGTACTTGGGTTGGCCCGACCTTGTTGCGTCGGGTGTGGCTGTGTCGGCGCTGACCGCCTCGCCCGACGACGGGCCCGGATGGCCGGTATGGCCTCCGCTGTAAGGTCATGTGCATGTTCCCCGCCGCGATGCCTCCCCGAATCGGCGGACTGTGGCGATCGACGGAGTCGGGTGTCGTCCACGCGCCGCAGCAGCCGGCGGAGCTCCGCCGGGCACGCCGTCGAGCCGCGTCGCTCATCGTGCTGGCGGGCCTGCTGGCGGTTGCCGCGGTCGCGATCTGCGGCAGCGCGGTGGCACATTGGGGCGACGCGTACATGCCGACGCCGAATCGCTACGGAGAGCCCGGCCGGTCCCGGCCGGTCGTGATGCTCGGGCTCGGACTTCTGCTGCTCGTGTCCGCCGCCTTCGCCGTGGTCGGTGCGCGCGTCCTGCGCAGGCCCAGAAGGCCGACGGTCGAGCTCACCCCGACGGTGGTGCGATCGAACATGTACGGAGCCGTCGAGGTGCCCTGGGACGAGATCCTCGGGGCACGGGTGGCGGACGGACCGCATATCGATCTCGCCCGCCCGGCAAGCACCTACCGCATCACGGGAAGAACCCGCCGTGAGGACGGAGCGGCTTCGCTCCGTCTGTACGCTCCGGCCACCGAGTTGCTCCCGCTCCTGGCCTGGCTGCGGGAGCATCCCGAGTCGCGTACGACGGTTCTTGCGCCGTGGTCGGATCAGGTGGCTGTCAGGAACGGCGACCTGGAGAAGTGATGCGTCAGTACCGGGGCGCGGTCTCGCAGTTCACCGTGAACGACGATGTCGAGGTGCCCGTTCCCGTGCCCGGTTCGGTCTGGACCGTCGGTGCGGTCATCCTCGACCGGAACGGTGCGGCCTTCGCCCAGAGGCGTAGCTCGGACCGCCGGCTCTTTCCCGACACGTGGGACATCGTGGGCGGCCACGTCGAGGCCGGCGAGACCCTCTTGGACGCTCTCGCCCGCGAGATCGAGGAAGAGACCGGCTGGCGCCTGCGCCACGTGCGGCGGTTCCTCGGCACCAGCACCTGGACCGGCGACGACGGCGCCGGACTCCGTCACGAGGCCGACTATCTCGTCGAGGTCGACGGTGACTTGGGCAACCCGGTCCTGGAACGGTCCAAGCACTCCGCCTTCGACTGGTTCGGCCCCGACGACCTCGCCCGTCTGAAGGACAACCGCGCGCCCGGAGAATTCCTGATCCACGACCTGATCGCACTGGCCGTGCGAGCACAGTACGGGGCGTAGGCGCGACGGAGCCGGTACTGCCGACCGTCTCCCGGGGCGGCGGCGACCTCGCACGGAACGGGTGCGAGGCCGACGGTCTCCGCGCTCTCACGCCGTGGTCGGCGCTTGGGCCGGTGCCGCGGTGGGAGCGAGGTGCAGGTGCCCGGTGCGGCGCAGGCCGGTCAGGGCGGCGGCACAGGCGAGACCGAGCACGGACAGCGCGGTCCACGGCAGCCAGGGGGCATGGGTACGGGTGGCCAGGTCGAACAGGGCTCCCACGGCGAGGTTCCCGAGGGCGACGGCGAGGCCGGCCACGGTGCTGTAGGCGCCGTAGTAGGTGGCCACCAGACGCTGTCCCGAGAGCCGGACCAGCGTGTCCATCTCGAACGGGTACAGCAGCGCGGCACCCGCGGCCAACAGCGCCGCGCACGCCACCAGGCCCCCGAGCCCGAGTACGGCGGTCAGTCCGTGGCCGCGGTGGTGCGGGCCCGGCAGCAGGGGCAGGAACGCGGCGCCCATGACGGCCAGGCCGAGCGCGATCGCTTTCGGCGGGGCCAGGTGTTTCCTGGCCCAGTCGGTCAGCCGGAGCTGACCGGCGACCGCGACCGCGGCGGAGACGGCGAAGACCACACCCATCGCGGTGCCGCTGTCGTCGCCCAGCAGGGTGCGGGCCTGCAGGGGCAGGGCGAGGTAGGCCTGGAAGGCCAGCAGGTACGAGCCGGCCATCGCGGCGGAGAACAGGACGAAGGGCCGGTTGCGAAGAATCGTCCGCCAGTCCGTCGCGATGCCCCGCCACCCACTCGTACGCTCCGCGTCCGGTGCCGGACGCCGTGCCGGCAGGGCACGGGCCTGGACGACGGCCAGGACCCCGAACACGGTCGCGGACGCGGCGCACACCACCCGGAAGTCGAGGGTGAGCAGGGCGAGCCCGGCGAGCGGGCCGAGCAGGATGCCCGCCTGATAGAAGACGTTGAAGACGGCGAACGCCTCCACCCGGCGCTCTCCGGCGCCCTGGGCGAGGTAGGCGCGGACGGCGGGGTTGAACAGGGCGCCGGCGAACCCGGTCGCGGCGGAGGCGATGATCAGCGCGGGCACGGTGTCGGCCAGGGCCAGCAGCGCGAACGCTCCGGTCCGCAGAGCGCAGCCGGTCAGGATCATGGGTTTGTAGCCGATCCGGTCGGCCAGGGTCCCGCCGAGCCAGAACATGCCCTGCTGGGAGAGGTTGCGTACGCCCAGGACGAGGCCGACCGCCCACGCGGCCAGGCCGAGGCCGTGGGCGAGGTGGTCGGCGAGGTAGGGCATGAGCATGTAGAAGCCGAGGTTGATGCCGAACTGGTTGACCATCAGCAGCCGGATGCCGGGCTCGAAGGAGCGCACCTGCGCGCGCAGCCGCCTCACCGGGCACCCGCCAGTACGGCAGGGACGACGGCCGGGCCGGTGACCGTTCGGCAACGCGTCCAGGACGTCACGGTGCGCTCGCCCGGGTCGGTGATCTCGTCCGGCTCGTCCGGCAGCGGCACCGGGGGGTCCAGGAGGCTGTGGCCGTGGCACCAGCCGTCGTTGTAGATGGTGTCGAGATAGCGATGGGGTCCGTCGGGAAAGATCGCGGCGATCCTTGTTCCGGCGGGGCAGGTGCGGGCGGCCCATCCGGCGACCATCGCGACCGCGCCGACGCTCCAGCCGCCCGAGGCGTAGTGGTGGCGGGCCAGCGACCGGCAGGAGCGGACCGCCTCGGCCGGGGCCACCCAGTGGACCTCGGTGAATGCCGGGTAGGCGACATTGCCCGGGTGGATGCTGGAACCCAGCCCGCGCATCAGCCGCGGCCCGGCCGGCTGCCCGAAGATCGTCGAACGGGTCGAGTCCACGCCGATCAGCGCCAGGTCCGGGAACGTCCGGCGCAGCGCGGCCGAGACCCCCGCGGAGTGGCCGCCGGTTCCGACGGAAGCGACCAGGACGTCGACGCGGCCCAGTTGCGCGACGAGTTCGGCGGCCAACGGGGCGTAGGCCGCCACGTTGTCGGGGTTGTTGTACTGGTCGGGGCACCACGCTCCGGGAGTTCCGGTGAGCAGTTCGGCCACCTTCTCGCGCCGGGCCTGCTGCCAGCCGCCCACCGGGTGCGCGGTGGTGACGGTCTCGACGCGGGCGCCGTAGGCGACCAGCGCCCGGCGGATTCCCGGCTCGAGTCCGGGGTCGGAGACCACGGTGACCGGATGTCCGAAGGCGATCCCGGCCAGGGCCAGGCCCAGTCCCAGGGTGCCGCTGGAGGATTCGATGACCGGCGCACCGTGGACCAGATCGCCGCGCTCCCGGGCGCGGGCCACCATGTGCAGGCCGGGGCGGTCCTTGATGCCGCCCGGGTTGGCGCCTTCGAGCTTGGCCCAGAAACCACGGCCGGCGTCGGCGAAGGGTTCACCGATCCACAGCACCGGCGTGCGGCCCACCAGACCGGAAGGTCCACGGGCAGATGTCGGGGCAGGGGCGTACGAGGGGATGTTCATGAAGGTGTCACGGCTCCTCGCCCCGGGCCGGCAGCGGCCGTCGGGGCATCGGGGGATCAGGGAGCGGACACACAGCGGCCCGATCCGGTCCGGCACGGGCCGGACGGGTGTGCAGCGGGTGGGCGGCTGTGCGGGCCCGGTCAGGTCCGCGCCACGCACAGGGCCGTGAGGATGCACCGCCCGCCGAGGAGGCCGTGATCGGGTGCCCGAGCCGTCCCGTTGCCCGGCAGGGCGGCGGCGGGCGCCCAGGGCCGGACCTCCACCGGGAGCGCCCCTCCCGGGGCGGGAGGGGGTGGGGCGTCGATGCGGATCCAGTCCGCCGTGTGATCCGTCTCGGGGCAGCACGGTGCCGGATCGGGAGACGACGCCGCGGCCGGACCGGGCGGTGTCGCCGCAGGAGCGGCGGCTGCGGCAACCGCGTTCGTCGGGCCGTGATGGGTGTCGAACGCCGTGCCATGGCTGTGTGCGCAGCTCAGGAGGTGGAAGACCAGCCAGAGCAGTAGGAGGAGCACGCCGCCGTCCCACATGCGGCGATATGCCGGGGAGAACGACGCCGCACCGATCATTGACTCAAAGTACCCAAACGAACACGCGAAGTCACACTGGCCGGTCGGCTCGCCGCAATGCGATTTCGGGGCCCGGCGGCGTTCGGCGGGGCTGGACGACGATGCCGTCGTCAATCGTGCGTCAAGGGGCGTCCGTGCGGGATCAAGGGAGCGCTAACGGAGATGTTCGGTCGGGCAGGAGCGGGCATAGCGTCACTGGTATGTCCCGGCTTGCCAGTAGTCCGGGGTGATGTACCCGTCTCCACGAGGAGTGCCATGAACGACAACCAGTGTGCCGAGGACCCCGACCCCCTTCAACCGAACCGGACCGGAGGACTGTTCGTTCCGGTCCGGTCGGGGCCCGCGGGCCACTGCGTCCGCCTCTTCCGTACGCCTCTCGGTGCACGTACCGCCGTCGCCTTCACCCACGAGCGGCAGCTGCTCCTCACCCTCGGGCAGCGGCAGACCTGGATCCGGCTGTCCGAGCCGGCGGTACGCGCGCTCGTCGCGCCGTTGGGGGTCGTCGATCTCGTCATCGACCCGCTGCTCGCTGTCCCGGGTCCCGGTGCCGCCTCCTCCGCGCGGCTCACCCGCCGCACGGCCCCCGCGCCACAACGCGAGCGCCGGCCGGTCCGGAATCTGCGAGCGGTCGATGTGGTCCGCGCGGCCGGAACACAGTCGTTGTCTCCTGCATCAACCTCTTGATCGGCTGGGGGAACACCATGACCACAACACTTCCCGGGCCGTCGGCTCCGACGCCCGCACCGACCGTGCCCCACGCGGCCCCCGTGCCGCCCGGCAACGCGGCAGGCCTGTCCGTCTGGCCCGCTTCGGCGCGGCTCACCTCCCGCGACGATGTCGCGGTGGCAGGCGTCTCCCTCGTGGAGGCGGCCGAGCGGTTCGGCACACCGGTCTATCTCCTGGACGAGGGCGAGGTGCGGGAACGCTGCCGCACCTATCTGCGGTCCTTCCCGGACACCGATGTCGTCTACGCGGCGAAGGCATTCCTCTGCCGTGCCCTCCTGCGCTGGGTGCAGGAGGAGGGCCTCGGCCTGGACGTCTGCTCCGCGGGCGAGCTGGAGTTCGCCGTGACGACCGGCTTCCCGCCCGAGCGCATCGTGCTGCACGGCAACGCCAAGAGTCCGGACGACCTGGACGCCGCGCTGCGCCTGGGCGTCGGGCGGATCGTCATCGACAGCGCGTGGGAGATCGCCCGGCTCTCCGCGCTCGTCCCGGACGGCGCCCGCCAGAAGGTGCTGGTGCGTGTGGTTCCGGGTGTGAGCGCGGGCAGTCACGCCGCGATCCGCACCGGCACGGACGACCAGAAGTTCGGGCTGTCGATCACCGACGGGAGCGCTCAGCACGCCGTCGCGCGGATCCTCGACCAGCCACGGCTGGAACTCGTCGGACTGCACTGCCACATCGGTTCGCAGATCACCACCGTCAAGCCCTACCTGACCGCGCTGCGACGGGTCGTCGGGCTGCTCGCCCAGATCCGCCACCAGCACGGAATCGTCCTGCCGGAGCTGGACCTCGGCGGCGGGCACGCGGTCGCCTACCGGCCGGGCGAGACCGCGCTCGACATACCGTCCCTCGGCGCCCGCGTCCGCCGGGAACTGGCCACGAGCTGCAGCGCGGCCGGCCTCCCCGTCCCCCGGCTCACCGTCGAGCCCGGCCGTGCGCTGGTCGGGCCCGCGGGTGTGGCGCTCTACCGGGTGCTCGCGGTGAAGCGGACCGGCGACCGGATCTTCGTGGCCGTGGACGGCGGAATGAGCGACAACCCGAGGCCCGCCCTGTACGGCGTACGTTACGCGCCCCGGCTCATCGGCCGGCGCTCGACGGCCGAGCCCTGCACGGCGACCGTCGTCGGCCGGCATTGCGAGGCGGGCGATGTGCTCGCCGCCGATGTGACCATGCCCGGCGACATCCGCCCCGGGGACCTGGTGGCCGTCCCGGTCGCGGGCGCCTACCACCTGTCCATGGCATCCAGTTACAACGCGGTCGGCCGCCCGCCGGTGGTCGCCGTCGCGGACGGCCGCGCGCGGCTACTGGTCCGCCGCGAATCCCTCGCCGACATCAACGGCCGCGACGTCGGTCTCTGAGCCGATGGCACGCGGGCCCTCCGAGCCGATGGCACGCGGGCCCGCGACGCCGCCCGTCCCCGTTTCGGCTGTCCTCCCCCCGACGGCGAAGTCCGCGCGATGCCGTCCGGATCTCGCGGCAGGCCGCGAACCCGAACGCGCCACGCCCCGTCAGCCGTGTCCCTTCGGGCCGGTCGTCGCCATGGCCGCCCCCGCCTGGTCGGCCAGGGTCACCGCCACCAGCCTCGCCTGCAACGAGGCGGGTTCCGCGCCGGGCGTCGGCGTGAGCATGAACCTGCCGTAGTAGTGGCCGTTGCCGATCGCGCGCAACTCGACCTCCTCCTGCGGCCAGCCCCTCCGTGCCATGTCCCATGTACGCCGCCCGACGACCACGTCGCCGTCCTGTTCCAGCCGCGGCGGGTGCCCCAGCAGCGTTCCGTACTCGAACCGGCAGCCCTTCAGCCCGAGCAGCCGGGTCAGCTCGCCCCGGACATGGTCGACCACCGCGTCGGGGGAATTCGTGGACTGCGCCAGCTGAGCGGTGTCGTGGATCGTGGCCAGGTGACCCGCGTCGGTGATGGCGACCACCCGCAGCCGTCGGGCCCGCGCCGCCAGCTGCGAGACGACCAGGCCGACCACCAGGAGCAGCACGGCCGTCTGGATGTCGTCGCCTTTGTCGATGGTGAAGCGTTGGTACGGCACGGTGAGGAAGAAGTCGAACCAGACGGCGGCCGAAAGCGCCGCGAGCGCGCCGGCCACCCGGTTCCCGATGGCGGCGACCGCCACGACGACCACGACGAGGATCAGTGCCGTGTTGGTGCTGGTGAGGTCCGTACGGAAAGGCACCAGCAGCCCGGCGACGGCGGGCGGGCAGACCAGGGCGGCGGCCACGGCCATGCTGTCCCGCAGGGGGAAACCGGACATGCCTGCCTCCTGAGGTCTGTCTTCCACGATGCTCCTTCGCAGCCGGAAGCGGTAGCCGGGCCCCGGCTGAGGGCCGTCCCGTAATCCCTGGCGGGCGTGCACCAGGGATGCCGCCGGGGCGGCGAGCGCTGTCACGGCCGGAAGGCGCCGAAGCCGCCGCTGAAGCGCCCGCGGGGCGCCCGGACGGAATCTCCGTCCGGGCGCCCCGCGTACGCGGTGATCAGTGGCGCAGGTCGAGACGGTGCACGCCGCCGTCGATGGTGCCGACGTAGAGCGTGCGGCCGTCCGGACTCGCGGCCAGTTTGGTGGTGTCGGTGTTCTGCAGGCCGGTGGAGATGTTGTGCCAGCTCAGACCGCGGTCGGTGCTGCGCAGTACGCCGCGGCCGCCTTGCAGCAGGCCGCTGTCCCGGGAGCTGGTGGTGGCCGCGTACAACGTGTCCTTCACCCGGAGCAGGTCGGAGACATGGATCGCGAGAGCACCGGTGTCCGCGGTGCGGAAGGTCCGGCCGCCGTCGGTACTGACGCGGACGCTCTCGCCGCCGATGACGAGACGCCGTCCGTCGAGGTCGATCGCGGTCACCGGGCCGTCGGCGACCTTGCTGACGGTCACCCCGCCGTCGTCCGAACGGTAGAGACCGTCGGTGTTGCCGAGCCACAGGCGCAGCGGATTTGCCGGATCGCCCACGATGGTGCCGAAGGAGCGGTCGTGGTAGAGGTTCTTCCACGTCGCGCCCCCGTCGCTGGTGGCGAACAGCCCCTCGCCCAGAAGGCTCCGGAAGCCGACCATCACCCGGTTCGGGTCGGCGGGGTGGACCAGCAGCGCCGTCGGCACCTCCGCCGAACTGCCCCTCTTCTCCCAGGTGGCACCGCCGTCCCCGCTGCGCTCGACGGTGAACGCGCCGAACGCGGTGCGCCGGACCTTCCAGATCACCTTCGGATCCTTGGCCGACACGGCGAGTTGCGGGACGCCGACGCCCCTCCTGCCCTCGCCGCCCGACCGGCCCCACTCCGGGTTCGCGACGGGAAGGGCGGTCCGGAAGACCGCGCTGTCGGTGGCGGCGAGCAGATGGCCGTCGCTGACCGCGAGATCGTTGACGGTCAGTCCCTGGACGCCGATCCGCCGGTACCCGGTGCCGTCCGCGGCACCCCGGTAGAGACCGTCCTGCTCACTGGAGACGGTGACGGAACCGTCGGCCCAGCGGTCGTAGTCCACCGGGACCGCCGCGCGCGACGGCCCGGCGACCTCGGTCCACGTGCGCCCGTGGTCGCGGCTGAGACGGCCGTGGCCGGACAGCGTGCTCAGGTACAGGTCGTCACCCGAGACGGTCAGGCGCAGGCCGCCCTCCGTCATGGGCAGCAAGGTGGTCCAGGTCTTCCCGCCGTCATGGGAACCGACGACGCCCCGGCCCGTGACGTACACCGCCACGACCGAGGAGTCGGCGGCCGGCCCGCCGACGGTTCCGTCGGACGGGGCGAAGAGCAGACGGGCGTCGCCGGGGGCGCCCGAGCCGATGCCGGAGCGGGCCCAGACGCCGTGATACGTCGTCATGTAGAGGGTGTCACCGGTGATGACGGCGGCAGTGATGGCGCCGGTGACACCGGTCGGATACGTCGTCCAGTGGTCGCCCGCGTCCGTGCTGACCAGCAGGGCGTCCGAGGTGACCGCGACCAGGGTGCGGGTCCGTTCATCGGCGGCGAGCGCCGCGATGCGGGTGTCCGGGACGTCGAGTGTGCGCCAGGTACGGCCGTTGTCATCGGTGCGCAGGACAGCGCCCCGGCGACTGCCGTCGTGGACGCTGTTCACCGCGTACCACCAGCGGTCGGGATTCCTCGCGTCCACCACGAGCGGCCCCGTGCCGTCCGCGACCGGCAGCCGGCCCAACTGGCGCCAGGAGGCGCCGTTGTCGGTGGTCAGCCAGGGAGCCGCCTTCTGGTACTGGGTGAGGACGGCCTGCTTCGGCCGGCTCGACGAGAGGGCGACGGCACCGGCCTCGCTGTTGGGGCCGGCCGGCTGCCAGCGGTCCCCGCGACTGTCGACCGGGGTGACCTCGAAGGCGCCGGCGCCGGTGAGCCGCTGTCCGGTGCCTGCGGTGCCGCGTACCGAGACCCGGTAGGCACCGGCCACGCCGCCGGTCACCTCGGCCCGGTAGTAGCCGTTGGCCGGATCGAGGGTGGAGGCGTACTGGACGGCCTTGCCGTGCGGCGGGGTGACGGTGACGACCGGCGGTGCGGCCAGCCGGGTCGGCGCGGCGATGTGCACGGTCGAGTGGCCGTCGCTCGGGTCGGGCGCGGCCTGGACGGCCAGATGCCGGACGGCGAGCAGATAGGGCACCCCGATCGCCGGTCCCCGGTCGGGAGTCGCCGTGAGACGGCCGCTGATCCCGGTGTCGGCAGCGGGCCGGGCGACGCGCAGCGAGACCGTGACGGTCGCGGTCCTCCCGGGCGGTACGGTGACCCGCTTCGGCGAGACGGTGGCCGGACCGTCGGTCCGCAGCGAGGCCGTGACCGGGCGTTTGCCGGAGTTCCGCAGCGTCACCTTCGCGGTGCCGCCGACGTGACGCCGGGACAGATCGGCGAGCCCGAACGAAACCGAGGCCGGTGAGGCGCTGACCGTGGCGGAGGCGGCCGCGGCCACATCGAGTCTGCCCGAGCCCTGCGTCGTGGGCCCGGTGCCGCTCAGCGGCTTCGCGGTGCCGATCAGTTCGGCCTTGATCTCGGCGGGCGTCCGGCCGGGGTGCAGCTGGCGCAGCAGGGCCGCGGCACCGGCGACGTGCGGGGCCGCCATCGACGTGCCCGACATGCGGTACTGGCCGGGCCCGTACAACGACTTGGGCACGGTGGAGCGGATCTCCACGCCCGGTGCGACCAGATCGGGCTTCAGACCGAAGTCCTGGGAGGGACCGCGTGAGGAGAACGAGGCGATCCGGTCGGTGGTGTCGGTGCCGCGCAGCGTCACCGACACCTTCCCGGCGGCGAGCCGGGCGCTCAACTCCGTGTACTGGGTCGAGTCGACGCCCATGACCACCAGGCGGTCCATGCGCAGCGAGTCGCCGGAGGCGTCGATCCGCGCGGGCGATGCCGGCGCCTGGGCCACTCCCGGCTCGGGGTTCACCTCCGGCGGCCGGACCTCTCCCGGTGCTCCGGCGACGAACACCGGGCCGTCGTTGGAGGGGAGCCCGGCCAGCACGGCGATCGCGCCACGCTTCTCCGCCTCCTGCGCCCACTCCACGGCGCTCGCCGTCAGGTACCGGGCGTCGGCGGCGACGAGCAGCTGCCCCCGCACGATCTTTCCGCGTACGTCGCCGACCCGCTTCCAGTCCTCGGCGGTGCCCTCGCCGACATCGACGAGCGGTGCCGTGACGGGCCGCTCCGGCGGGTTCGCGGACAGGATCCCGCGGTAACTCTGGATCAACTCGGGCTTCCGGCCCGCCAGATAGGCGCTGGGCAGCCGCAGATTGCTCGTCGACGCGCCGACCGAGACCACACCGTCGGCCGTGCCGGGACTGTTGACCGTCCCCGCGCCCGGTCCGTCGTTGCCGGCCGCGGCCACCACGACCACACCGGCTCGTACGGCCGCGGTCGCGGCGCGGCCCAGCGGGTCGGTTCCGTCGCCGGGGCCGCCGAGGCTCATGTTGATGACATCGGCGCGGTGCGGGTTGGCCGGATCGGAGGCCGCCTCGATCCCGGCGATGATGTCCGAGGTGTAGCCGGAGCCGTCGGCGTCCATCACCTTGTAGGCCAGCAGATCCGCGCCGGGGGCCACGCCGGTGACGCCGCCCTTCCCGGCGGCCCTGCCCGCGACGATGCCGGCGACGTGGGTGCCGTGGCCGTTGTCGTCCATCGGGTCCTCGTCGCCGTTGACGAAGTCGTGCCCGCCGACGACCTTGTGGCCCTTGCCGAGGCCGCCACCCAGGTCGGGGTGGGTGTAGTCCACCCCGCTGTCCAGGATCGCGACGGTGGTCCCCCTGCCGGTGACGCGCCTTCCGGCGGGGTCCTTGCGCTGCCAGACGCCGGGTGCGCCGATCAGCGGGACGCTCGCGTCCGTCTTCGTCAGCACGCGGGTGTCGGGGCGGACCGCGGTGACGCCCGGCAGCGAGGACAGCCGCCCCACCTCGGACGCGGGCACCGTCATCGCCACGGCATCGATGAGCAGGCCCAGTTTGCGGGTCGCCGAGGGGTGCAGCCCGGCGTGCCTCGCCGAGCCGAGGAAGGTCTCCTGCCGGGCGTCGAGCGCGCGGCGGGCGGCGCCGACGCCGCGGGCGGCCTCGGCGGACAGCAGCGATCCACCGGGCGCGGCGGTGACCGCGGGATTCCCGGACAGTTCGACGAGCACTCGTTGCGACGGGTCGGGCGCGGACGCGTCGGCGGCGGCCGGTGCCGCCGCCAACGTGCCGGCGAGAACAACGGCGGCGAGAGCGGCATGACGCGATCTTCGTGACTTCATTGCCATGCGTAAAGGTCCTAGTGGTGAGGGCACTTGCCGCACAACTGATCTTCGTGGCCCATTGCTGCCGCTGGCACGACTGGGCCACGATCCGTCCATGACTCCCGAGACGTCACAACTCACCGCGGCAGGCATCGATCCGTTCGACGAGAGCGTCTACCGCGCTGTCCTGACCCGGCGGACGGCGGCGCCCGCCGAACTCACCGCGGACCTCGGCTGTTCGGCCGAGCGTGTCGCCAGGGCCCTGGACCGGCTCCGCGACCACGGGCTGGTCGGCCGGCTCGCGGGCGCCCGCCGCCGGTACGCCGCGATCGAGCCGGGGGCCGCCGTCGAGGCCCTGGTACGGGCCAGGAGCAATGAGCTGGAGAGGGTCCGTTCGGCGGCCGGCGAACTGTCCCGGCTGTTCGCCGCCGCGCGCACCGGCACGACCGACGAGGACGAGGTGGAGATCACCACCGGCAGCGAGGCACTCGGCCGCTGGTTCGTCCGCCTTCAGCAGGAGGCCCACGAGGACGTGATGACCCTGGACCGGCCGCCGTACGCCCTGACCACCTCCAACCCGGTGGAGGCGACGGCGCTCGGCCGCGGCGTACGGTACCGCGCGGTCTACGCCCCCGAGGCCCTGGAATGGCCGGGCGTCCTCGACGACATCCGCGAGCTGGTCCGGCACGGCGAACAGGCCCGTGTCCTGCCCGGACTCGGCATCAAACTAGCCATCGCCGACCGCAGGCTCGCCCTGATGCCGCTCTCCCTCGACCTCGACGACGTCCGTGCCGCGGTGATCCGCCCGTCCACCCTGCTGGACGCCCTCACCGGCTACTGGGAGATGTGCTGGAAGCAGGCCGTGCCCCTCAACGCCCCCGCGGAGGACCCCCTCGGCGAGGAGGACCGACTCGTACTCACCCTCCTGGTCAGCGGCCTCAAGGACGAGGCGATAGCCCGTCAGCTCGGCTGGTCCGTCCGCACCATGCGCCGTCGCATCAGCCGCCTGCACGACCTTCTCGGCGCCGCCAACCGCTTCCAGGCCGGTGTGATCGCGGCCCGCCGCGGCTGGCTGTGAACTCTCGTGCCGGGCGTGGTGCGAGCGGATGTGGTTTCGGTGCGCCCTCGGTGCCTGCACAATGCGGTGTGTGATTGATGAAGATCCGTACCTGTGGCTGGAAGACATCGAGGGCGGGGCCGCGCTCGAATGGGTGGCCGAGCGGAACGCCGAGACGGCGGCGGCACTGGCCGCCGACGCCGGATTCGCCTCCCTGAAGGAGAGCCTGAGGGAGGTGCTGGACGCCTCGGACCGTATCCCCTACACCGTCCGTCGCGGAGCGTTGCTCTACAACTTCTGGCGGGACGCCGGGCACGCGCGTGGTGTGTGGCGGCGTACGACGCTGGAGCAGTACCGCAAGGATTCTCCTGAGTGGGAGGTCCTTCTCGACGTCGACGCGCTCGCCGCGGCGGAGGACGAGAAGTGGGTGTGGGCGGGGGCGCGAGTGCGCCGGCCCGATCACGACCGGGCGCTGGTGTGCCTGTCGCGCGACGGTGGTGATGCCGTCGTGGTCCGTGAGTACGACCTCGCCACCCGGGCCTTCGTCGACGGTGGGTTCCAGGTGGCGGAGGCGAAGACGCGCATCGGGTGGACCGACACCGACACCGTCTTCATCGGAACGGACTTCGGGCCGGGCTCACTGACCGAAGCCGGCTATCCGCGCACGGTCCGCAAGTGGCGGCGCGGCACGCCCCTGGAGGAAGCCACTCAGGTCTTCGAGGCCGGGACGGGAGATGTGGCGGCCTGGGCCTGGCACGACACCACACCCGGCTTCGAGCGGGACTTCGTCGCCCGGTGGCTGGACTTCTTCCGCAGCGAGATGTTCCTGCTGACCCCCGACGACACGCTCGTCAGGATCGACGTTCCCGAGGACGCCAGTGCCTACGCCCATCGCCGGCATCTGATCGTCACCCTGAAGTCCGACTGGCTCGGACAGCCGGCGGGTTCCCTGCTGGCGTTCGACTTCGACGCCTTCCTCGCGGGCGACCGCACGGCGGAGGTGCTGTTCACCCCGGACGAGCGGACGGCTCTGTCCGGGCACCACTGGACCCGTCACCATCTGATCCTGGAGACGATGCGCGACGTCAGCACCCGCATCGAGGTCCTCGCTCCCGCTCCGGAAGGCGGATGGGATCGCAGCCCGCTCGCGGACGTCCCGGCGTTGTCCGCCGTCACGGTCGTGGACACGGACCCGGACGTCTCCGACGAGTACTTCCTGGACGTGTCGGGGTTCTTGCAGCCGTCCACCCTCCACCACGGGCGGATCGGCGCCGACTCGGAGATCCTCAAGCAGGCTCCGGCCCGCTTCGACACGACCGGTCTGGCGGTCGAGCAGTACTTCGCGACCTCCCCTGACGGTACGCGGGTGCCGTACTTCGTGATCGGCCCCGCCCATTCCGCCGACGGCCCCGGCCCCGCCCTGCTCTACGGCTACGGCGGCTTCGAGGTCTCCCTGACCCCCTCCTACGACGCCGTGACGGGCCGGGCGTGGCTGGAGCGCGGCGGCACCTACGTGATCGCGAACATCCGAGGCGGCGGTGAGTACGGACCGGACTGGCACCAGGCCGCGCTCGGCGCGGACCGGCCGCGAGCCTACGAGGACTTCGCGGCCGTCGCCGAGGACCTCGTGGCGCGGGGCATCACCACCCCGGCCATGCTGGGCGCCACGGGGGGAAGCAACGGCGGCCTGCTCATGGGCGCGATGCTCAGCCGCTACCCGCACCTGTTCGGCGCGATCGTCGTGCAGGTACCGCTGCTGGACATGCTCCGCTTCCACAAGCTCCTCGCAGGCGCGTCCTGGATGGCCGAATACGGCAACCCGGACACCGAAGCCGATCGCCCCCACCTCCGCGCAATCTCCCCCTACCACCAGTTCACCGCGGACCGGGTCTACCCGCCGGTTCTGCTGACCACCTCCACCCGTGACGACCGCGTCCACCCCGGCCATGCCCGCAAGGCGGCCGCACGGTTGCGCGAGCTCGGTCACCCGGTCCTCTTCCACGAGAACACCGGCGGTGGCCATGCGGGCGCCAGCGACAACGAACAGTCCGCCCACAACGAGGCCCTGGTGCACACCTTCCTGTGGCAGCACCTCGCACCACCGGTACGGTCGGCCACGGGCTGACCGTACGGCACTCGTCCTCCAGCCGAACTGCCGGACGGCGCCGCTCCTTCAGGTCAGGACGACCGGGTTGCTGAGCGCCGCCATGCGCCCGTCGGGATGGCGCACCTCGACACGGACGAAGGCCGACTCCGCCGTGCCGATGCGCCACTCCACGGCGCCCGATCCCGACCCGGGCAACGACGCGTGATGTGCCCTTCCCCGCTCGGTGTGAAAGCTGACCGTGCCCGAGGGCACACCGCGTACGTCCACCCTCACCTCGGCAGGTGCGCCACCCGTCCACAGCCGCTCACCGATTCCGGCGCTCCGGTCACCGGCCGAGACCGTGAACGACAGGTCGACAGCGGCCGATTCGGCGATCCAGCTCCGGCCGGTCCGGATTCCGGCGAGGATCGCGTCGGTGCCCAGTTCCTCGGCCAGCACGACGGTGTGCGGGATCCCGATCTGGTCCGCCAGATGTGTGTCGCTGTTGCCCATCGCCGGACGCCGGTGTCCCTGGTGGATGTCCGCGGCCAGGCCACGCCCCCACTCGGCCAGGGCTGCCTCGTTGTCCGCATTCCACGGCACGTCCGAGCTCCACTGCCCGTTCCACACCTCGACCGTGTCGAAGCCCTGGTACGGGTACATGAACGTGCCCGAGGCGTACGGTGCGTGCGGATGGGCCGCCACGCACAGTCCACCGGCTCGATGGACCTCGTCCAGATGGCGGCCGACCCGATCGTCCCGCAGACCGTACTGCCAGTCGACCACCTGTCCGGGGCCGATACCCAGCGCGAGCCAGTGCCCGGTCCGGGTAGTGACCTCTTCGCCGAGGATCACCAGGAGATCGTCGCCGACGTGCCGGTTCCAGGCGCTGTGCGCCCCGGAGGTGTTGTGTTCGGTGGTCGCCAGGAAATCCAGCCCCGCCGCGCGGGCACCGGCCGCGAGTTGCTCCGGCGTCAGGCTCCCGTCCGAGTGCACCGAATGCACGTGACAGTCACCTCGGTACCAACCGCGACCCCGGCCCGCCACGCGCGTGGGCGGAAATTCCGACTCCGGCATCTGTTCCCCCTACTGGTTCGAAGCGTGCTCGCCACTCCCAGCCTGCCACCCCGGCCTCGGGCTCGGATCGATCACCGGAGACTTTCGTATCCCATATGTGGTCGTGCATGGGTCCCCGTCCCGCGCATCGAGGTCCTGCTGGACAGCTCGATCGTGAACGTGGCCCTGCCGTCCCTGCAGACCGAACTGGACATGAGCGACGGCGACCGCCCCCGGGTGGTCACCGCCTACACCTCGCCTTCGGGGAACTGCTGCTGCTCGCGGGACGGCTCGCCGACCACCCGTGTCACAAGCGGGTGTTCACCACCGGACTGCTCGGTTTCGCGGTCGCCTCCGCCGCGGCGGGCGTGGCACCCACCGCACAGCCGTCATAGGGAGCTTCGGGGAGTGGCGAAAGGAGGGAACGTTCTGAAGGTTCCGTAGGATGGACGTGAACTCCCGTTGATCGGAACATGGTTTTCGCCAACTCCACTGTCAAGGGTTGGGAGCTACCTACTTCGGGTGTTGTGGTTCTGTGCGCGTGGGATGTGTTTCCGCATGTGTGGGAGCGGTGAAAGCGCTTCGCGCGGTTACGCCGCGGTCGGTGCGCCGGGGACGCGGCGGCTGCCGCCGTTGTGCTCCTGCCACAGCCGGTACACATTCACGGCGGCGTCGCGCGGCTCGTGGCGCATGGGCAGTCTCCGTTCGGTGTAGTCCTTGGCGAACTCGCCGTAAAAAGTT
The DNA here is from genome assembly GCF_026340595.1 of Streptomyces sp. NBC_01363. Classification (GTDB taxonomy): domain Bacteria; phylum Actinomycetota; class Actinomycetes; order Streptomycetales; family Streptomycetaceae; genus Streptomyces. The sequence goes on from NZ_JAPEPF010000002.1 coordinate 1,981,186, forward strand.
TCGAGTTCGAAGTACTTGCGATCGTCCACATAGTGCGGCTCGTAGGCGTCGCGGGTGGTGAGGAAGACGACCTCGTCGGGGGAGCAGTAGTACAGCGACCCCAGGCACATCGGGCAGGGGTGAGCGAGCACGTAGATGGTCGCGCCGACCAGGTGCTCCGTGCCGAGCTTCCGGCAGGCCTCCCGGATGGCGAGGATCTCGGCATGGGCGGTGGGATCGTTGGTCTGGGCCACCCTGTTGGGGCTCTCGGCGAGGATCTCGCCGTCCTTGACGATGACGGTGGCGAAGGGGCGTCCACCCTCTTCCACGTTCTTGCGGGCGATGTCGATGGTGCGCTGGGCGAAGTCCACGGGGGTCCTCCGGTGCGGGGCGGTGGGTGTGGGGCGGGCGGGTGGCCCGGGGCGGGGCGGACGCGGCCGTACGGCCGCGTCCGGCCCGCCGCGTTGCGTTCCGCGCAGGGTCAGAACGGCTTGGTGGGGAGGTACTTGCCGTCGAGGGTGATGACGGCGCGCTCGCCGCCCTCGGGGTCGGCGACCTTCTTCACATCGAGCTTGAAATTGATGGCGCTGATGATGCCGTCGCCGAACTGCTCGTGGACCAGGGCCTTGAGGGTGGTGCCGTAGACCTGGAGCATCTCGTAGAAGCGGTAGATGGTCGGGTCGGTGGGAATGCCGCCGGGGATCGATCCGCGGGTCGGGATGGTCTGCAGCAGCATCGCCGCGTCGTCGTCGAGGCCGAGGAGCTCGGCCACGGCCTCGGCGGAGTTCTGCGGCAGGGCGTGCTGGCCGAGGACGGCGGCGGTGACGAAGGCGACCGACAGCCCGGCGGCGTCGGCGATCTGCTGCCAGCTGAGGTCCTTGCGGGTCTTGGCCTCGACGGCGGCGATGGCGAGGGCCTGACGGGCGGTGGGATCGAACTGGGCGTGCGTCATGACAGGCAGTCCTTTCGGGGCGCCGGCCTTGTTGCGCGGCCGGGCGGTCGTCGTGGTGAAGGGGTGTGGGTGGTCAGGCCGCGGCCGGGGCGGTGTCGATGGTTTCGACGGTTCCGGTGGCTATGTCGAACACCCAGCCGTGCAGCGTGAGCGTCCGGTCGGCCAGGGCGCGGGCCACGGAGGGGTGGGTGGTCAGGTTCTGCAGTTGTGCGGCCACGTTCGCCCGCACCAGCGCGGCGACCTTGGCCGGTCCGGACACAGTCGGCTCGGCGGCGGCGCGGGCCCGCGCGGCGTCGGCGTGCCGCAACCAGCCGGCGATGACCGGCGCGGCGCTGAGGTCGTGCTCCTCCGCCAGGGCGGTCATCGCGCCGCAGGAGGAGTGGCCGCAGATGACGATGTCGGTCACGTGCAGCACGGCGACGGCGTACTCGACGCTTGCCGCGATGCCGTCCGGGCCGGATGCGTACGCGGGGACGAGATTGCCCGCGGTACGGATGACGAACAGCTCGCCCGGGTCGCTCTGCGTGATCAGTTCGGGGACCACGCGTGCGTCGGAGCAGCCGACGAACAGCGTCTTCGGCCGGTGGGTCGTGGCCAGGTGGGCGAAGAGCCTCGCCTTGGCGGGAAAGACGTCGCGGCGGAAACGCGCGAGGCCGCCCGTGAGGTCATGCATCGGTCACTCCTTTCGGTGAATGCCGGCCCGACGGGCTGACGAAATCCACCATGCATGACGTCCATCTATAGCGTCCAAGTCTTGCTATCCATAATCCTTATAGATGGCATCAATAGCGTGAGCTATGCTGCGTGCATGGGTCCGGAACTACGTCACCTCCGCTATCTGATCGCGGTGGCCGAACACGGCAATTTCACGCGCGCCGCCGAAGAGCTGCGCATCTCGCAGCCGACACTGTCGCAGCAGATCAAGCAACTGGAGCGGGCCGTCGGTGTCCAGCTGCTCGACCGGAGCGGTCGCGGCGTCCGCCCCACCGACGCGGGCGAGGCCTATGTGCACTACGCGCAGCGGGCACTGCGGGAACTGGCGGCCGCCGACCGCGCCGTCCTCGACGTCGCGGACCTCTCCCGGGGGCACCTGCGGCTGGCGGTGACGCCGACCTTCACCGCGTATCTCGTCGGCCCGCTCGTGCAGGCGCTGCACGCGCGCCACCCCGGCATCACGCTGGACCTGCGGGAAATGACCCAGGACCGCATCGAAGCGAGCCTTCTGGCCGACGATCTCGACCTCGGGATCGCCTTCGCGGGATCCCATCTGCCCGGCATCACCGCGACCGCCCTGTTCACCGAGACCCTCAGCCTCGTCGTCGCCACGGACCGTACCGAAGGCCGGGGTGACCGACCGCTGCCGGTGAGCGATCTGGCCGACCAGCAACTCGCCTTGCTCAGCAGCGACTTCGCCACCCGGAGTCATATCGACGGCTACTTCGCCCGGCATCGCATCAGCCCGCCGATCGCAGTGGAGGCCAACACCATCCAGGCCCTCACCGAAATCGTCCGGCGCACCGGCCCGCTGGCCACCGTGCTGCCCGACGCGATCGCGGACGACCACCTTCACCTCACGCCGATTCCCATCGACCCTCCGCTGCCCGCCCGCGTCGCCACCTTGCTGCGCCGGGAGAGCGCCTACGAGAGCGCCGCCGCGCGCGCCTTCTCCCGGCTCGCCCACGACCTGGTCCGCGCGCGCGGCTACGCACCGGCCTGAGAATCCGGTGCCGCGGACGGCATACCGAATACGGACGTCGAGTGATGAGAGAATTGAGGACATGACAGGGTCTGGAGACTTCGAGCCGGAGTCGGAGCGGGTCACGCGCCAGTTGCGCGACGAGATCATCGACGGTGTGCGTGAGCCGGGCAGCAAGCTCGTCGAGCGCGAGCTCGCCGCGGAGCTCGGGGTGAGCAGGCTGCCCGTCCGAGAGGCCCTGAAGGCGCTGGTCACCGAGGGGCTGGTGACACCCAGGCCGCGGACCTGGGCCGTCGTACGGGAGTTCACACCGGCGGACGTCGAGGACCTCGACGAGGTCCGCGCGGCCCTGGAGACGCTGACCTTCCGGCTCGCCGCCCAACGGCGCACCCGCGCGGGACTCGAGAAGCTCCGCTCGGATCTCGACGCCGAGCTGAAAGCGGCGGAGAAGGGGGATTCTGTACGGGCCCACCGGGCCGCCGCCGACTTCCACGAGACGGTCACCGAACTGGCCGACAACGAACTCCTGAACGAGCTCCAGAGCGCTCTTCGCAGCAGGATGCGCTGGCTGCTGGGGCAGCACGACGACCTGGAGGGCGTCGCGCAGGAGCACGAAGGCCTGTACAAGGCGATTGCGGAGCGTGATGTCGCGCAGGTCGAGAAGCTGGCCGACGAACACCTGGTGACAGGTCGCAACGCGGCCGCAGCGCGCCGCAAGCACCAGGGCTGAGCGGTACAGCCCCGGCCGGGGCGGCGATCCGCCGGCCCCGGGCCTGTCCGGCGGACCGGACCGGACGGGCCCGGGACGCCGAAGGCCCCTCAGACACCGGCCGGGGCGGCGCACATGGCGGCGGGCCGCCACCGCGAGTGCTCAGACACAGACGATCCCGTCCGGGACATCCGGGCGGATCTCCGTGCCGATGTTCCGGTCGAGCAGGTCGCCGAGTCGCTCCGGCGGACCGATGAGTGCCCGCCCGCCGACTCTGGCGACCCGCACGGCGGCGTCCACCTTCGGCTCGACTCCGGCCGTCCCCCCGTGCTGGTCGGGGACCTCGACGCCGCCCCGGACACCCCCGAGGTCGCACAGGTGACCAAGCACCTGGACGACACCTGGCTCGCGGCCGGTCAGGGCGCCGGTCACACCCATGACGCACTGGACCCGCAGGTGCGTATCGACTACGTCCTCGCCTCGCCCGGCATCGATGCGCACCGCGCCCGCGTCTCAGCACCCGGGCATCCGATCACCTGCCTGTGAGCGTCGACATGACCCTGGACCCCGGCGCGGATCCGCGCGGCCGTGCCGATGCCCGCGCCCGACGCCGTTCCCGCGGCGCGGCCCTCCGCGGGCGCGGTCGCCGAGGCCGACGGCGAGCCGGTCCACATACCCGCGACAAGAGCCCTGGCGGGCTCAGAAGTTCAGACCCGCGCCAGCGTGTGGGGCACGGTGGGGCGCCTGTACTTCACGATCCCGGGCAAGGGCGACTACATCTGCTCTGGCAACGTTGTCACGAGTAACAACCGCTCGGTGGTGGCCACCGCACGTCACTGCGGCTTCGGTGAAGGCGGCACCAACTACCGTTTTGCGCCCAACTACAACAAGGGCAACGCCCCCCCCACGGCTGGTGGGGCTGGCGCAGCGCGGGCTGGGTCACGGGAGGCGGCCAGGAGAACGACAACGCCTTCCTCGTCCTGGACACCCCGGACGGCCGACACGTGCAGGACATCGTCGGCTCCACCGGACTCGGCTTCAACTGGTCCAGCAACTACGCGCACATCATCGGCCTGCCGGCCGACAAGGACTATGCCGTGTGGTGCGAGGGGCAGGGTTACGCCGGTCCCGGCGGGCAGCGCCTGATGAACAACTGCAACGGTCTGTCCGGCGGTGCCAGCGGCGGTGCCTGGATCGAGAACTATCAGCCTGATGGGTCCGCGATGCAGACCGGCGCCTAAAGGTACGGGGGTGACCACCTGGCCGTCGCCCGATCAGGGCCGGACAGTAGAGTTCGGCTGCGTCATCCCCTGAACACCGAGGTACCGGCCGTGACTCTCGCTCCACCCGAACAACCCGTCCCACCTGCGGTGACCGTCGTGGGAATCGGCGCCGACGGATGGGCTGGACTGACCGACGCGGCGCGCACGGCGCTCGTCGACGCACAGGTCCTCATCGGCGGTGAGCGGCAACTGGCCCTGCTCCCGCCGTCCTGCCGGGGACAACGGGTGCCATGGCCCTCGCCGTTGCGGCCGGCCGTCCCCGGCCTGCTCGCCGCGCACGCCGGGCGCAGGCTCGTCGTCCTGGCCAGCGGCGACCCGATGTTCTACGGCATCGGCCGGGCCCTCACCGAAGTGCTCGGCGCCGGTGCGCCGAGGATCCTGCCCCACCCCTCGTCCGTCTCCTACGCCTGTGCCCGGATCGGCTGGCCGCTGGAGGACACCGAGGTCGTCACCCTGGTCGGCCGCCCCGCCGCCCGGCTGGCCGCCGCGCTGCACGACGGCCGACGGGTGCTGGTCCTCAGCGCGGACGCCGGCACTCCGGCCACGGTGGCCGGACTGCTGCGCGAACAGGGCTTCGGCCCGAGCCGGCTGCGCGTGCTCGAACAGCTCGGCGGAGCGGACGAGGCATGCCTGGAGGGCACCGCGGACCACTGGGCGCACCCGCCGGGCGACCCGCTGAACGTCATCGCGATCGACTGCCGGCGTACCCCTGAAGCCCTGCGCCTCGGCGCCGTCCCGGGCCTGCCCGACGAGGCCTACGAACACGACGGGCAGCTCACCAAGCGGCACATCCGGGCCGCGACCCTCGGGGTGCTCGCGCCCGCCCCCGGCGAACTCCTCTGGGACATCGGCGGCGGCTCGGGGTCCATCGCGATCGAATGGATGCGGAGCCATCCGTCCTGCCGCGCGATCACCGTGGAACGCGATCCGGCACGGGCCGGACGCATCGCGCGCAACGCCGGCCGTCTCGGCGTCCCGGCCCTGCGCGTGGTCACCGGCCGGGCCCCCGGCAACCTGTCCGAACTCCCCACGCCCGACGCCGTGTTCATCGGTGGCGGGCTGACCGCGCCCGGCCTTCTCGACACCTGCTGGGACGCGCTGCCGCCCGGCGGACGGCTGGTCGCCAACACGGTCACGCTGGAGTCCGAGGCGCTGCTCGCCGGGGCGCACCGCCTGCGCGGCGGTGACCTGGTCCGGCTCGCGGTCGCGCATGCCGTGCCGGTCGGCGGCTTCACGGGCTGGCGGCAGGCCATGCCGGTCACCCAGTGGTCCGTACGCAAACCCTCGATCAGTACCGATGCGGAACGCTCAGCAGAAGAGCCCGCGCAAGACCCAGGAGACAACAGATGACCGTGTATTTCATCGGCGCGGGCCCGGGGGCGGCCGACCTGATCACCGTGCGCGGCGCCCGCACCCTCGCCTCCTGCCGGGTGTGCCTGTACGCGGGCAGCCTGGTGCCCCGGGAACTGCTCGCCGAATGCCCCCCGGACGCCCGTCTGGTGGACACCGCACAGCTCGACATCGACCAGATCACCGCCGAGCTGACGGCCGCGCACCGGGCCGGCCACGACGTGGCGCGGCTGCACTCGGGCGACCCTTCGGTGTTCAGCGCGGTCAACGAGCAGATGCGTCGGCTCGACGAGGCCGGTGTGCCTTACGAAGTGGTGCCCGGCGTACCCGCGTTCGCGGCCGCCGCGGCGGCGCTCAAGCGTGAACTGACCGTGCCGACCGTGGGCCAGACCGTCATCCTCACCCGGGTGGCCAACCGCGCGACCGCGATGCCGGAGGGCGAGGACCTGGCCACGCTGGGCCGCAGCGGCGCCCTGATCGTGCTGCACCTCGCCGCCAGGTACGTGGACCGTGTCGTCGAGGAACTGCTGCCGCACTACGGGGCCGACTGCCCGGCCGCCGTCGTGGCGCTGGCCTCACGCCCGGACGAACTCGTCCTGCGCGGAACCCTCGACGACATCGCCGAGCAGGTGAAGGCGGCGGGCGTGATCCGTACCGCCGTCATCATGGTCGGCCGCACACTGGGCGCCGAGCAGTTCCGCGACAGCCACCTCTACTCGCCCGGACGCGAACGCCACGCCTGCTGACGGCACCACCGCATCGGCCGGGCGGCGGTCAGCGCACGCTGCTGCGCCCGACGACCGCGCCCGCCCGGTCGATGCAGATGACATCGACGGCGACCGGCGCACCCTGCAGCACCGACAGCGCCTCGTCCCGCGCCGCCACGGCCACCAGATCCCCGAGCGGCACACCGCGCGCGCGGCACAACTGGAGTGCCGCGAGACCCGTGTTCGCGACCGCCACCTCGGCCGCCAGGGCTTCGTCCGCACCGCCCCGCCGGGCCAGCTCGGCCAGGAACGGCTTGTCGACCTGGGACCGGGCGGAGTGCAGGTCGAGGTGTCCGGCGGCGAGCTTCGACAGCTTCGCGAACCCGCCGCAGACCGTGAGCCGGTCCACCGGGTGACGGCGTACGTACTTCAGCACCGCGCCCGCGAAGTCCCCCATGTCGAGCAGCGCGATCTCCGGCAGCCCGTACTCGGACACCACGGTCTTCTCCGAGGTGGAACCCGTGCACCCGGCCACGTGGGCGTGCCCGGCGGCACGGGCCACGTCCACGCCGCGGCGGATCGAGTCGATCCATGCCGAGCAGGAGTACGGCACCACGACACCGGTCGTGCCGAGGATCGACAGACCGCCCAGGATGCCGAGGCGAGGGTTCCAGGTGGAGCGGGCGATCTCCTCGCCGTCGTCCACGGAGACGGTGACCTCGACGTCCCCGGAACCCCGGTGCTCCGCGGCGACGCGTGCGATGTGGTCGCGGATCATCTGGCGCGGCACGGGATTGACCGCCGGCTCCCCGACGTCGAGCGGCAGCCCGGGAAGGGTGACCGTGCCCACGCCGGGCCCGGCCCGGAACACCACACCCGAGCCCGGCGGCAGCCGCCGTACGGTCACCCGGACCAGAGCGCCGTGCGTCACATCGGGGTCGTCGCCCGCGTCCTTGACCACCCCGGCCGTCGCCCGCCCCTCGGCCAGCTCCTCCACCGCGAGCGCGAAGGCCGGCGTCTGCCCCTTGGGTAGGGTGATCGTCACCGGGTCGGGGAAGTCGCCCGTCAGCAGGGCCGTGTACGCGGCGGTGGCCGCCGCGGTCGCACAGGCGCCGGTGGTCCAGCCGGGCCGCAGGCCGGTGTGCTTCAGCTGAGCGCTGCGTCCGCCCTCACTCTCACCCATGGATGGATCCGATGCATGTACTCGTACTCGGCGGAACGACGGAGGCCCGTCGCCTCGCCGGGTTGCTGGTGGAGCTGCTCCCGGCCGGTGCCAGGCTGACGAGCTCGCTCGCCGGACGCGTGTCCGGCCCGAGGCTTCCCCCGGGCGAGGTCCGCATCGGCGGCTTCGGGGGAGCCGACGGGCTCGCCGCATGGCTGCGTACGCACCAGGTGGACGCGCTCATCGACGCCACCCATCCTTTCGCCGGGACGATCAGTTTCAACGCGGCCGCTGCCGCCGCTGCCGCCCATGTTCCCCTGCTGGCGTTGCGGCGGCCCGGCTGGGTGCCCGGCGAAGGCGACGACTGGCATTCGGCCGGCTCCCTGGCCGAGGCGGCGGCGGCGCTGCCCGCGCTGGGACGGCGCGTGTTCCTCACGACCGGACGGATGGGGCTGGCCGCCTTCGCGGGCCTGGACGAGCTGTGGTTCCTGATGCGCTCGGTGGACGCCCCCGAAGCGCCGTACCCCGCCCGGATGGAGGTCCTGCTCGACCGGGGCCCGTTCACCCTGGACGGAGAACGTGAGCTGATCCGCCGTCATCGCGTCGACGTCGTCGTCACGAAGGACAGCGGAGGCGCCGCCACGGCCCCCAAACTCACCGCGGCCCGCGAGGCGCGGATCCCGGTGGTGGTGGTGCGGCGGCCGCCCGTGCCCCAGGGCGTCCCGGTCGTCGACGGCCCCGAACCGGCCGTCGACTGGCTCCGGGAACACGTCCTGCGCCGGCTCTAGTCCACGGCCTGTGGCGCACGGCGCACCCGGCTCAGTCCTCCGGATAGCGGCGGGGTGTCCAGACGATCTGCCGGCCGTCACCGCGCCGCACCCAGCGGGTCTGCGAGGACCCGACGAGCAGGATCGTGCGCATGTCGACCTCGGCGGGGTCGAGATCGCCCAGGCGTACGGTCCGCACGTTCTCGGCGGGTCCGCCCACATCCCGGCCGAGCACCACGGGGGTGTCCGGCGAGCGGTGTTCGAGCAGCAGGTCACGGGCCTTGCCGACCTGCCAGGTCCGGCTGCGAGAACCGGGGTTGTACAGCGCGAGCACCAGATCCGCCGTCGCCGCCGCGCGCAGCCGCTCAGCGATCACCTCCCACGGCTTGAGCCGGTCGGAGAGCGATATCGCCGCATAGTCGTGGCCCAGCGGCGCACCCGCTCGGGCAGCGGCGGCGTTGGCCGCCGTCACTCCCGGCAGCACCCGCACCGGCACCTGCGCGTACTCGTCCTGCGACGCCACCTCCAGGACGGCCGTCGCCATGGCGAAGACCCCTGGGTCGCCGCCCGACACCACGGCGACCCGACGTCCGCGCCGGGCCAGATCGAGGGCGAACTCGGCGCGCTCCGACTCGACCTTGTTGTCCGAGCCGTGGCGCACCTGCCCCGGCCGCACCGGCACCCGGTCCAGATAGGTGGTGTAGCCGACCAGGTCGTCGGCGGCGGCCAGCGCCCCGCGCGTCTCCGGAGTCAGCCACAGCGGCCCGGCCGGGCCGGTGCCGACCACGGTCACCTCGCCGCCCTCCGGGGCACGTTCGGGACGCTGCGCTCCGATCCTGCTGGGCAGGACCGCGACCGCGAAGTACGGCACGGAGCCGGCGTCGACCTCGGCCAGCTCGCCCACCCGCTCCCCGGCCATCGTGGCGCGCTCGACGTACCGCGCCTCGGGCAGCCGCCCGGACGTCTCGAAGGCGCGGCGCACGGCGGGAAACGTACGTCCCAGCTTCATGACCACCGCGGCGTCGGTGGCGGCGAGCCGGGCGGTCAGCTCCTCCTCCGGCAGGGTGCCGGGCAGGATGGTCAGCACCTCCTCGCCCTCGACGAGCGGGGTACCGAGCCGCGCGGCGGCCGCGCTGACCGAGGTGACGCCCGGGACCACTTCGGTCGGGTAGCGGTCGGCGAGCCGCTTGTGCATGTGCATGTACGAGCCGTAGAAGAGCGGGTCGCCCTCGGCCAGCACGGCGACCGTGCGGCCGGCGTCGAGATGCACCGCCAGGCGGGCCGCCGCCTCGGCGTAGAACTCCTCCATGGCTCCCCGGTAACCGCCCGGGTGGTCCGTGGTCTCCGTCGTGACGGGGTAGACCAGCGGCTCCTCGACATGGTCGGCACGGATGTGCTTCGCCGCGATGGACCGGGCGATGGACCGCCCGTGCCGGGCACTGTGATAGGCGATGACATCGGCCTCGGCGATGATCTCCACCGCGCGTACGGTCATCAGGGCCGGATCGCCGGGGCCGAGCCCGACCCCGTACAGCCGGCCCGTCTTCTGCTCGCTCACGTCTACTCTTCCTCGCTGGCGATCGCGTTGAGGGCGGCGGCCGCCATGGCGCTGCCGCCGCGACGGCCCCGAACGATCAGATGCTCCAGTCCGGACGGGTGCGCGGCCAGGGCGTCCTTGGACTCGGCGGCACCGATGAAGCCGACCGGCACGCCGATGACGGCGGCGGGGCGCGGCGCGCCCTCCTCGATCATCTCCAGCAGCCGGAACAGGGCGGTCGGTGCGTTTCCGACGGCGACCACCGCGCCGTCCAGCCGGTCGCGCCACAGCTCCAGGGCGGCGGCGCTGCGGGTGGTGCCCAGCTGCTTCGCGAGTTCCGGCACCGCCGGGTCGGACAGGGTGCACACCACCTCGTTGTCCGCGGGCAGCCGCTTGCGGGTGACGCCGCTGGCGACCATGGCCACATCGCACAGGATGGGTGCGCCGGCCCGCAGAGCGGCGCGGGCGCGGGCGACCGCGTCCGGGGTGAAAGCGAGATCACGGACGAGGTCGACCATCCCGCAGGCGTGGATCATGCGGACCGCGACCTGGCTCACATCGGCGGGCAGGCCTGCGAGATCCGCCTCTGCACGGATCGTGGCGAAGGACTGGCGATAGATCGCCGGTCCGTCCTTCTCGTACTGGTGCACAGTGCTTTCGCTCTCTTCCTCGGGCGTGCGACGGTCGGGTACAGGGGAGTGGGGCGTACGGGATCAGCCGCGCGCGCGGCGGGCCGCGGCCACCGCGGCGGCGAGCCCACCGGGGCTGTCGGGGACGCTCACGGGGGCGTCCCGTACCTCGCCCCGTACGAGCGAGATCCGGTGTCCGTCGGAGGTGGCGACGACGTCCACCCACTCACCGCGGGGGTGGCCGCACCGGCGTTCGCACCCGGACCAGTACACCGGCAACGGGCCCACGGCCCCCACCGCGTCCGCCGCCTGGGCCCGCACATCGGCCAGCGACTTCGCGCAGCCGGGCCGGCCGATACAGGCACCCACCCCGGCCCAGGGAGAGCCGGGTCCGACGACGAGGCCGGTAGCCCCCAGATCGTCCAGCAGCCCCGCGGCCCGCCGCCGCTCCACCCCCGGTACGACGACCCCGCGCCACGGTGTCAGCCGCAACTCACCGCGGCCCCGGTGCCGGGCCGTGTCCGTCAACGACCGCCACTGCGCCGGGCCGACGCGCCCCAAGGGGATGCCGACGGACAGCGCGGCCCCGTCGTGCGGGCCGGTCACGACGCCGGGGGCGGGGCCGTCCGAGCTCCGCGGGCAGGCACGGTCCTCGGTGGAAGTGGTGCCGGTACCCGTCGCCCGCAACCGTCGTACGACCTCGTCGAGGAGGGATCCGGCACCGCCGGGCAGGTCCGACACGCGCCAGGCACCGGTGCCCGACGCCTGATCCAGGAAGGTCCCGGCCGCCAGGAGGGCGGCCTGCGGCGCCTGCGCGCCGGGTATCCGTACCGCAGTCCTGGCCGTGCCGATCCGCAGCAGCGCCGTTCCGTCGTCCTGCGCCAGCAACGTCACGTCGCCGCCCAGCGCGTCCACATCGCCACGGCCGTCGTCGAGCACGAACAGGAACCTGCCCGAGAGGCCCGCCGTCCGGTCGCCCGCGCACAACAGCGCGTCCAGCGCGGACAGCCAGGGGCCGACGTCCCGTGCGCCGCGGCCGTCGAGCCCCGAGAGCGGCGACGCCACGATGTTGCGTATCCGCTCGTGGCGCGCGGAGGGCAGCAGCCCCGCCTCGCCCAGCCTGTCGGCCAGTTCGCCTCCGCAGTCAGGGCCCAGCCCGCGCAACTGGACATTGCCGCGCGAAGTGAGATGCAACTCACCATCGCCCAGGCTCCCCGCCAACGCCCCCAGGGCGTCCGCCTGCACCGCGGTCAGCAGCCCGCCGGGAACACGGACGCGGGCCAGAGCGCCGTCGTCCGCCCGGTGCAGCCGCAGCGTGCCGGGGCAGGCGTCACCGCGGTCCCGGGGAGACGCGTCTCCCGGCGGTGAAGGCGAAGTGGCAGGTCGGGGCATGGCGGCGAGCATACCGACCATCTGACCAGATCCGTATGTCCTCCATCGGTTGACCGGCCCTTACTATGCCTAGTGACGGGCCATCCGGCACGTCGTCGCCACAGACGGCGACAGGGGAGGAAGTCCGGTGCAAGTCCGGCACGGTCCCGCCACTGTGAGTCCGGCCACGGCCGGGCAAGTCAGGAACTCCCTTCCCCACACGCTCGGATCCGTTCGAGCGGGGAGCTTCATTCCGACACCGCCCGGGGCGTGGACACCCCGAGGAAGGCCCGACGCCGCATGATCCTGCTCCTGTCGACGTCCGACACCGACCTGCTCAGCGCCCGCGCCTCGGAGGGCCCGGTCCCCTACCGCTACGCCAACCCCTCCCGGCTGCCGCTCCAGGACCTGCCACAGCTCCTGGACGGCGTCGACCTGGTCGTCGTGCGCCTCCTCGGCGGGGTGCGCGCCTGGCAGGACGGCCTCGACCAGGTGCTCGCCACCGGACGCCCCGTCGTCGTCCTCACTGGCGAACAGGCCCCCGACGCCCAGCTGATGGCCGCCTCGACGGTCCCCATCGGCATCGCCGCCGAGGCCCATGCCTATCTGGCCCACGGCGGGCCCGCCAACCTGGACCAGCTCGCCCGCTTCCTCTCCGACACCGTCCTGCTCACTGGCCACGGCTTCGCCCCGCCCGCCCCGGCACCCTCCTGGGGCCCGCTGGAGCGCACCCCCCGGCACACCGACGGCCCGACCGTCGCCGTGCTCTACTACCGCGCCCACCACATGAGCGGCAACACCGCGTTCATCGAGGCCCTGTGCCGTGCCGTCGAGGACGCGGGCGCCCGCGCGCTGCCGCTGTACGTCGCCTCGCTGCGCACCCCCGAGCCCGAACTCATCGAAGCGCTGCGCGCCGCCGACGCGATCGTGACGACCGTCCTCGCCGCGGGTGGCACCCGGCCCGCCGAGGCGTCGGCGGGCGGTGACGACGAGTCCTGGGACGCGGGCGTCCTCAGCGGCCTCGACGTACCCATCCTCCAGGCCCTCTGCCTCACCGGTTCGCGCACCGACTGGGAAGGCAACGACGAGGGGGTCTCCCCGCTCGACGCCGCCAGCCAGATCGCGGTCCCCGAGTTCGACGGCCGCCTGATCACCGTGCCGTTCTCGTTCAAGGAGATCGACGAGGACGGTCTGCCCGCGTACGTCGCCGACACCGAGCGCGCCGCCCGCGTCGCCGGGATCGCCGTGCGCCATGCCCGGCTGCGCCACATCCCGGCCGCCGAGAAGCGGATCGCGCTCGTTCTCTCCGCGTACCCGACCAAGCACTCCCGGATCGGCAACGCGGTCGGCCTCGACACCCCGGCCAGCGCCGTCGCCCTGCTGCGCCGACTCCGCGCCGAGGGATACGACTTCGGTACGGAGGAGGTACCCGGCCTCGCGTCGGGCGACGGCGACGAGCTGATCCGCGCGCTGATCGAGGCGGGCGGCCACGACCAGGAGTGGCTCACCGAGGAGCAGTTGGCCCGCAACCCGGTCCGCATTCCGGCGGCCGACTACCGGCGCTGGTACGCGACCCTCCCGGCCGAGCTCCGCGAAGCGGTCGAGCAGCACTGGGGCCCCGCCCCGGGCGAGATGTTCGTGGACCGGTCGAGCAACCCGGAGGGCGACATCGTCCTCGCGGCCCTGCGCCGCGGCAATCTGCTCATCCTCATCCAGCCGCCGCGCGGCTTCGGCGAGAACCCGATCGCGATCTACCACGACCCCGATCTGCCGCCCTCGCACCACTACCTGGCCGCCTACCGCTGGATCGCCGCCCCGGCCGACGACAACGGCTTCGGCGCCGACGCGATGATCCACCTCGGCAAGCACGGCAACCTGGAATGGCTGCCCGGCAAGAACGCCGGTCTCTCCGCCGCCTGCGGCCCCGACGCCGCCCTCGGCGACCTCCCGCTCATCTACCCGTTCCTGGTCAACGACCCGGGCGAGGGGACGCAGGCCAAGCGGCGCGTCCACGCCACCCTCGTGGACCACCTCGTACCGCCGATGGCGCGCGCCGACAGCTACGGGGACATCGCCCGGCTCGAACAACTCCTGGACGAGCACGCCCAGATCGCGGCGATGGACCCGGCGAAGCTGCCGGCGATCCGCGCACAGATCTGGACCCTGATCCAGGCGGCCAAGCTCGATCACGACCTGGGGCTCGAAGACCGTCCCGAGGACGAGGGCTTCGACGAGTTCATCATGCATCTCGACGGCTGGCTCTGCGAGATCAAGGACGCGCAGATCCGCGACGGCCTGCATGTCCTGGGCGGCGCCCCGGCCGGCGCCGACCGGGTCAACCTCGTCCTCGCGATCCTGCGCGCCCGTCAGATCTGGGGCGGCACGGCCTCCCTGCCGGGCCTGCGCGAGGCGTTGGGGCTCGACGAGTCCGCCGCGACCCGGGTCACCGCCGACGAGGCCGAGGAGCGGGCCCGCGCCCTGGTCCAGGCGATGGAGGACGCGGGCTGGTCCCCGGAAGCCGTCGCCGGGGTGGCGGCCGGGCACCCGCGGGCCGTCAGCGACATCCTCGACTTCGCGGCTCGCGAGGTGGTGCCGCGGCTGGCCGCCACGACCGACGAACTCGACCACGCCCTCCACGCGCTGGACGGCGGATTCGTCCCCGCCGGACCCTCGGGCTCCCCGCTCCGCGGTCTGGTCAACGTCCTGCCGACCGGCCGCAACTTCTACTCCGTCGACCCCAAGGCCGTACCCTCGCGCCTCGCCTGGGAGACCGGCCAGGCCCTGGCCGACTCGCTCCTGGAGCGCTACCGCACCGACAACGGCGACTGGCCCACCTCGGTCGGTCTGTCCCTGTGGGGTACGAGCGCGATGCGCACCGCCGGCGACGACGTCGCCGAGGCCTTCGCCCTGCTCGGCGTCCGCCCGGTCTGGGACGACGCCTCGCGTCGTGTCACCGGCCTGGAGGCGATCCCGCCGGCCGAACTCGGCCGCCCGCGCATCGATGTCACCCTCCGCATCAGCGGTTTCTTCCGCGACGCCTTCCCGCACACCATCGGCCTCCTCGACGACGCGGTCCGTCTGGCCGCCTCCCTGGACGAGCCGGCCGAGCAGAACCACGTACGCGCCCACACCCAGGCCGACCTGGCCGCCCACGGCGACGAACGCCGCGCCACCACCCGTATCTTCGGCTCCCGCCCCGGTACGTACGGTGCCGGTCTGCTCCAGCTGATCGACTCCCGCGACTGGCGCACCGACGCGGACCTCGCCGAGGTCTACACGGTGTGGGGCGGCTACGCCTACGGACGCGAACTCGACGGCCGCCCGGCCCGTGAGGAGATGGAGACGGCGTACAAGCGGATCGCGGTCGCGGCCAAGAACACCGACACCCGCGAACACGACATCGCCGACTCCGACGACTACTTCCAGTACCACGGCGGCATGGTGGCCACCGTCCGCGCCCTGCGCGGCACCGCCCCGGAGGCGTACATCGGCGACTCCACCCGCCCCGAGACGGTCCGCACCCGCACCCTGGTGGAGGAGACCTCGCGGGTCTTCCGCGCCCGGGTGGTGAACCCCAAGTGGATCGAGGCGATGCGGCGGCACGGCTACAAGGGCGCCTTCGAACTGGCCGCCACCGTCGACTACCTCTTCGGCTACGACGCGACGACGGGTGTGGTCGCCGACTGGATGTACGACAAGCTCACCGAGACGTACGTCCTGGACCCGACCAACCGGGAGTTCCTCCAGCAGGCCAACCCCTGGGCCCTGCACGGCATCGCGGAACGCCTCCTGGAGGCGGAATCCCGCGGCATGTGGGCCAAGCCCGACCCGGCCGTCCTCGAAGCCCTGCGCCAGGCATACCTGGAGACGGAGGGCAACCTGGAGGGCGAGGACTGACCCCCGGGCTCGGCACCGGACCACCGGACAGCGACATGTGACCGAGCCCCGGCCGCGACACCGGCCGGGCTCGGCTGTTGTTAGTGACGGTGACAGGGCTGATGTGGACGACCTGCGCCGGTGCCACGGTCGGCGACCTGTGGGAAGGACTTGGCCGGACGTGGGGCATCGACGTGCACACGGGGGAGCCGTTCGGTCCGGTGAACCAGTTCGTGCCTGCCGCACCGGCGTACTCGCTGATCGTGTGATCGTGCTCGGATACCGGATGTGGTGGCAACGCGGACGCGGATCCGCGTCCGGGTACCCGCTGCCGCCGTACGCGGTGAGTCCCGCGAGCCCAGCGTCGTTGCCCCAGGTAGACGCACTGGTCCGCGTAGGGGCGTCACCCGTTCCACCGCCGGGCATAGTGTCGCCCGTGGCGTGGAAGCGATCTACGCATGACCGAAAGTGGCAGTCCTTATATCTCGACGGCTCGGATCACCGTGCTGGGGGTACAGTCCGGTGACCCGCCCTTCCGCCTTGTGGAGATCGACGGGGAGATCGTCAGCGCGGCAACATCGATGATGGATGTGCTCGCCGCCGCCTCGGCCGCAGGAATCAGGGTCCATGACCTGGACGATCCCGGCGTGGTGCGGTGGGTGGGCGGCGGCAAGTTCACCTGGAGGCCGCACTGAGAGTTACCGCAGCGATCGTGCGGCACGGCGGCACGCGCAGATGAGGTGCGGGTGGGGCGCCGGGCTGCGCGTGTCAGCCGGTGCGTGCAGGGTGCGGCTGCGCGCACCGGGTGCCTCGCCCCGGATCACCGGTCAGCCGCGGTACGGCTCGCAGTGGTCCGACCAGGCACCGTTGGGACAGCTGTGGCGCAGGCGTTCCCACCGTTGGCCGTCGGTGCCGGTGATGACGATGTAGAGGGTGTCGTGGGGGAGCGGTTCCACGGTGACTCCGCTCGTCGCCACTCCGCCCATGGACGTCCACGAGGTCCAGTTGCCGGCGGTGTCGTTCCGGCGCGTCCACACTGCCCGATGGGTACCGATCGCGAATTCCCGCCACGGCAGTGGCTGCAACAACGGCGGCCCTGGTCCTCCGCAGGTTGATGACGGACTCCTTCGGCGATGCGACGACGGCCGACTCGCCGGGGCACGCGAACACCGACCACACAAACACACCGACGGGCCCCGAACTCTCCTGCCCCGCGCTGACGTTCCACGCACGTTTCGCTGACGTTTCGCTGACGTCGTGCGGGCGGCCCCGCCGTGCCGGGGCCGCACCTGCGGCGACGCCTTCCGCGGCCTCAGGCCAGCGACGCCGCGCGAGCGGGGTCGATGGCGTGCTGGAGAGGTTGGTCATGTATAAAGCGTCGGAGTTCGTCGAGCACAAGCTCTCCGAGACGATGACGTTCGGCCCCGAGGGCACCGCCGAGGTGGGGTGTCAGGACCACGTTGGGAAGGGTGAAGAGTGGCGAGTCATGGGCGGGAGGCTCCGGGTGCGTGACGTCGAGTACAGCGGTGAGGTCGGGTCTGGCGCGCAGGACCGCAGCCGCGGCGGTCTCGTCGACGAGTGCGCCACGCGCGGTGTTGATCAGCGTCGCACCCGGTCCCAGGGAGTTCAGCAGCCGGGCCCCGATCGTGCCGCGGGTCTCGGGCAGGAGGGGGGCGTGGAGACTCACGACATGGCTGGTGGCGAACAGTTCCTCGATGCCGACGAGCCGGACGCCCGCCCGCCGGGCGGTGTCCGGGGAGGCGATGGGGTCCGTGGCGAGGATCTCGATGTCGAAGCGGCCGAGGTGGGACGCCACGAGACGGCCGATGTGCCCGAGCCCGAGCAGGCCCACGCGTGACCGGTAGGCGCCGGGCACCTGGGGGTTGTGGGGGAAGCGGCGACTGCTCGCCACCTCCCGGGTGATGCGGTGTACCTGCTTCAGCCCGAGGAGGACCTGGGCGAGAGTGAACTCCGCAACCGGGACGGCATTGGCCGCGGCCGCGGAGACGATCGGAATGCCGCGTGCCCAGAACGCGGGTGTGGTCAGGTGCCGTACGGAGCCTGCGGCGACGAGGACCGCCTGCAACCGAGGAGCATGCGACAGGAAGGCGGCATCGAGGACGGGCGCGCCCCAGCCCGTGAGCAGGACATCGACCTCCCGCAGCACGTCGGGATCCTCGTCGAGCCGCTGTCGCGTGAGAGGTGGACCCTGCAGGTGCACGAGACCTTCGATTTCGGCCAGGACCTCACGGGGGTAGACGTCCGCCCTGCGTTCTTCCTCCATGACCAACAGGGCTGTCGGTCTGCGGGCCGGCTCGTTCATGGCGTTGCGCTCCTCAGCTCTTCGCTGACAGGCCGTCAGTGAATCGGCCCTGTCTGTGAACCCTGATCGGGTGCGTGGGGAAATGTCTGACCGGATGTTGAAGATTGGCGTGGCTTGTCCGTTGCTTTGGTCAGTGTGCTTGCAGCACGATACATCGGATGATTGAAATGACCTCGGATGAAGCTCAGTCGTCCGATGCTTGCCGTCCCGGCGGCTGTCGCGTCCGGACGGCATTGATGTGCGGTCGGCCGATCGTTGCCTCAGGCAGCCGAATTATCGGTCTGTCAGGTGCTTTCGCGAGGTGACCGAACCTCTTGCGGAGGTGTCGGCGAGCAGGGGCCGAGTGCGGGCGAGTCCCGCGAGGCTCCCGTGAGCCATCGCAAGATTTTTGCATTCATCGGACTATTGACCACGGATTCGGACCCCGTTAGCGTCCCAGCAAGCGCTTTCCAGGCTGGCTGTGATGCGGCGAAAACAGGAGTTGTCATGCAGAGATCGCGGTGGATCGGTGCGGGTGTTCTCGCTTCCGCACTGGTCCTCACCAGCTGTACATCAGGGCCTGCGGGAGTGGATGCCAAGCAGAACTCGAAGGCACCGCTCGAACTGTGGATCCGGACCACACCGGGCGGACCGGGAGAGCAGGGAGCGCTCAAGCTCGCTGCCGCCTTCGGGAAGACCACGGGCTTCAAGGTCAAGGTCACGGCGATCTTCGACGACTTCGAGACCAAGCTGCAGCAGCGGGCCGCGCAGAAGAACCTGCCCGACATCGTCATGAACGATGTGACGCAGCTCGGCGCCATGCACAGCCAGGGCCTGCTCCGGGAGATCGACCTGGACAAGATCAAGAACGGCAAGCAGGTCGTCGGCCAGGGGCTGGACTCCGGCAAGAGCGTGGACGGCAAGCAGTTCGGCCTGCCGTACTCGGCGCAGGCGTCCGCGCTGCTCATCCGCAAGGACTGGCGGGAGAAGCTGAAGCTCGAAGTCCCGCAGAGCTGGGACGACTTCGCCGCGATGGCCGAAGCCTTCACCACCAAGGACCCCGACGGCGACGGCAAGAAGAACACGTACGGACTCGCCGCTCCGCTGTCCACCAAGCGCGGATACGCCTCCTGGTACTTCTCCAACTTCCTCTGGGCGGCGGGCGGAGACTTCATCACCGAGGCCGGGGACGGCAAGTACAAGCCCGCGATGACCACGAAGGAATCGGTTCAGGCCGTGCAGTGGTTCCGCGACCTCGGCTGCAAGAACAAGGTCATCCAGCCGGGCGCCGTGACCATGGAGACCCCGCCCACGAACGAGACGTTCGAGGCCGGCCGGACCGGCATGTTCGTCGTCGGCCCGTATCTGCTGCCTCGCTTCGACGAGACCCTCGGCAAGGACAAGTACGAGGTCGTGCCGATGCCCAAGGGGTCGAAGGACGCCACCGTGCTCGCCGAGGGCGGGTCCGTCTACCTGATGGCGGGCTCCGAGAACATGGCCGGCCAGGACGCCTTCGCCGACTTCACGCTCTCCGCCGAGGGCCAGAAGACCGGGATGGAGGGCGACACCGGCTTCACCGTGCAGCTGCCCGTCAACAAGACGGTGGACATCTCCGAGGTCCGTCCCGACCCCCGCTGGAAGACCTACGCCGAGATCTACCAGAACTCCGGCCGGTACGCGCCGTCCATCCCGAACTGGACCCCGGTGCGGCAGACGACCGCGGATACCGTCAACGCGCTGATGGCCGACTGCGACCTGGACACCGGGACCAAGCTGAAGGAGCTCGACAAGCAGCTCGCCGACATCCTCAAGGAACAGGGAATCGCCGCGTCATGAGTCTTGACCAGGCGGATCCGGCCGCCCTCCCGGCGACCGGACCCGCCACCCGGAAAACGGGCCGCGCGGCCACCGGCCGCCGCGGGCACGACCGCCGGGCGGGCCGGTGGTGGACGCCGTGGCTGTTCCTGGCACCGGCGCTGCTCCTCTTCCTGTACTTCAAGTTCATCCCCATGGTCAGTGCGCTGACCATGTCCTTCCAGGATGTCCAGCCCTACCTCGGCAACAGGTGGGTCGGCACCGAGAACTACGCCACGGTGCTCCAGTCCGCAGGCTTCCGCGAGGCCGCGTGGCACACCGTCGTCCTCGCCGCCGGGCAGACAGCCGGCTCGATGGCCCTCGGCCTCGTTCTCGCGCTGCTGATGGAAGGCCAGGGTCGCCGACTGGGATTCGTGCGCTCCGCGGCGTTCCTGCCGGTGGTGGTGCCGATCGCGGTCGTCGCCGAACTGTGGCGGATCATGTACCACCCGACCGCGGACGGCATGCTCAACTCCATCCTCGGCCTGGTGGGGTTCGGCCCCTCGGGATTCATCAACGACCCCGATTCGTCGATGGCCTCCATCATGCTCACCGGCATCTGGCGGGGCGCCCCCTACGACATGATGATCTTCCTCGCCGGCCTCACCAGTGTGGACCGCGGTCTCTACGAGGCGGCGAAGGTCGACGGCGCCTCCAGGCTGCAGCGGGTCTGGCACGTGACAGTGCCCGGACTGCGGTCGGTGTTCTCGATCCTGTTCATCCTCGCCGCGATCCGCGGACTGCGCGTGTTCACCGAGGTGTTCCTGCTCACCAACGGTGGGCCCGACGGCTCCACCGAGGTCGTGATGACCCTGATCTACAAGCTCGGGCTGGAGCAGAACAGACTCGGCGTCGGCGCGGCGGGAGCCGTCCTGCTGTTCATCGCGACGCTGATCCTGACAGTCGTCGTCCACCTGCTGCGACGGAGAGAGAGCAAATGAACGCGCCGACCGAGACCGCGCTGGGCCTGACGGAGAGCAGGAGTCCGGGCGGGCGGATCCTGAAGGCCGTCACCTATCTGCTGGTCCTGATCGTCTTCGCCGGGCCCCTGCTGGCCCTGCTGGTCGGTGCCTTCAGCCAGGTCAAGGACCCGACACAGCTGAGCGTCATTCCCTCCGGCGCCACTCTGGACAACTTCAGGATCGCCTTCGACCAGGGCGTGCTCGCGTACCTGCTGAACTCGTTCTTCGTGGTCGGCTTCGGGCTGCTGCTCCAGGTGGCCGTCTCCGTCCTCGCCGGATACGCCCTGGCCAGGAAGGTCTTCCCGGGGATGACGCTGGTGCTCGTCGCCATCCTGGCGACGCTGATGCTGCCCGAGGAGATCCTGGCCCTCCCGCTGTCCGTGATCCTCTCCGACCTGCCGGTCGTCCACTTCAACCTCATCGGCACCCTGGCCGGAATGATCGTTCCGCTGGGCGCCTGGGGATTCTCCATCCTCGTGATGACCGAGTTCATGAAGGACGTGCCCCGGGAACTCGAAGAGGCCGCCCGCATCGACGGCGCCGGTGACCTGCGTATCTTCGCCCAGATCATCCTGCCGATGTGCAAGCCCGCACTCGGGGTCATCGGAGTCTTCGGCTTCACCATGATCTGGGACCAGTACCTGTTGCCCCTCCTAGTCTCCACCGACTCCTCCTCGTACACGCTCCCGCTGGCGCTGCGAACCCTGCGGATCGACCCCGCCGTCACTCCCGGAGTGGTGATGGCCGCCTCCCTGCTGGCCCTGCTCCCCTCCGTGATCGTGTTCCTGTTCTTCCAGCGTTCCTTCGTGCACGGCCTGTCCTCCGGTGCCCTGAAGGGCTGACCCGGCCGGCCGTCCGCACGCGAACCCCCGTACGACCAGCCCGCCGACAGCGCCCGGGACACGCCACCGGACGCCGACGACAAGGAACGATGCCCCATGACCCCGAGCGCTGCGACCCCGGCTCCCGCGCCGGCCCCCGACACGACCTGGTTCACCACCGACCGGTTCGGCATGTTCGTCCACTGGGGCCTGTACTCGCTCGCCGCACGGCACGAGTGGGTCAAGAACCGGGAGAAGCTGACCGACGAGCAGTACCAGGTCTACTTCGACCACTTCGACCCCGACCGCTACGACCCGGTCCGGTGGGCCAGGGCGGCCAGGGCGGCGGGCATGCGGTACGTCGTCCTGACCGCCAAGCACCACGACGGCTTCTGCCTGTGGGACAGCGCCCTCACCGAGTACAAGGTCACCAACACCCCGCACGGCCGCGACCTCGTCGGGCCGTTCGTCGAGGCGTGCCGTGCCGAAGGGCTCAAGGTCGGCCTCTACTACTCCCTGATCGACTGGCACCATCCGTCCTTTCCCGTGGACGGCACCCATCCGCAGCGCGACGACGAGGAGTTCAAGGCCGCGGCCGCCGACCGCGACATCCGCGACTACCAGCGCTATCTGCACGGCCAGGTCCGCGAACTGCTGACGTCCTTCGGACGCGTCGACTACCTGTTCTTCGACTTCTCGTACGCGGGCCGCACCTGGTGGGGCGGCAAGGGCCCGGACGACTGGGATTCCCCCAAGCTGCTGGAGATGGTCCGCGAACTCCAGCCGCATGTGCTCGTCAACGACAGGACCGGCCTTCCCGGCGACTTCATCACCCCCGAGCAGTACCAGCCCTCGGGACCCATGATCAAGGACGGCCGGCCCGTGCTGTGGGAGGCGTGCCAGACGCTCAACGGGAGTTGGGGCTACGACCGCGACAACCTGGACCACAAGAGTGCCGACCTGCTGATCCGCATGCTCGTCGACGGGGTGTCCAAGGGCGGCAACCTGCTGCTCAACGTCGGCCCGACCGGCCGCGGCGACCTCGAACCGCGCGCCGTCGCCGTCCTCGGGGAGATCGGCCGGTGGATGGACCTGCACGAGCGCTCGGTCCGCGGCTGCGGCCCGTCCCCGTACACCGCGCCTGCCGAATGCCGGTACACCCAGCGTGGTGACCGGCTCTACGTCCACCTGCTCGCCTGGCCGCTGCGCCATCTGCACCTGCCGGGACTCGCCGGCCGGGTGCGCTACGCCCAGTTGCTGAACGACGCCTCGGAGATCGGCCAGGTCCACATCGACCCGGACCGGCCCGCGCAGAACACCGAAATGGGCGGGCAGCCCGCCGGAACGCTCACGCTGGAGATCCCCGTCCAGCGCCCCGACACCCCCGTTCCCGTCATCGAGCTGTACCTGGACACTCCGGCCGACCCGGCCGCCGGCTGAGACGGTCGCCGGCCGAGAAAGGTCCGGCCCCCCGATCCACCACCACACTCACGGAGGCATCATGCAACGCCGGACGTTCCTCATGGGCACCGCGGCAGGGGCGGCGCTGGCCGTCGCCCCCACCGGCGGTCTCCTGACCGCGAGCGCGACGGCGGCCCCGGCCGCCGTCGGTTCGCTGGACGAGCTCCAGGACGCGATCGACCGGGCACGACCGGGTGACCGCATCGTCGTGGCCGACGGCAGGTACACCGTCCCGTCGGACCGGCCCCTCACCATCCGGAACAAGCAGGGCACCGAGCGCGCGCCCATCACCATCGTCGCCCGGTCCTGCGGCGGCGTCGTCCTCGACGGCGAACAGAGCTTCGTCCTCGACGCGTCCAGTCACATCACCGTCAGCGGCTTCTCCTTCCGCCAGAGCAGCACCCTGGACATCCCCCCGAACTGCTCGCACATCAGGCTGACCCGCAACGACTTCCGGCTCGCCGACATCGAGGGCGTGCACTGGGTGATGGTGCGTGCGGACGACAGCAAGGTCGACCACAACCACTTCCACGGCAAGTCCACGCTCGGCATCTACCTCGGAATCGAGGGCGCGGGCACGGAGGAGATGGCGCAGCGCGTCCATGTGTTCAGGAACTACTTCTCCGACCACACCTTCGCCGGGTCCAACGGCGGAGAGCCCATCAGGCTCGGCGTCAGCCCTCGGGCACTGTCCAGCGCCCACGCCGTCGTGGAGTTCAACCTGTTCGAGCGCGCCAACGGCGACCCGGAGGCCATCTCCGTCAAGAGCTCGGACAACGTCATCCGGCACAACACCATCCGCGACAGCTTCGGCGGGATCGTCCTGCGGCACGGCAACCGCAACCGGGTGGAGGCCAATCATCTCGTCGCCGGCACGGAAGGCGTGCGGATCTACGGCAACGACCATGTGATCGTCAACAACCACCTCGCCGGTCTGTCCGGGCGGGCCCTGGTGATCGGCAGCGGTTCGGAGCGCGACCATCTGCCCGGCGAGACGCCCGACGAGCGCCGCGGCAACGACGCGCCCGACCGGGTCCTCATCGCGTACAACACCCTTGTGAACAACAAGGGCACACTCTCCGGCGAGAGCCAGCGTCCCCACGAGCCGCGTGATGTGACCGTCGCGGACAACCTCCTCGTCGGGGACTCGGGCGAGCTGGTCGCGATGGCGAACACCGTACGGTTCACCTGGTCCGGCAACATCCTGTGGGGCGCCGCCGCCGACGGCAACATCCCGTCCGGTGGCTACACCCGCGTCGACCCGAAGCTGGTGACGGGCCCGGACGGCGTGGCCCGGCTGGCCGCGGACAGCCCGGCGATCGGCGCGGGCACGCTCAGGCGGTCACCGGTCACCCACGACATCGACGGGGACCCGCGCGGCCGGACCCGGGACGTGGGCGCCGACGAGTACGCGAAGCGGGCACCCAGGCACCGGCCACTGACCCCGGCCGACGTCGGTCCCCAGGCCCGCTGAGCACACGCCCGAGAGGGACAGCCGGTTCGGTTCGCCCTCCCCGGCTGTCCCCGCCATCGATCAGCCGGCACGTCCAGCGCGGGGGCTGTACGGACCGGCCCGTCACGTCCTTGTCGCCACAGGAGGCATCATGCAACGACGCACGTTCCTCAGGGGCACCGCGGTGGCAGCACTCGCCGCCATGCCCCTCAGCACCTCGATGTCGGTCGACGCTTCGGCGGCCGACACACCGGTCAGCTCCCTGGCCGAACTCCAGAGCGCGATCAACGGCGCCGCACCCGGCGACCGGATCGTCGTGGCCGACGGCACCTACACTGTTCCGTCGGGCGGCGCGATCAACGTCTCCGGCAAGAACGGCACCAGCGCCGCGCCGATCACCATCGTGTCCAAGACCCGCGGCGGCGTGGTGCTCAAGGGCGAGCGCAGCTTCGTCTTCGCCAATTCGAGCAACATCACCGTCAGCGGCTTCGCCTTCCGGCAGAGCACCACGATGGAGATCCCGGTGAACTGCTCGTCGATCCGGCTGACCCGCAACGACTTCCAGCACGCGGACACCGGCGACCCGTACTGGCTGGTCGTGCGGGCGAACGACACGAAGATCGACCGGAACCACTTCCACGACAAGACCACCACCGGCATCTTCCTCGTCGTCGACGGCCCCGGCTCGACCGACATGGCCCAGAACATCCACATCTTCCGGAACTACTTCTCCGACCACACCTTCGCCGGGGACAACGGCGGCGAGTCGATCCGCCTCGGCGTCAGCGGACGGGCGCTGTCCGCCGCCCACGCGGTCGTGGAGTACAACCTGTTCGAGCGCGCCAACGGCGACCCCGAGGCCATCTCGGTGAAGTCCTCCGACAACATCATCCGCTACAACACGATCCGCAACAGCCGCGGCGGCATCGTGCTGCGCCACGGCAACCGCTCCCGGGTGGAGGGAAATTACCTGATCGGCGGCAGCGAGGGGGTGCGGCTGTACGGCAACGACCACCTCATCGTCAACAACTACCTCAGCGGACTGAAGAGCCGGGCCCTGGTGGTCGGCAGCGGCACCACCCGCGACCACAACTCGGGCGAGACACAGGACGAGCGGCGGGGCAACGACGCCTGCGACCGCGCGGTGATCGTCCACAACACCCTGATCGGCAACTCCAGCACGCTCTCGGGCGAGACCCGGACGTATGAGCCCCGGGACGTGGTCATCGCCGACAACCTGCTCGTCGGTGACTCCGGGAGCCTCGTCGCGATGGGGACGACCACCAATTTCACCTGGCAGAGCAACATGGTGTGGGGTGCGGCGTCCAACGGCAATATCCCCTCCGGTGGTTGCACCCGGGCCGACCCGAAGCTGGTGACGGGCCAGGACGGCATCGCCCGGCTGTCGGCGGGAAGCCCGGCGATCGGCGCGGCCACCCTGGGCAGCCCGGCCGTGGCCGACGACATCGACGGCGACTCGCGAGGCAGCACCCGCGACATCGGTGCCGACGAGTACTCGACCGCGCCCGCGCTCCGGCACCCCCTCACGACCGCGGACGTGGGTCCGAACGCATCGTGAGGTGTCACCCGTGATCCGGTCCGCCCGCCACCGCGGGCGGACCGTTTCGGAACGGCCCGGAGAAGGGCGAGGGAAGAGCCGCCGCGAGGCGACCGCAGGGAGGGAACGCCGTGACAGGCAGGGAGAGCCGTGACCGCGAGGAGCAGGGGCGCGGTGCGGCGGACCGCGCCTCGGGCCTCGTGCCGACCGGGTCGGACACCACCGTGGCCAGGCCGGGGCTGTGCTCGGTCACCTTCCGGGGGCTGCCCGCCGCCGAGGTCGCACGCCGGGCCGCCGAGGCGGGCCTGGAAGTGGTCGAGTGGGGAGCGGACGTGCACGCGCCTCCGGAGCATCCCGACACCGTCCGCGCGGCCCGCGAGGCTTCCGACGACCACGGGCTCACCTGCTGCTCGTACGGCTCCTACTTCCGCGCCACGCGGGGCGAACCGGCCGAGTTCCCCGAGATCGCCCGCGCCGCGGTGCTCCTGGGGGCGCCGCGGGTGCGGGTCTGGGCGGGCGGAGTCGGGTCGCTGACCGCGACACCGCAGGAGCGGAGCGGGACCGCCGCCTGCCTGCGGGAGGCGGCCCGGGTCGCCGCGGACCATGGGCTGGAGCTCGCGCTGGAGTTCCACTCCAGGACCCTCACCGACACCGTCGCCTCGACCGTCCGGCTGTTGGACGAGGTGGGCGCGGACAACCTCCGTACCTACTGGCAGCCGCCGCAGGACGCTCCCGACGAGGAGGCCCTGGCGGGGCTTTCCGAGCTCGTCGAGCGGGTCAGCGCGGTGCATGTCTTCTCGTGGTGGCCGGGCAACCGCCGACTGCGGCTGGCGGACCGTGAGGACCTGTGGACCGGGGTCTTCGACCTGCTGAACGAACGACGCGTCCCCCTGGAGGCGCTCCTGGAGTTCGTGCCCGGCGACGACCCCGCGGTACTGGCGCGCGAGGCCGATACGCTGCGGCGCGTCGCGGCTCGACGATGAGCGGCGCCCGACCCACCACCCCGACGTAAGGACGGCAGACATGCACATCGCGGACATGCACATCAAGGAGACGGACACGCTCCTGTTCATCGGTGACTCCATCACCGACGCGGGCCGCGACCGTACGGATTCCGCATCGCTCGGCAGCGGATACGTCCACGAGATCGCACAGACCCTGCACGCCAGGGCGGGCGACGGACCCGGCCCCGCCGTCATCAACAAGGGTCTCAGCGGCAACCGTGTGTACGACCTCGAAGCCCGCTGGACCACCGACGTCATCGCCCACCGGCCCACCGTCGTCACGGTCAAGATCGGCATCAACGACACCTGGCGACGCTACGACCGCGGACTCCTCAGCCCGGTCGACGAGTTCGAGGCATGCCTCGACCGCCTTCTCGCGGACACCGCGCGCCAACTGTCCGCACGACTGGTCGTCATCACCCCGTTCCTGCTCCCGGTCACCCCGGACCAGAAGGAATGGTTCGAGGACCTGACGCCCCGTACCGACGCCGTCCTCCGTGCCGCGCAGGCCAACGGAGCCCAGGTGGTCCGCGCGGACCTTGCCCTGCTCCGTGCCGCGGAGACGAAGGAGGCCGCGGAGCTGGCCCCGGACGGGGTCCACCCGAGTCCCCTCGGCCACAGGATCGTCGCGGATGCCTGGCTCGCCGCGGTGGACTCGCGCCTACTCGGGGAGTAGCAGGGGGAGGTCCACCCGAACGTCGATCGATTCCGCGCGTCCGCCGATCTGTGCTGATCCGTTGATGCGCAGGGTTCGCGCCGGATCGAGTGTCAGCTCGCCGGTGACGTCGCCGTGCTCGTGGAGGTAGAGGCCGATGTCGCAAAGGCCGGACATGCTGTCGTCGATCCTTACGGTCGCCACGCCACCGGTCCAGGTGGCGGGAACCGCCGTGAGGTAGAGACGAGGCGGATGGATTGCCCAGCCGAACGGGCCCGTGTCCCCCTGCGCGTCAAGGGCCTCGGGGGTTCCCCAGACGTCGACCGTCACCAGGCCGCCCGGTGCCGTCCGGACCGACGATTCCGATCGGTCGACGGCGAAGTCCGTGTCGCCCAGGACGAATCTGTCCACGGTGAAGGCCCCAACGGTTGTCGGTTCGAAGCAGTGATCGCGTCCATCATCGCAGCAGGCCGTGTATCGGTGCGCGAGGTGTGAACCACGGAGATCCGAGGGGGCTGCGACGCTGCGTCGGCCGACTTCCGGGGACGGACGGGATGTACGGGACGTACGGGGCGGACGGGACGGATGGACGGGAAGTACGGGCCCGGCCGGGACGCGCAGGTGACGGCGTGGTTCACCTGCGGCTGCGCGGATTTGGGCTGAACAGCGGCGCGGTCCCACGTCGCGGCGTGAGGCGGGTCACTTTCCGCCGGAAGCAGGGCATGGTTCTCCGGACCCGGGGCAGGCGGCCAGATCGCCGGGGTGTGACCGGCGCAGGACGCACATCCGGAACCGAAAGGCCAAACACGACGTGTCGGCAGCACAACAGACCATCCACGTGGCCGGGGAGTGGCGTTCGGCCGTCTCCGGCGCCACGCGCGACATCATCGACCCCGTCGACGCCGGCGTCTTCGCCGTTGTGGCGGAGGGCGCCGTCGCCGACACCGATGACGCCGTCGCCGCCGCGCGTGCCGCCTTCGACGACGGTGCCTGGCCACGCACGCCCGTCGCCGAGCGGGCCGCCCTGCTGCGTCGCGTCGCGGCACTGCTGGAGCGGGACCGGGAGAAGATCGGAGCCCTGGAGAGCCGGGACGCGGGCAAGACCCTCGAAGAGGGGCGTGTCGACGTCGACTGCGTGCGTGACGCCTTCGTCTACTTCGCCGACCTCGTCATGAACGAGAGCGGCGGACGAGTCGTCGACGCCGGGAACGACGAGATCCACAGCGTCGTCGTCCATGAGCCGGTCGGGGTGTGCGCACTCATCACCCCCTGGAACTACCCGCTGCTCCAGGCCAGTTGGAAGATCGCTCCGGCGCTCGCCGCCGGCAACACCTTCGTGGTCAAGCCCAGCGAGATCACCCCGCTCACCACCGTGGCGCTGATCGGGCTCCTGATGGAGGCCGGTCTGCCCCAGGGCGCCGCCAACATCGTCACCGGCGCCGGTGCCACTGTCGGCGCCCGTCTCGCCGAGCACCCGGACGTCGACCTCGTATCGTTCACCGGCGGGCTGGCCAGTGGCACGAAGGTGGCCCGCTCCGCCGCCGACACCGTCAAGAAGGTCGCGCTCGAACTCGGCGGCAAGAACCCCAACGTCGTCTTCGCCGACGCCTGCGCCACCGACGAGGGCTTCGACACCGCCGTCGACCAGGCGCTCAACGCCGCCTTCATCCACAGCGGCCAGGTCTGCTCCGCCGGATCCCGGCTCATCGTCGAGGAGTCGCTGCGCGAGCGCTTCGTCGCCGAACTCGCCCGTCGCGCCGACAGGATCCGCCTCGGCCGCGGCACCGACCCCGGCGTCGAATGCGGGCCGCTCGTCTCCGCGCAACAGCTCGCGAAGACCGAGGACTTCGTCGCATCCGCCATCGAGGAAGGCGCCGTGCTCCGGGCCGGCGGCGAACGGCCCGACGGCCCCGGCTACTTCTACCGCCCCACCGTCCTCGACCGGTGCGACCGCCGGATGCGCGTCGTCCGTGAGGAGGTCTTCGGCCCCGTCCTGACCGTCGAGACCTTCCGTACGGAGGACGAGGCCGTCACCCTCGCCAACGACACCGAGTACGGGCTCGCGGGAGCCGTATGGACCGCCGACGCGGGCCGCGCCCGCCGCGTCGCCGGGCGCCTGCGCCACGGCACCGTCTGGATCAACGACTTCCACCCCTACCTCCCGCAGGCCGAATGGGGTGGCTTCGGGAAGTCGGGCATCGGCCGTGAGTTGGGCCCGACCGGCCTCGCCGAGTACCGCGAGGCCAAGCACATCTACCAGAACCTCGCTCCGCGCCCCGTGCGCTGGTTCGCGGGCTGAGGCACAGCGCTGAAGCACGGACGCGACGCACATGCCACACGTGACGCAAGGCGCACGGGCACTGGACGCAACGGACGCAGCGGACGCACCGCACATGACGGACGCACTGGACGCACCGGACGCAACGGACGCAACGTTCGCAACGTCCGCATCGGACCCGACGGAGCAGAGGGAAACGAGCGCATGACCGACAACCACGTCTACGACTACGTCGTCATCGGCGGCGGCACCGCCGGATCGGTGATCGCCTCCCGGCTCACCGAGAACCCGGACACCACCGTCGCCGTCATCGAGGGCGGCCCCAGCGACGTCGGACGGGACGACGTCCTCACCCTGCGTCGCTGGATGGGTCTGCTCGGCGGTGAACTGGACTACGACTACCCGACGACCGAGCAGCCCCGCGGCAACTCGCACATCCGCCACAGCCGCGCCCGGGTGCTCGGCGGCTGCTCGTCCCACAACACCCTCATCGCCTTCAAGCCCCTGCCGACCGACTGGGACGAGTGGGCCGCCGCGGGCGCCGAGGGCTGGGACGCGGCGTCGATGGACCCGTACTTCGCCAGGCTGCGCAACAACATCGTCCCTGTCGACGAGGCCGACCGGAACGCCATCGCCCACGACTTCGTCGACGCCGCACGGATCGCGCTGGACGTACCGCGCGTCGAGGGCTTCAACAGGCAGCCGTTCCACGAGGGTGTCGGCTTCTTCGACCTCGCCTACCACCCGGAGAACAACAAGCGCTCCTCGGCCTCCGTGGCGTATCTGCACCCGTTCCTGGACCGGCCCAACCTCCATATCGCCCTGGAGACCTGGGCGTTCGGGCTGGAGCTCGACGGCACCCGGGCCACCGGTGTGCACGTGCGCACCAAGGACGGCGAGGAGCACGTCGTACGGGCCCGGCGCGAGGTGCTCGTGTGCGCGGGCGCCGTGGACACCCCCCGGCTGCTGCTGCACTCCGGCATCGGACCCCGCGCCGACCTGGAGAAGCTCGGCATCCCCGTCGTGCACGACCTGCCGGGCGTCGGGGAGAACCTCCTCGACCACCCCGAGTCGGTCATCGTCTGGGAGACCGACGGGCCGATACCGGAGAACTCCGCGATGGACAGCGACGCGGGCCTCTTCGTACGCCGGGACCCGGACGCCGACGGGCCGGACCTGATGTTCCACTTCTACCAGATCCCGTTCACCGACAACCCCGAACGGCTGGGCTATCAGCGGCCCCCGCACGGCGTGTCGATGACCCCCAACATCCCCAAGCCGCGCAGCCGCGGCCGGCTGTACCTGACCAGCGCCGACCCCGAGGTCAAGCCCGCCCTCGACTTCCGGTACTTCACCGACGAGGAGGACTACGACGGCCGCACCCTCGTCGACGGCATCCGCATCGCACGCCGCATCGCGGAGCAGGAACCGCTCGCCGGCTGGCTCAAGCGCGAGGTCTGCCCGGGGCCCGAGGTCACCTCCGACGAGGAGCTCGGCGAGTACGCGCGCAAGGTCGCGCACACCGTCTACCACCCGGCGGGGACCTGTCGGATGGGTGGAGCGGGCGACGAACTCGCCGTCGTGACACCCGATCTGAGGATCCGTGGCCTGGACGGCATCCGGATCGCCGACGCGTCCGTCTTCCCGACCATGACGACCGTCAACCCGATGATCGGCGTGCTGATGGTCGGGGAGAAATGCGCGGACCTTCTGGGAGGCAATGCCTGATGAACACCGAGCCGCCTGTCTTTTCCGTACGCGAACTGTGGAAGGTCTTCGGCCCGAAGGCCGACCGGGTGCCGGCGGATCCGGATCTCGCCGCACTCGGCCCCGCCGAACTGCGTGAACACACCGGCTGCACCGCCGCCGTGCGCGACGTGTCCTTCGACGTCCGCAAGGGCGAGGTCTTCGTCGTCATGGGCCTGTCCGGCTCCGGCAAGTCGACGCTCGTGCGCTGCCTGACCCGGCTGATCGAGCCCACGTCCGGCTCGATCGCCATCGACGGCGAGGACGTGCTGTCGATGGACGCGTCACGCCTGCGCGAGCTGCGCCGCCACCGCGCCGCCATGGTCTTCCAGCACTTCGGGCTGCTGCCGCACCGGTCGGTGCTGGACAACGTCGCGTACGGGCTGGAGATCCAGGGGGTCTCGCGCGCCGAACGGCGGCAGCGGGCGGCGGAGTTCGTCACCAAGGTCGGCCTCGAAGGCATGGAACACCGCCGCCCCGCTCAGCTGTCCGGCGGCCAGCAACAGCGGGTGGGGCTGGCCCGCGCACTGGCCGTGGACCCCGAAGTACTGCTGTTCGACGAGCCGTTCAGCGCACTGGACCCGCTGATCAGGCGCGACATGCAGGAGGAGGTGGTACGGCTGCACGGCGAGGAGGGCCGCACGATGGTCTTCATCACGCACGACCTCGGCGAGGCGCTGAAGCTCGGCGACCGGATCGCGCTGATGCGGGACGGCCGGATCGTGCAGCTCGGCACCCCCGAGGAGATCGTGGGCGCCCCCGCGGACGACTACGTACGCGACTTCGTCCGCGACGTGCCGCGTGAACAGGTCATGACGGTGCGCTCGGCGATGCGGCCGGCCGGAGCCGTCGAGACGGACAACGGCCCGGCGCTGGCCCCCGACGCGACGGTCCACGAGGCCATCGAGGCCGTCGTCCGCAGCGGCCGGACCGCCCGCGTCGTCGAGAACGGCCGCTGCGTGGGCGTGGTCGGCCATGCGGACCTGCTCGGCGTGGTGGCGGGGCTCGCCCCGCAGAAGGAGGCGGCCTGATGCCCGCGCACACCACCTGGGGACCGCCGGGCCCGCAAGTGCCCGTGCCCGCCCGTGCCGCGGACACGCCGGGGAGGCGGACACGATGAGCACCACCGTCACCACTGCCGCCGGGACGGGCGCGCCCCCGGCGCGCGTGCCGCTGAGCGACGCCCTCGCCCGGCACCGCACCGCGATCATCGGGGGCGTCGCCCTCGTCGCACTCCTCCTCGGAGCCGTACTCCTGGGCGGCGGCAGCTGGCCCGCACGGTTCGCCGTCGACCTGTCCGGACCGCTCGGCGACGCCAGCGACTGGATCATCGACAACCGGGACAGCCACCCGCTCTTCCTGTACTTCTTCGGCCACATCAGCAACGCCGTCGTACTGTCCGTACGCGCCGTCTACCTCGTGCTCCTCGCCGCCGGCTGGGCCGGGGTCACGGCCGCCGCAGGCCTCGTCGCCTGGCGCCTCGCGGGCATCCGCCCGGCGCTCACCGCCGTCGCAGCGTTCGCCGTGTGCGGGCTGCTCGGCATGTGGGTGCCCACCATGCAGACCCTCGCGCTGATGGTGGTCGCCGTCGCCGCGTCCGTTCTGCTCGGGGCGCTGCTCGGGCTCGCCGCCGGGCTGTCCGACCGCGTGCACCGGGCACTGCGCCCGGTGCTCGACACCATGCAGGTGCTGCCCGCGTTCGCGTATCTGCTCCCGGTCGTGCTGGTCTTCGGGATCGGCGTACCGGCCGCGGTCCTCGCCACCGTCGTCTACGCGGCCCCGCCCATGGCCCGGTTGACCGCGCTCGGTCTGCGCGGCGCGGACGCCGGGGTGATGGAGGCCGCGGCCTCGCTCGGCGCGACCGGCCGGCAGCGGTTGCTGACCGCCCGGCTCCCGCTGGCCCGCAAGGAACTGCTGCTCGGGGTCAACCAATCGATCATGATGGCGCTCTCGATGGCCGTGATCGCGTCCGTGATCGGCGCGGGCGGTCTCGGCGACCGCGTGTACCAGGCCCTCGCCTCGGTCGATGTCGGCGCGGCGCTCGCCGCCGGTGTGCCGGTCGTCCTGCTCGCCGTCGTCCTCGACCGTGTCACCGCCGCCGCGGGCGAGCGTATCGGCGCCGTGCCCGGCCGGGGGAGCGGCCTCGGCTGGGCGGTCGCCGCGGCCGGTACGGTCGCCGTCGCGCTCGCCGGCCGCTACACCGGCCGGCTGTCGTGGCCCGACGCGTGGACCATGGACATCGCGGGTTCCGTCAATCGTGCCGTCGACTGGATGACCGCGCACCTGTACTCCGGGGTTCCCGTCATCGGCGGCACCGCCGACTGGGCCGCCCGCTTCACCACCTGGGTCCTCGACCCGGTGCGCGACGGTCTTCAGTGGCTGCCCTGGTGGGCCGTACTGCTCCTGGTGGGGGTGCTCGCCCAGCTCATCGGCACCTGGCGCACCGCGCTGACCGCCGTGCTCGCGATGGCCGCGATCGGGGTGCTCGGTGTGTGGGACCCGGCGCTGGACACCCTCTCGCAGGTGCTGGCCGCGGTCGCCGTCACACTCGTCGCCGGTGTCGCCACCGGCGTCGCCACGGCCCGCAGCCCCCGCCTGGAGCGGCTGTTGCGGCCCGTGCTCGACGTCTTCCAGACCATGCCGCAGTTCGTGTACCTGATCCCGGTGGTCGCGCTGTTCGGCGTCGGCCGGGCACCCGCCACCGTCGCGGCCGTGGTGTACGCGCTGCCCGCCGTCGTCCGCATCACCACCCAGGGCATGCGCGCCGTGGACCCGGTCGCGATGGAGTCGTCCCGCTCGCTCGGCGCGACGGGCTGGCAGCAACTGTGCCAGGTCCAACTGCCCCTCGCCCGGCCGGCGTTGCTGCTGGCCGTCAATCAGGGTGTGGTCCTCGTCCTCGCCGTCGTCATCATCGGCGGGCTGGTGGGCGGCGGTGCGCTCGGCTACCTCGTGGTGTTCGGGCTGGCCCAGGGAGACCTGGCGACCGGGCTGGTCGCGGGCGCGGCCATCGTATGCCTCGGACTGATGCTGGACCGGGTCACACAGCCGGCCGGGAAGGAGCCCCGGGATGCGTAGGCGCACCATCGCCGCCGCCGCGGCGTTCGGGCTGCTGGCTCTGACGGGCTGCGGCGCGGCGGACATGACCAAGCAGGCGTCCCCGTACGCCGACGCGCACGGCGCCAGGACGGTGACACTGTCGGTCCAGTCGTGGGTGGGTGCGCAG
Source organism: Streptomyces sp. NBC_01363 (assembly GCF_026340595.1). GTDB lineage: Bacteria > Actinomycetota > Actinomycetes > Streptomycetales > Streptomycetaceae > Streptomyces. The sequence goes on from NZ_JAPEPF010000002.1 coordinate 2,016,521, forward strand.
GCCAACGCCGCCGTCGCCCAGTACCTGCTCGAACACGAGCTGGGATACCGCGTCGACACCGTCCAGATCGACGAGGTCCCCGCCTGGGACGCCCTCAGCCAGGGCCGTGTCGACGCGATCCTGGAGGACTGGGGCCACCCGGAACAGGAGGAGCGCTACGTCGCGGACAAGAAGACGATCGCGCCGGGCGGGGAGCTCGGCGTGACCGGCCACATCGGCTGGTTCGTGCCGAAGTATTTCGCCGACGCGAACCCGGACGTGACGGACTGGAAGAACCTGAACAAGTACGCCGGCCGGCTCCGCACGGCGGAGAGCGGCGGCAAGGGGCAGCTCCTGGACGGCTCGCCGTCGTACGTCACCAACGACCGGGCGCTGGTGAAGAATCTGGACCTGGACTACCAGGTGGTCTTCTCCGGCTCCGAGGCGGCGCAGATCACGCAGATCAAGCAGTTCGCCAAGGAGAAGAAGCCGTTCCTGACCTACTGGTACAAGCCGCAGTGGCTGTTCGAGCAGGTCCCGATGACGGAGGTGAAGCTGCCCCCGTACAAGGAGGGCTGCGACGCCGACCCGAAGAAGGTGGCGTGCGCGTATCCGCGCACCCCGCTGCGGAAGTTCCTCAACGCCCGGTTCGCCGACGGGGGCGGCGGGGCCGCCGCGTTCCTGAAGAAGTTCCACTGGACGACACGGGCACAGAACGAGGTGGCGCTGATGATCGCGGACCAGAAGCTGTCGCCCGGGGAGGCCGCGGAACG